>CAYXQR010000148.1:0-43056 GCA_964466955.1 uncultured Nitrosospira sp.
TTCGGACACGTCGGCGACGGCAACGTGCATTTCAACGTCTCCCAGCCGGCCGGCGTTGACAAGTCGGCCTACCTCGAACGCTGGTCGGAGATGAACCGGATTGTTCACGACTTGGTTGCAGGCATGAACGGCTCGATTTCCGCCGAGCACGGGATCGGCCGCCTCAAGGTCGCTGAGATGGCGCATTACAAAGACCCCGTCGAAATCGAGCTGATGCACCGCATCAAGAACGCGCTCGACCCCGATGGCCTGATGAATCCCGGAAAAGTTGTGGACTGAGCGGCCTGTTGCCGATCGGCTACACGGTTGATTTTTCCCGATTTTGGAACCTCGAATAGGGCAAATCCCCTATTTAACTCGAGTCCCTGCGGCGCAATTGATGCGCGCGCAATCCATGCCGTGCAGCAGCATTTCCTTGACAAGCGCATAGTCGTCCGCGCTGTTTTCGGGCAGCGTGACCATGATCCGCCCCTGCCTTTGCGCCTGCAGTTTACCGAACAGGTTGTTGGTATTGACTTCCAGCGTGGCCGAACCGGTAACAGCGGGATCGACCGCTGTGGCAGGCATGGGCTGGACCGGTTTGCCCAGCGCACGCTGCAAAAGCACGATGATGGCGTGAAGATTGGTCAGAACCCTCGATTCCGCCCGCCCCAGCGAAGAGAGTCCAATCACGGTGAGCTTGTCCTGCAGGGAACGCACATCCCGCCGCCGCAGGCCCAGGTAGTGGATCAGATTGGCAGCACTGCCGCGGTGGCGCAGGTCCACCTTTTCAACGACGCCGGCAGATTTCTGTTCCAGCGTTAACAACTCCTGCTGCAGAGAAACCAGTTCCTGCAGCAGATCGGCATAGGCTTTCATATCGCCATCCCATAAAGCGGGATGGGGAGATTTTCGCGAGGAGTTCAAAAAGTGGGTACGATACGGGAGGTTATTGCAAAGATGCCATGCAATTGTTACAACTGTGTGACACCGTTCCAACCTCGACAACGTTATGCAAAGCGTTTCCATTGACTCTTGCATATGCGTTTGCGTGCTCGCCACCCGCATTTCGGCACAAAGTAAAGGTTCCGTTCATACCCCTGACGTCAGCCATCTTTCCGGAAGATTCGTATTGCTTTCAGACAAACGGGAAACTAAAATAGCAACCATTATCATTTAAAATTATTATAAAAATATCCGCTCTACAACAGCCTCCCACCCTTCCCATTTTTCCACAAACTCTTTATTCCTTTAAGCAGGAGCAGGACTCCCGTGGATGCGCGGTCGGGGAATCGGCAAGGTTAGACGCTCTTGAGCGGAACTGAGCAGATAAGATTTTTTATCCATTGCCGCTGGATGGGAGAGGGCTCTCGCCAGCGGCTTTTTGTAGCCAGCCAGCCATGTTCTTCGCTTTTCTTCTCGTGGCAAGCCAGCCAATTCTATTAAAGCAAAGATTGATCGGAGTATACCGGCTGTGAAAAACAAGAACTCAATATCGACCTGTTCAAGCGTTGCATTATCTTTCCCCAAGGCGACATCCCGTCCGCGCCTGCCATGCCTGACGGCGGTCATGCATTGCGCCGTGATCGGAATCGGCATGAGTACGATTGCCGTCTCCCATTCCGTGGTCGCGGAATCCCGGATTGTTGTCCAGGCAAGCGAAGCGCCCAGGATGTCCTATGAAATTCCCGCCGGCCCCCTGGAAGGCGCGCTTAACCGTTTTGCGCAGCAGTCAGGGGTGGGTGTTTCCTTCGATGCCGCTGACGTAAAGAATATCAATACCTCCGGTCTGAACGGCACATTTTCCATCCAGGAGGGGTTGGCGCACCTGTTGGCGGGAAGCAGCCTGGAAGCAGCGCCCCAGGGTGGGGGTTACGCGGTGAAGAAGCCATCGCCCGCAACGGCGGGTGCTGCTGCCATACTGCCTCCCATCAATGTTTCGGCGAGCACGGTCACCGACCCGACGGATGGATACATGGCGACGAAAAGCTTCAGCGCCACGCGCACCGATACGCCCTTGCGGGATGTTCCGCAGTCCATCACGGTCATCACGGATGACCTGATCAAGGATCAGACTATGCAGGGGATCGCAGACGTGGTGCGCTATGTGCCTGGCGTGGTTCCATCTCAGGGGGAGGGTAATCGGGATGCAGTCATCTTCCGAGGCAACAACACCACGGGGGATTTTTACGTCGATGGGCTGCGTGATGATGTGCAGTATATCCGCGACCTCTACAACATCGACCGTGTCGAAGTCCTGAAAGGCTCCAACGGGATGATTTTCGGGCGGGGCGGCGCAGGCGGCGTCATCAACCGGGTCACCAAGGAAGCCGGCTGGACCCCGATACGCGAAATCGCCGCGCAGTACGGATCGTTCAGCCACAAGCGCATTGCCGTGGATATCGGCCAGCCCATCAACGACATCGCGGCTTTCCGCCTCAACGCGATGTATCAGCACTCCAACAGCTATCGCAACGGGGTCGATCTGGAGCGGGGCGGGGTCAATCCCACGTTCACGTTCAAGCCGACTGCCCAGACCAAGGTTGTCCTCAGTGGCGAATACTTCTTCGACCGGCGTGTCGCGGACCGCGGGATACCGTCATTCATGGGGCGCCCTGCCAATACGCACCGTTCGACCTTCTTCGGCAACGCGGGCAACAGCCCTGTCACTGTTGACGCCTGGTCGCTGAATTCACTGATCGAGCACACGTTCGACAACAGCCTCAAGGTGCGTAACCGCACCCGCTATGCCAGTTACGACAAGTTTTACCAGAACATCTATTCAAACGGCGCTGCGACTGCCGAGGATGCGAGCGGCACCGTGAATATTTCGGCATACAACGACGCAACCGAGCGCGAGAATCTCTTTACCCAGACAGACCTTCTGTACAACCTGAGCACCTGGGGAGTGGAACACGAACTCATGGCAGGCGTGGAGTATGGGCGCCAGGTATCGGACAACTTCCGCAACAACGGTTATTTCAACAACGATTTTTCGCCAGCCGGCAGGGACACGCCGGTTTTCTTCACCAATCCCACCACTTTTGCTCCTGTGGCATTCCGTCCGGATTCCGGTACTGCCAACAATCATGGGGTGGTGGAGACCGTAGGTGTCTATCTCCAGGACCAGATCACGCTTCTGCCCCAGTTGAAAGCCGTTCTGGGCATCCGCTACGATAATTTCGACATGAATTTTGTGGACAAGCGTGGCAGCGGCAACAGGTTCCACACTACCGACGGGCTGGTTTCCCCGCGGGTGGGACTCATCTACAAGCCGTTCGAGCCTGTTTCGATTTACGGGAATTACAGCCTTGCCTACGTGCCGCGGGTGGGCGATCAGCTCACGTCCCTGTCGCTCAGCAATGCGACGCTCAAGCCCGAGCAGTTCATGAACCTGGAACTGGGCGCGAAGTGGGACATTCGCCCTGATCTCTCCCTTACTGCCGCCTTGTATCAACTGGAGCGCAGCAATGTCATTGCTCCCGTGCCGAACGATCCGACAAGAGCCATGCTGGTTGACGGCCAGCGGGCACGCGGAGCGGAAGTGGGCCTGATGGGTCGCGTCACGCCGCAATGGAGCGTGATGGGTGGCTATGCCTATACCGACGCGGAAATTACCCGCCAGATAACCGGCGCGCAGAAGGGCGCGGTTGTGGCGCAGGTTCCGAAGCATACGGTTTCGGTGTGGAACCGCTACGATTTCACGCCGTTTCTCGGCCTGGGCCTGGGCGTGATCCACCGCAGCAGCATGTATGCGGCGCTGGACAACACCGTGCTCCTGCCGGGCTTCACGCGCCTGGATGCGGCAATGTTCGTCCGGCTCACCAAGGTCATACGGGTCCAGGCAAACGTGGAAAACATCGCCAATATCGACTATGTGGCGTCCGCGCACAATAACAACAATATCCTGCCGGGCGCGCCGCGCATTTTTCGCCTGACGGTGGTTGCCAACTTCTAGTCACGTCAGGAGGGAATAAACTGAAAAATGCCCATGACCGAAGAAGGCCATGGGCAATCGTGCGTGCCTTGATGTGTCCTGGGCGCAGGGCGCTGTACCTTTCCCTGAAAGCTTATGCGCTTCTGTTCCCGCCCCTGCGGCGGACAAGGCGCCCATCAGTCCCAGCCCCGCGAGAAGCATGGCATAGGTTTCCGGTTCAGGTATCCCGCTGACAAAACCCCCCGCCGATGTGTTCATGCCGATGCGGAGCGTTCCATCGCCCGGTCCCGCTGCGAAGATGCCGAAGACCAGATTCCCCGATTGGGACTGCTCGGCCGAATCGTAGAAGGAGCTCAGGTGAAAGGAAGCATTGGAATGGGAACTGAAGTCTCCGCCGTCCTCATAACCGTAGAAGCTGGCGCTGGCATTGATCGAGGCTGAAGTGGAATCGTAATAATTGTACCGCTCGCCACCGCTGATGCTCATGGTATAGGGCACCGTCACCGTCAGCACGCCGGGCCCGTCGAAGGAGAACGATTCGGTGCGATAAGCGGAGGAGGATGCATTGGGATTATCCCAATAGGATAATCCGTCATCCATGGCCTGAGCACTGGAGTAAAAGGTGGTGGAGTTTGCCAGAGCACTGGCAAAAGTATCCGGGGTCGCGTTTGCGTTTGCCGCTATGCTGGATGTCCAGTCGTGTATCGACTTCGAATTGTATTCGCTTCCCTGATCGGGAACGTTCGCGGATGAATTGAGGGATGTGCGCTGATCGGAAAAAGTAACCTCGGGGACGACGCCATCCACCCCTGTCACCGAAATCTGGAGTTGACTCCAGTCCACCGAGACGCTGGCTGTGCCATTCGCCGCAAAAGAAGACCCGCCCGCCAGCGCGCCGACAGACTTCAGCGAAATTGCTGAACTTGCAATCAATATAAGGGGGCAGGTTTAGGTTTTCAGCCGGTGGTCGAACAGACAGGCAGGAAAAGCGGGGGAGTAATGAAGTTTGCGCAGCAGAAGGTGCGGCCCGAGGTTTAAGGACGTTGAGGGAGGGCGGATCAATGCCTGCATCTGTATTTTTGGTACATTCTGCCGCCGGTACCGCGTGGGACAGGGACGAGAAGGACGACAAGGAGGCGCAAGCGGGAGAGACATAAGATCCAAGGTTCGGCTTATCCTGAAACCTCGGGGAAGCGCAGGGGCAATCAGCAGCAGCGGCCGATTTTCCCGCCATAGCGCGCCTCCTGCCGTTCACGAAAGAACGCTTCATAGGACATAACCGGACAATCCGGGTGTGCCTGTTTCATATGGGTCACATAGGTGCTGTATTCGGGCATGCCGACCATCAGCCGCAGACTCTGCCCCAGGCGGCGCCCCATCTTCATGATTCTGCTCAACATGGCATGTTCCTCGTTAAATTTACAATCTCGTCCTTATTCTGATCAACATCCCCTGGCATCATGTTCTCCCTGCTGCTTCGGCCGGCAGCAATTCGAACGGTGCTTCCGCAGTGCTGGGACTGTTCATGGCGCGCGCGCGCAGAATGGTCCCGATTCCGAAAAACAGCATGCTGATCAGCACCAGCATGAAGAGGGCCGCGAGCGACGCGTTGATGTAGTCGTTGAAGATGACCTGCTGCATCTGCTCGATGGATTTTGCGGGGGCAAGGACGATGCCGTCGGTCACCGCTTCCCTGTATTTGCTTGCATGCGCCAGAAAGCCAATGCGCGGATTGGCATCGAATATTTTCTGCCAGGCGGCAGTCAGCGTGCAGATCATTACCCAAGCCGCAGGCACGATGGTGACCCAGGCATAGCGGTCGAGCTTCATCTTGAACAGCACGCAAGTACACAGTATCAGGGCAATGCCGGCCAGCATCTGGTTGGAGATGCCGAACAGGGGCCACAGGGTGTTGATTCCCCCCAGCGGATCGATCACCCCCTGATAGAGAAAATAACCCCAGCCCGCCACGCATACGCCAGTGGCGAGCAGGTTGGCCGCCAGGGAATCGGTGCGTTTCATGACGGGAATGAACGTGCCCAGCAGGTCCTGCAGCATGAAGCGGCCGGCCCGCGTTCCCGCGTCGACCGCGGTAAGGATGAACAGGGCCTCGAACAGGATGGCGAAGTGATACCAGAATGCCATCATGGCTTGTCCCCCTGCCGCCTCCGACAGAATCTGCGCCATGCCGACCGCCAGGGTGGGGGCGCCGCCGGTACGGGAAATAATGGTTTGTTCCCCCACGTCCTTAGCCGTCTGCGTGATCATCTCGGGCGTGACGTAGAAACCCCATTGCGATATGGCCTGCGTGGCGGATTCCGCAGTGGTGCCGATGATCGCTGCCGGACTGTTCATGGCGAAATACACGCCCGGCTCGATGGTGGCGGCGGCGACCAGCGCCATGATGGCGACGAACGATTCCATCAGCATGGCGCCGTAACCGATGAAGCGCGCGTCGCGCTCGTTCCTGATCATTTTGGGCGTGGTGCCGGAGGATATGAGAGAGTGAAAGCCGGATACCGCGCCGCAGGCGATGGTGATGAACAGGAAGGGAAACAGGCTGCCCGACCAGACCGGCCCCGACCCGTCCACGAACTGGGTGAAGGCTGGCATTTTAAGTTCAGGCGAGAGGAAGATGACACCAATGGCCAGGCTGACCACGGTGCCGATCTTGAGAAAGGTGGACAGGTAATCGCGCGGCGCCAGCAGCAGCCACACCGGCATGACCGAGGCGACGAAGCCGTAGCCGATCAGCAGCCAGGTCAGCTGCTCGCCGGTGAGCGTGAACAGCGTGGCCAGTGACGGGATTTCCTGTATGTACTGCCCACCGATGATGGACAGCATCAGCGACACGAAGCCGATCAGCGATACTTCCCCGATCGCCCCTGGGCGGATGAAGCGCGTGTAGACGCCCATGAACAGGGCGATGGGAATGGTGGCGGCGACGGTGAAGGTCCCCCATGGGGACTCGGCCAGCGCCTTGACGACGATCAGCGCCAGCACCGCCAGCAGGATCAGCATGATGAAGAATGTGCCGAACAGTGCGATCATGCCCGGCAGTTGTCCCATCTCGGACTTGATCAGGTCGCCCAGGGAGCGCCCGTCGCGCCGGGTGGAGATGAACAGCACGATGAAGTCCTGCACGGCGCCGGCGAAGATGACGCCGGCAAGCAGCCACAGCATGCCCGGCATGTAGCCCATCTGCGCCGCAAGTATGGGTCCGACCAGGGGACCTGCTCCGGCAATGGCGGCAAAGTGGTGCCCGAACAGCACGTATTTGTTGGTGGGCACGTAGTCCAGCCCATCGTTGAACTTGTACGCCGGCGTCATGCGAGTCGGATCGAGTTTCAGGACCTGGCTGGCGATGAACTGGCTGTAGAAGCGGTATCCGATGGTAAAGACGCAGATGGTGGCGATCACGATCCAGATGGCGCCGATGGACTCGCCCCGGTGCAGGGCGATAAAGGCGAGGGCGAAAGCGCCTCCGAGCGCAAACAGCAGCCAGCCGAGCTTGTGTAAAAGATGAGTCATTATTTTCTCCTGAAGCAAATTCTGGTTTGGAACTCGATCATCCTGTTCTGGCGGGTATCATTGCCAGGCAGCGCCGTTTCTGGCTTCTGCTCCCGGTGCCGGTATTGCGATGATAGACGGGCATGGATATTTCGCCAGCGAGCTATTGACCAGGCGGAATACCTAAAACTACGCATATCCCTGGAATTTCCGATGTGCGTGCCACGAATAATCGATAGAGTGACAGCAACTTTGCCTGAGTGTGGTTTTTATCCCGATTCGTGGTCTCGTAGAGATTTCGGCTTTGGACTCCGGTCGACGGCCTTGCAGCAGATTGCGGGATTTGAACCGCGCTCGTGAAACGACCTTGCTCACCGCTGATCTGCCGAAACCTGAGCAGCAAATTCATGAGGATAGGAAGAACCACCCATGTACAGGCGCCCGATTATAGCTAAAGTGATTACATGAAGCTGAAACAAAAAAAATTCATTCTTTTTGCGGTCGTGCCGCTCCTGCTGGTGTCATGCGTGATCGCTGCCGCGGTGAATTACCAGACAGCCGAACTGGGCCGGCAGCAGCATGAAGTCGTCAGGAAAGCCTATCTCGCGACAAAAAATATGGAACTGAGGAATTATGTCGCGCTTGCCAGACGTTCCATCGATCACCTGTACCAATCCGGACGCGGGGATGACGAGGCGAAAGAGCAGGCCAAGGCCATCCTGGCCGAGCTCGATTACGGCGAGGATGGTTATTATTTTCTCTTTCATGTGGACGGGCATCTGCTCATGCACCCTCGCCAAACCGAGAAGGATTGGGTGAATATCGGAGATGCGGAGCGCAAGGCCATCATTCAGAAACTGGTTCAGCTTGCGCGCGCCGGCGGAGGCTTCACCGATTACTTGTGGGAGCAGCCTTCCAAAGACAATGCCGTGATGCGCAAACGGGCCTATGTAGAGGAATTGCCCGGCTGGAATTGGATGCTCGGAACCGGGGTGTACCTGAGCGATGTCGATCAGGCATTGCACAGCGTCGATGCCCGGGTCGCGAGCAACATCATCGGCACCATGCGCTCGATCGTCCTGATCGCACTTCTCAGTGTTACCCTTTTGATATTTTCCGGATGGGTGCTGAATATCCGGGAGCGCCGCGATGCGATGGCAGGGGAACGCAAGCGTGTATCGGAAGAATTGCATGCAGACATCTGTCAGGACCTGCTGGCTTTGAAAATGGATGCCGACTTAAGGCGGATTCAACTCATCAGGACGGGGAAACAGGGTGATGCGGCCGAGACATTGAGCAGCGTGGCCGAGAAGATGAGAGGAGTGATAAGGGAAGTCCGGGAGATTTCCCATGACCTCCACGTGGAAAAACTGATGGAAAACGGGTTCCTTCATATCATGCGGAAACTGGTGGCCGACTGGCAGGAGCAGTTCGAAAAAGGAATCGAATTTATCGAGCCGGTATCGGAGAGGAAAATGGCGCTGGATACCGGCTTCGTGCTTTACCGCGTCGCACAGGAAGCTTTGAAAAACAGTGCCCAGCATGCGCAGGCGACCCATGTCACCATCGAGCTGAGCATCTCGTGGCGGCACGTAAAATTGACCGTTGCCGACGACGGAATCGGTTTCCCCAAAAATATCGTTCATGGCCTGGGCTTGAGAAACATGAAAGAACGCGTAGAGGAGATAGGCGGAAAAGAGCCGACTATTACTTCATCCAGCCAAGGCACCGTCATTTCCGCCGTGGTTCCACGGTGCTGAACAGAGAGGAATTCAAGGAAAATGGAGACTGGGAAAAAAGTGAACATCATGCTCGTGGACGACCATCCCCTGTTTCGCGACGGTCTGCGCAATCTGCTGGCGGGCGACGAGGATTTCCGGATCGTGGCGGAAGCGAGCATGGGCGTGAGCGCATTGAATCACGCCCGATCGCAGGATATCGATATGGTCGTGATGGATATCGAATTGAAGACGGAGCCCGACGGGTTCGAGCTGACCGCGCAATTGCGCGCGCTGCCTCGCCCGCCCTTCGTGTTGATGGTAAGCATGCATAATGCACCCCCGTACATCGAACGGGCGAGACGGGCGGGTGCGCAGGGATACATTTCGAAGGATGAGCCGAGCGAGCTGATCCTGTATGCGGTCGACGAGGTTGCGGAAGGCCGCTGCTACTGGCCGCCGGTCAAAAAGCAGCCGGGGGACAAGCCCACTCCGGCGGAGATGCGCGTCCTCAAATATATCGCCCAAGGCAAAATAAGCAGAGACATCGCGAGGATACTGGGGATCAAAACGCACACAGTGGAGGCGCATCGCTACAACATCCGGTGGAAAAACAATCTGAAAACACCCGCTGACTTGCCACTCTTCGCAAAGGAGTGCATGGAACTCTATGGAATTCCCGAAGATGACCTTCCCAAAGCGAGAGAGGGGAGGGAAGGAGGCGGGGCAGCTCCCGCTCCGGAAAGGCCGTGTTACCTGGAACAACCCTCCTGAGCGCGAGCGGGCAGCGGTACAGGGAGGGGAACGAAGCCGGAGGACAGTCAGGGCGCGGGGAGCGCCGGTCCCACGGGACGGTATCCAGACGGGCCGGAGGCACGAATCAGCGTAACGTCCGGCTTAGGAAGCGGGAGCCGGCCAGTCCGAAACGCCAGGGCGTATCCTTCGCCTTTGAGATGCCGATACGCGGCCCGGTCAGGACAGTTACGGGTTCCGTGGCAGGAAGAAGCTGAAACGGCGGAGCGTCGATGGGCATGCCGCTGTGCTCCATCGTGATCCCCAGAGCCTGGCATACCCGGCCGGGCCCGGAGCAGAGCAGGCGCACATTGTCCAGTCCGCGCCGCGCCCGCATGACATCCAGTCCAGCGAGTGGTTCGAGGGCGCGGATCAGCACACCGGCACCGTGTCCGTGTGGGCCGCAGACGAAATTGAGGCACCAGTGGATTCCATAGGAACGGTAGATGTAGGCGCGGCAGGGTGGGCCGAACATCACCTGATTGCGCCGTGTCGGTCCGCCAAAGCTGTGTGAGGCGGGGTCTTCGTGATCGTATGCCTCCGTCTCCACGATGCGGCCGCCGATACCGTCCAGCAGGAGGATCGTTCCTATCAGGGAGCGTGCCACGTCAACGGATGCAGCTGAAAAATCGATACCGGGTGGTGAAATCGCGTTCATGCATGCAATTTTACACGGTCCGGGTGGAGAGCAGAAAAGGAGCTGGTGTTGAAACTGCTTCCTGCAAAGCCCGGCGCGCTCGCATAGCTGGTGCGGGCACTATGCTGCGAATGTCCCCGGATCGTAATCCGGATTTGTGGTATCCAATGCAGGCGGGAGAGTCAGTCTCCTTTACTTTGCTCAAGGATAACCGTCATCCAGTCGGCACGCTCGCGGAAAAGTTTTGAAAGATTTCAGTCCTTTGCGGAATCCCGGTCCCTGGATGACATGTCCGAAAGGCGTTTTTCCAGCAGTTCCGCTTTTTCGGGTTGATGAGTATTCTGGTACAGCGTGATGAGACTCCGGAGGGCGATGACTACGCCTGGATGATTCGCGCCCAGTTTCTCGCCTATTCTCAGTGCGCGCTTGTAGAGCCGTTCCGCCTGCGTGTAATGCGACTGCCCGAGGTACAGCGCTCCCAGGTTATGCAAGGTGGTGGCGACATCAGGATGATATGATCCCAGCGCCTTTCTGGAAATTTTAAGAGCGCGCTGGAGGAGAGGTCTGGCCGTGTCATATTGTTTTTGCGCCAGATACAGCAGCGCGAGATTATTCAAATGGGTGGCGTAGTCTGGATGACAGGAGCCGCACGTATTTTCCGTAATCAGCAGCGCACGCATGAGAAGCTGCGAGGCTGCTTCATGACGGCCCTGCAGGCGATGTGTCTCCGCTAGATTGTTGAGGCACATGGCTACGGAGGGGTGATTCGAGCCGTATGCTTTCTCCGAGATGTCCAGGGCACGTTGAAGGAGATGTTCGGCGCGCAGGTACCGCTTGCGGTCGCGATAAAGCGTGGCGAGATTGTGGAGGCTTACGGCGAGATCAGGATGCTCCGGTCCCAGTTTCTTTCTCAGGATTCCAAGTGCCTGGATGAAAAGCGGTGTTGCACGCCTGAGGTGTCCCTGAGCGCGGTGTATTTCCGCCAGGTTGGCGAGGCTGGCCGCCAGGTCGAGTCCCCGGGCGCCGCCCCTTTGCTTCCACAGCATGAGCGCCTGTTCGAGAAGTTCTTCGGCCTCTGCATACTTGCCTTCCTTATAGCAAAGCAAGGCCTGGTTGTTTCGAACTGCAAGTAACTCGATGTCATTCTGCCCGGGGGTGACCGGCAAACCTCGAGCGGTTGCGGTGGGGCGCCTCTTGTATTGTCGCTTGTCCGGCTTCACTCGATCTCCAGCTGTAATCGTCCTGGACGGAACCATGTCGCAAACTGCTCAAAGGGTCATTCAAGGATCATTTAACTCGGGATTTGAAGGCGTGAATAGCTGTAATATCTTACAGGAGACCCTGTTTGGGCCAGCTAAGTCCCGTTTGAGTTCCTGCATCGGACGTGGCAGGGGCGAGCATGGAGGAACGGTCATGCAAGTGGACAACAGCATCGTTATTCCCTGTCGCCTGTTGACATAACGCTTATTCAATCTCGTGTGCTCGGGGAGAAGAGGGCGGGGCGACGAGCAAACCAGGGCAGGAAGTTCGGAGCCCGTCAGTAGCGGAAGGCGCCGTGTCGACCAACCCGCATTCAAAAAGGAACGCATGATACAAATATCCGCGCCCGTACTGATGGTGGCCGCGACATTTCTGTTCGCGACCATGGGCGTATGCGTCAAGTTCGCTGCCGCGGAGTATGGAACGGGGGAAATGGTGTTCTACCGTGGCATCGTCGGGGCGGCCGCCATGGCCATGCTCATGCGCGTGCGCAGAGAAACCATCCGTACCCGCCTGCCGGCAATGCATTTCTGGAGAAGCTTCACCGGAGTGAGCGCCCTTGGCCTCTGGTTTTATGCAATCGGCGTTTTACCGCTTTCGACCGCGGTGACGCTGAACTACATGGCTCCCATCTGGATGGCGCTGCTGCTCATTGGCGGAGCCGCGTTGCTGCGTCAAGCCGCAGTGGAGTCCCGTTTCATCTGTACTGTGCTGGTCGGTTTTACAGGGGTGGCCTGTATCCTTCAACCGGCGATGGAACAGGATCAGGCCTGGGGAGGCCTGATGGGGCTTCTTTCTGGTGTGCTCACCGCCATGGCCTATCTTCAGATATCCGCGCTGGGCAGGGCAGGCGAGCCCGAGGATCGCGTGGTGTTCTACTTTTCCGTCGGCAGCATGGCGGGCGGAGCGCTGGAAACATCGCTTTTCAACGAATGGCACGCGCATACACCGCAGGGACTGGGAATCCTGCTTGCCATAGGCATTCTCGCAACCCTGGCGCAGCTGATGATCACGCGCGCTTACGGAAAAGGCCGCATTCTGGTCATTGGCAGCCTCCAGTACCTTGGAGTCGGCTGGTCATTCATCTATGGGGTCATCCTGTTCGATGATCCTGTCACGAGCCTGGCGCTGCTGGGCATGGCGCTGGTGGTTGCTGCGGGTATCGCCGCCGTTGGGTTGCGGGAGCGGGTGAGCAGCACGGGCTACGTCCCCCTGCCGCCTGAACCCTGATGGGGTGGGCACAACCCTGAGGGGACACCCTTGTTCCCTTGTTACGTGGGAAGGGACCTCAAGGGTCCCACGGTTTCACAGCGGATTACACACAGGCTGCTGCCTGACAGAGGGGGTTTATCGGCCGCAGCCCGATTGCAGATTCCGGCCATGGTGGCACGGTTGTCCTGAGCCGAATGCAATATGCCGGGTTAGAGATCAAGGCGATTCGGCATATAATATGTCCGTTCCGGGCATGGCAGATTGAAAAATTCACCGAGGCGCATATCAGGCGCCGCTCTTCCTGCAGATTTCAAGTCCATGAGCAGGCAATATTTTCAATATGGGGGACGTATATTTGACTACGCTTACAGCGAAAATCAACAGGAACAAGGCAGTATTCGACGATATATATGGGGAGCGCGACCCGAGATCTTATTTTTCTGTTCTTGGGGCTCTGGACTACATGATTCCCGACCTCGCGGAATCGGTCATTCGTCAGATTCTCGAAGCAAGAGCCACTTGCCATGGCGGGGATAACAGGGTGCTCGACGTGGGTTGCTCCTATGGAATCAACGCCGCCGTCCACCGCTTTCCAGTCAATTTCGCAAGCCTGCGGCAGCGCTATGCCCGCCGCGAGATGATGGAACTCGAACCCGACGATATGATCCGGTTCGACCGCAACTTCTATGCCGGGTGGCCGGACGTGGGCGTCGCACAATTTATCGGCCTCGATATTTCAGAACCCGCGATCCACTATGCCAATGCCGTCGGACTGCATATCGACGGCATTGCGGCCGATCTCGAGCGTGATGAACTTTCGGCGCGAGGCGCCAGGATGATCTCCTCCACCAACGTGCTGCTCGCCACTGGATCGATCGGCTACGTCACCGATCGGACCTATCGCAGATTGCTCGATGCGATGGTGACGACGCCATGGATCATCTCCTTCGTGCTGCGCATGTTTCCCTATGACGACTTCATCGCCGCATTCGAGGAGCGCGGCATGATCACCGAAAAGCTGACAAGCACCATGTTCGTCCAGCGGCGCTTTCGGGATGAAGCAGAGTTCGAAGGTAGTCTCGCCGCATTGGCCATGCGCGGGATCGATACGCAGGGATTCGAAGCGGACGGCCTGTTCCAGGCTGAACTGTTCCTCACCCGACCGGAAGAAGACGTCAAAGCGCTCCCGCTTGAGGACATCGTGACGGTTTCGAGTGGCCGCTTTCATTCGCTTGGGGCACGGTATGTGCAGGTCGGCGAGCAGGGCAGAATGCGGATTGCCATGGAAGCCTGACCCGATGGACGAACAAGCGGATGCACGCTCCTGTCCGTTGCTGAAAAACGGATCGGGAGGCAAATCATCCACGACGGCGAGCACATTCATCAAGGACCGTTTCACGGACATCTCTTGCTTCGCCTTGCCTTCATCGTTTGACAGACGGACGGGGTGCGCTTTTCGCGGTTTCACCGGGCGGCGTGCCCGAGCTGCGAAGATTGACGAACTTGCTCAGGGTATCGAACCAGAAGGGCGCGCCAAGCGATACCGCCAAAATCGAAATGAACAGCCCGATCGCCTTGTAAAATGCCCATCTCGCGTATTCCAGTGACCACTCGGGCCAGGGGAAATACCCGGCATCCCGGGGATCGCGTGACCATCCTACGGGCAGCTTGAGCTCTTCCGCGGCTCTCATGATCTTTTGCAGATCAGGTGCGTCGTTTATTGCCTTTCCCGGTGTTGCGGACAGTGCGGCTGCCGCGGATGGGGGCGCTGAGGAGGGAGTGGAGCCGTCCTCCCCCGTTCCCTCGCGAGAGGGCTCGCCGAGAACCGGGACGGGACCGGTCCTGACCGTTTTCTCGGCGGCGGCGACAACGGATGCGCGCAGGATATTATCCTTGGAAAGACGTTCCACCAGCATCACGGTATCCGCGTTGGTGGCAATGACAATGGCAGTGGACAGAGCCAGAAGGACGCGCTGCGTCCACCGTTTGTACCAGCCGCCCACCCGATCCATGGAGCTGTTGAACCAGTCCTCCAGATTCTGCCGGAAGGCCTCGGCCTGCTGGCTGACTTCCGCGATCTCGCGGCGTGTTTTGTCGACCAGGACGAGCAGTGTTTCCCGGGTATGTCCTTCAGGCAGCCTTTTCAGTCCCTCCTGAATGTTGCTGAGTGGATCGGGGTATTGCGTGGCCAGTTCCCGTGCAAAGGCCAACGCTTCCTTCAGGGTGGTGCCCGCTGCGTGGAGCAGTTCGATCTCCCTGGGTTTTTTGGAGGAGGCAACGGCCGCACGGCGGGCATCCAGCATCCTCATGACGGCATGGATATTGTCCGCTGTATTTTTAGCCTGGGTTACCGTCGCAGCCAGGCTCGCGTCGCCAGGCGCCGCGCGGGAGGACCGCACGGCCTGCTCATACGCGATTTTTGCCTGCGCCAGAGTGGATTCGAGCGCTTTCGTGGCTTCTTCCCGTACCGCTTCCGTCCTGTTCACCGCCTCGGCGAGACGCCGATCGCTGGGTGTCGCCGCTGCCGCTTCCAGTGCCTGATCATGGGCATCGTCCGCTTTTTCCGCGTTGGCGAGGAGGTCGCCGTACTGGCTCGCGATCGCGCCACGCGCGGAAAGAATATCGAGCAGCGCGAGCGAAAAGCCGGTAGGGGACATGTAGGAAGGCAGGCGGGTCCGTTTTTTCGGGTCGGAAGCGTACTGGGAAATGCCGCCTATCAAACCGTGATTGTAGACTTGCTGCGCCAATCCGGTAAACTTGGGATCGTTCAGAAGGTTTTTGATTCCTTCCACGAGATTGTGCCCCCGCTTGTCGAGCAGGGACGCGATTCCTTCGTTCAGCGCCGTGCAGACGAGGCTGAGCAGCAGATAGACGAAAATCACTGCGATGGCGACTTCCAATATGTTGGAACCAAACAGCATATCCTTCTCCGCTATGGCGTAATCGTCCCTTCATGCATAATTCAGTCTAGCAGATAATGAAATGCTGGATATCCGGTGCTCGGGATTTTGCACCCCCGCGAATGAGGGGTTGCCGCAGTTCGCATCGGATTCTGGATGTAAAAATGAATAAGTCTTTGAAAATACTATTTTTTGCCATATCGGCGGCCCTGTGCCTTTCCTCAGGGACGGCGGCGGCCACGGTGGATTCCGTTGAAGTGCCGGATACGATGGCGGAGCGGATGAAAGCATGTGTCATCTGTCACGATACGGGGGATAAAGCGGAGAGAGCGACCTATTACCCCCGCATTGCCGGTAAGCCGGAAGGCTATCTTTTCAATCAGCTGCGTAATTTTCGAGACGGACGGCGTTATTACCGGCCAATGGCCCTTCTGCTCCAGAATGCGACCGATCAGTACCTGCTGGAGATGGCGGCCTATTTCTCCGAACTCCGCCAGCCCTATCCTCCACCGGAGCGCATGACCTTGTCTCCCGCCGAGATACGGCTGGTGAAGAAGCTGGTCGAGCATGGCGATCCTGCCAGAAATATTCCGGCGTGCGTGCAATGTCATGGCGAGCAGCTGATGGGGACCGAACCTTTTATTCCCGGCCTGCTGGGCCTGCCGCGCCGGTATATGGTTGCGCAGTTCGGCGCATGGAAAACAGGCGGACTGATGCGGGGGCAGGCGGATGATTGCATGTCGGCAATTGCCAGACGGCTTACTCCGGAAGAGGCGAACGCGATCGCGGCCTGGCTTGCGGCACAACCGGTGCCGGAAAACGCCGGCCCGGATATCGCCCTTCCCGTGGAGATGGCCAGACGCTGCGAAAGCACGGTCATGAAAGATACTCCGGTTGCGGAAACGCAGACCGGTGCTGCGAAAACGCAGCTTGCCGCGCAACGCCAGGCGCGCGGCGCTTATCTGGCGCGCGCTGCCAACTGCATGGGCTGTCATACCGTTCGAGGAGGGCATCCTTATGCGGGCGGGCGCAATATTTCGACGCCTTTTGGAACATTTATCACGACCAATATCACGCCGGACCAGGCAACCGGAATCGGTAGCTGGAGCGAGGAGGATTTCTGGAAGGCGCTCCATGAGGGCAGGTCCCGCGATGGCAGAGCTCTTTATCCCGCTTTTCCCTATACCGAGTATACAAAAATCACGCGCGAGGATTCCGACGCGATCTTTGCTCATCTTCAATCCCTGATCCCCGTGGAGCAAAAGAATCCGCCGAGTCGGGTGAATTTTCCATTCAACATTTCGGCGCTGTTAAGCCTGTGGCGGGTCATCTATTTTCAGCCAGGGACGTATCAGCCGGACCCTTCGAAGAGCAGGGAGTGGAATCGGGGGGCTTACCTGGTACAGGGGCTCGGGCATTGCAGCGCCTGTCACGCGGACCGCAACCCTCTGCGCATGATCAAGCTGGGTGAAGAGGAGGATACCTTAGGGGGCGGGCAGATCATGGGTTCGAACTGGTATGCGCCATCTTTGACTTCCAGCACGGAGGCCGGTTTATCCGGCTGGCAGGTTGCCGAGATTATCCAGTTGCTCACGACCGGCGTTTCCCGGCAGGCAACGATGTCGGGTCCTATGGCGGAGGTTGTGAGCGAAAGTCTTCAGCATCTGACCGATGACGACGCGCGCGCCATGGCGGTCTATCTGAAGTCGCTGCCTGAGACCCAGCCGCGGTTCGGCACTGTCGCAGCCGCTCAGGCAGAACAGACCGAACAAGGGAAAGCCTGGCTGCGGCAGGGGGCAAAGATTTACCGGAAATACTGCGAGGAATGTCACGGTACGTCAGGGCAGGGAGCGCCCGGAATCTATCCGCCTCTTGCGGGCAACAGGGGGGTGACGATGATGCCGGCAACCAATGCGATCCGGGCCGTCCTGAGCGGTGGCTACCCTTCAAATACCACAGGCAATCCACACCCTTACGGGATGCCGCCTTTCGCGCAGATCCTGCGCGACAGCGAGGTCGCGATGGTTCTGTCTTACATCCGTAACGCCTGGGGCAATCGCGCCAGCCTGATCACCACGTCCCAGATCGACAAGAGCCGCGAAGGCACGCACTGACCAATCAGAAGGGTGAATTACAGCAGCGGTTCATCCGCCGGATCTATGATCGGATCGCCGGGGGTCGGGTCCGGATCGAACGGCCGAGGGTCGGCGGGCTTGTCCGGTTGCGATGGTTGCGGATCGCGTCTGGGCCTGTCCGGATCGAGGGGACGGGGCGGATCCTGTACCGGTGTACCGGGAGAAGGGTCGGGCTGCGGTTTCGGCGCAGGTTCGCCGGGTTTTCCCGGTCCATTGCTCCCGGCAGTCCCCGGCCACCGTTCCCCGAGGCCTTCGATATAATATTTTGTCATGCGGTTTCTCCGGAAGTGAGTCGGATCAACGCGATCCAGAGGTGGACTCGAACACCGGGCGAGGGGCCGCCGGCCTGATCGAGGACCGGCGGTATCGCCGAATCTCAACGTTTCAGCTGGCCACGGATCTCGCCATTCGGATTCGCCTCGCTATGCACGTTGATGTAGAGGTTGCCTGCCTTGAATGCGTCATACTGGGCGTCGCTCAGTTTCGAGCCATCGGGAACGGACCACTCGTTGTCGCCGGTCTTTTTGAGCGAAATGATATCCGGACCGTTCTTACCCGGCGCGGCTTCGTGGATATGAGCACCCGTGCCCTTGATGTCGGAAGTGGTGATTGTCCCTTTGACGGATTTGTCATCTTCCACCTTGATCGTGCCCTTGCCGGACGCAGAAGTCTGAACCGGAGGCACTTCCTGGTCGCCAGTCAAGGTGGTGCTGATTTCTCCCGCCATTGCGATTCCCGTCCCGGCTGCAAGAATGCCGGCGAAAAGGGTCACAGTCGCCAGGTTGAGTCGGGATGAGTGAATGGTTGCAGTCATAGGTATCTCCTTCGCGATGATGATGAAACAGGGATGATGATTCGAGAGTCTCTCCTGGCCCCCGCCAGGTTGCATGGGCGTGGTTCCAGGAAATTCTTCACAGCGGCGCGCAGTCTCAGTGTCAGTGTCTGACTTGACGCCAATCGCCACTATTTTATTTGCTCATCCATGAAGAGTCCGTGCGCTAGCGTACGCAAAAAGCAACATCGGTAATATTATTTTCTTGTTCCGCGTCCGGTGGGATTTGTCCGGATTCCAGGGTCATTTGACGGGGATGGGATTTGAGCTGGCTACGGGAACGGCGGTGATGCTGTTCTGCGGGCTGCCTTCTATCAATCTGTCGGAGTAGGTCAGGTACACCAGGGTGTTACGGCGGGCATCGACGACCCGCACCACATGCAACCGCTTGAACAGGATGGACATGCGTTCCGTGAACACGTCTTCCTGACGGGGAAGCTTTCCTGAGAACTGGATGGTTTCCGCCACCTGCCGGCAGGCAATGGACGCTTCCGCCCTGTCTTCCGCCAGGCCGACCGTGCCTTTTATTCCCCCGGTCCTTGCACGCGAAACGTAGCATGTCACGCCGTGTACCTTGGGATCGTCGTACGCTTCCACCACCACCCGGTCATCTTTGCCCAGCCATCGGAAGGCGGTGTCCACCTCGCCGATCAGTTCCGCCTGAGCGGTCGAGCAGAAGATTGCCAGGATCAGTATCCCGGCCGAGGTGCCCACAGCCTGCACTGCTGTCATTCCTTTTCTCCTTTTCTGATGGAATTCGAGTATTCGATTATGAACGAGTCTGGTAGGGTTTGCGACGGAATCGGTTACGCGCTAAGCTTGTGAGGAATCGGCGGCTGGTTGCGAACCGAGTCGTTTACAAGGGAGGGTTGCGGGATGAATATCAGGATCAAGCGAGTCTACGAGGCCCCGGACAAGGAAGACGGCGCGCGCATTCTCGTGGACAGGCTCTGGCCGCGCGGACTGAGCAAAGAAAAGGCTCAGGTTGACCTGTGGCTCAAGGACATCGCGCCAAGCACCGGGTTGCGCAAATGGTTTGCTCATGACCCCGAAAAATGGCAGGAATTCAGGAAGCGTTATGGAGCCGAACTCGAACGGAATGATGAGCAGGTGGCCGCCCTGAGGGCAGAGGCGGCGAAGGGGCCGGTGACGCTGGTGTATGGCGCCAGGGACACAAAGCACAATGAAGCGCTGGTACTGAAGAATTTTTTCGGCGGATAGGGGATCAGGGCGCGGAAAGGACTCGAAACGAATTGGCGGAAGCCGTGCGGGCTCTTTCATCACCCGTCGCCTTCCCGATCGGGTTGACGGCCCCAGCCCGGAACCGGACGTATCCCGGGGTGCCGGTTCTTCCTTATATTCCTCTTCCCTCTTCTCGGGCCGACTCCTGCCGGGAAGGAGTCATGTTCTTCATCCCCCTCATTCGACCCATCCGCTCTTTAGTTCCGGTAACCTCGCGGAAAGAAAGGATCGGTCCCAGTTTCAGGTTCATGGTGATTTCTCCTCAGCGCGTGAACATGATCGGCAAGATTTCAAGGATCAAAAAAAGTTGCGCTCAAACCGGCAATATAGCGGATTCATACCGCTCAGTTCGATAGGGCGCTTTGTGCCTTCGATCGGAATGAGAGAAGCCGCATCGGGGCGGAGTCGCCGATCATCGGGTCCCGCGTACCGCGTAGTCCGGGCGCGAAGCTTCGCTCGTTGCCCATTCCGCCATCAGGAACTCGAACCGATCCTTGATCCTGACCGATGAACAGGCGAAGCGGGGATTCCGGGTGGTTCGTGAACCGGGCAAGCAAACTCATGGCGATGACTTATAAAAGGAAAAGGCGCACAAGCGGATCAGCGTTTGACCGACGCGTTGCGCGGCCTGCGAGGGGCAGGCCGGTCGCCCGCATGAGCCGCAGCAGGAATTTCCACCACGTTGTCCTCTCGTTCATCGTTTGCCTCATCTTTCGCTCTGGCTTTTCCGCCATTGCCGTCATTCGGCATGTTTGCAGCGTTCCGCAGCTCATCTGCCTCCTGTCTGTCCTCGTGATCCGCTTTCATGCCCGATGGGATGCTGGCTGGATTGTTATGATTGCTGCTCCGATGCAATTTATAGGCATTGACGAGCAGCGAGACACCGATCCAGCCGGCGAGGAGGGAAAAAGGGATCACCATCAGCAAAGGTTGCACGAGGGCGAGAATCGTCATAACGAGCAGGGTGCCTCCGCCCAGTACCATGACTTTGGCCTCGGCCGCACCAAGCTCAAGCCTGCTCGTAATCACTGCTCCCACCGTGTTACCCACCCGGATCGCGCCAGCGGTCAGGCGACCGGCACTCCCGGCTTTGCGATGAATACCTTTCCTGCGCGGGACCGGCACGACTAGAGGCGGCGTGACGGGACGGACCCGGTTTTTTGCCCCGAGCACGATCTCAGTGGCGTTTTTCAGGTCATCCAGATACATCTGCTCCATTTCGTCGGCGAAGCCGGGATTTTCCACAGCCACGTCCAGCTCCCAGTTGCCGAGCCAGCTCGCCATGTTGAGATTGCTTGACCCAACACGCGCCCAGCGGCTATCGGCAACAGCTGTCTTGGCATGCAGCATGGAGCCGTTCCACTCGAATACGCGAACGCCCGCTTCCAGCAAGGGGCGATAGCCGGTGCGCGAAAGCGGGCGCAGAAAGCGGAGATCACCGCTGGACCCAGGGACCAGCAGCCGAACATCCACGCCGTCCATCGCTGCGCCCCGCAATGCCTGCACATAACTTGTGGTGCCTACGAAATAGGCATCCGTGAGCCAGAGAGTTTGTTGCGCCAGCACGGCGATCAGCTGTTCAAGCCGGTATAGTCCCGCGGTGGCGGCAGCATCACCCAGTACCCGCATGTCGATCTTGCCAGCGGCCGGGATAGCGTCTCGGACCGGCAGCTCATCCATCGGTATTTCGGGTCCCGTCTCCGCCCATGCGCGAGAGAAGGATTGAATGACATCCGCTACCACCGGACCGCGAATTTCGACCCCGGTATCTCGCCAGGGAGGAATCCCCCTGTCGGAATAACCCACCCACATCTGACCCACACACAGCCCGCTCACAAAAGCGATACTGTCGTCCACGCACATCGATTTGCGGTGAAGCCGGCTAAGCCAGCCCAGCGGATTGTCAAAACGCAGCGGATTGAAGCATCGCACTTCGACTCCGCCCGCGCGCAGGCGTTGCCAGAAACCGCCCGATGTTTCGGTGAGCCCGCCCAGCCAGTCATAGAGGAGCCTTACCCGTATGCCCCGGCTCGCCTTGGCAATCAGCGCGTCGGCAAACTGATTGCCGATGCTGTCTTCGCGCATGATGTAGTTTTCGAAATGGATGCTCTGTCTGGCAGAATGAATCGCTTCCAGCCAGGCCGGATAATTCTCGCCTGCATCCTTTAAGATACGGATACTGTTGCCATGGACCAGTGGTGCGCCGGCAGCACGTGACAGCGCCTGCGCAGCGAGAATGCGGGCCGCAGTCACCTCGCGTGGACGTTCTATATGATTGATTCTCTTCATGATTGAATATATTTCACCATAGCGGTTGATGGTCAGCCGATATCCGTGATTGCGGGGGCGGCGAGATCAATCGACTACTTCTTCCCCGAATGTGGAATCGACATAACAGCGCATTGCGGCGATGAGAGGAGTAAGTCCTCGTTGATGGTGCCTGCCCGACCGCATATAGGCCGTGCAATGCTCGGAACCGGGTTCCAGGCTATGACTCAGGTTGATGCCTTCCCTTTCGATAATGGGGCCGCCCTGCGCCCAATTCGCCGACGGATCCCAGCGGGTATGGCCGACAATGCAGTGCGCGTCGACGACGTGCACTTCCTCCATGCCTTCCGCTTTCGCTACCCAGTAATCGAGCAATTCATCCTTGAGCTCGCAGACTTTCATGCACTCTCCTGTAAATTCTTGGACAAGATCAGAGTTGATTTGATCGCAGCGTATCACATTGGGTGACCTCGCCGGTTTGCAGACCGCGTTTGAACCAGGCCACGCGCTGGGCGCTGGTGCCGTGAGTGAAGCTTTCGGGGACAACCATGCCTTGAGTTCTATGCTGAAGCGTGTCGTCACCGATCTGCGCCGCTGCATTCATGGCTTCCTCGATGTCTCCTTGCTCCAGCCATCCCTTGGATCGCTGGGAGTGATAGGCCCAGACGCCGGCGAAACAGTCCGCCTGCAATTCGATCCCGACTGACAGTGCATTTGCCTGCGCCGAAGGCAACCGGCTTCGCATCCGGTTGACCCTCTCCATGAGGCCCAGCAGGTTCTGCACGTGGTGACCGACTTCGTGCGAAATTACGTAGGCCTGCGCAAAGTCGCCTCCCGCCCGCAGTTGCTGCGACATCGTGTCAAAAAAATCTAGGTCGATGTAAATACGCTGATCCTCCGGGCAGTAAAAAGGTCCCATCGCAACACTGCCGAGACCGCAGGCCGTAGGCGTGGCGCCGCGGAACAGCACAAGCTTCGGGGGCTGGTACGCACGGTTTTCCTGTTGCAGGAGCATTGTCCATATGTCTTCGGTATCGGCGAGTACCGTTGAAACAAAGGCAGCATGAGCATCTCCGGCAGGAGGAGGCGGTGCCGAAACCGGTTGTTGCGTGGTACTGACGCCCTCTCCCGTCATCATGCTCAGCATGGTCAGCGGGTCGACGCCAAACAATAGTCCGCCTATGAGCGCGATCACCACCGCGCCAATGCTGAGCCTGCCCCTCCCCAGCCCCAATCCGGATCTGCCGAAACCACGGCGATCTTCGATATTTTCACTCCGGCGATGACCTTCCCATTTCATAATGGCGCTCCGGGCGGTTAAAATTTGAATAGTGCGACTGGAAGGTCGCACACCGTGCCGTAATTTCATGATAGCTGCCACAGGATAGCCTTGCTTCAATTCCTGCCATGCGCCCTGCGGCACGAACGCATCGCTTGCCGGATGGTCGCCGGATTTGCAGCCTATTCACAGTATACTTCACCCGCACGAGGGGAAATATCCGGGCGTACCGGAGGATTTGTTCAGCGCTTCCTTAACGTTTTCGGGATACAATAATCTTCACGGGAGCTGATATGAGGAAATTGAAAAGAATACTCTGTTTGGGCATCATTCTCGCCATCACGCCGGGCCTGTCGGGCTGCTGGCTGCTAGCCGCCGGCGGAGCGGGCGCCTACGGCGGCTACAAGATGAAAGAGGAGGGCTACACTCTGCAGAATCCGGTCACGAAGGAAAAATCGGAAGAGCGGAAAAAGACAGATTAAGCCCGTTTTCGGCGCGTTCGGGCATTCCGGGAAAACGCCCCGGCTCTTCCGGGCCGTCTTGGGCATTGAGCTACTTGAGCCACTTGAGCTACTTGAACGAGAAGGAACGCTCAATCCCGCTCGGCGGATATCCCTCATGATTAAACCGTGATACTTGCGGCCGGAGGAGCAGTCCCATCGAACGGCCCTGGCTCAGGAGCAATCATCCCCCCTGACCTTGCGGCTTTTCGTCGCCCGCGACTTCTCGCCGGCCGGATTGCTGCCATTCGCGCATCCAGGCCTCGAACCCGGCTGCGGTCATGGGCCAGGCATACAGATAGCCCTGGCCTTCCTCGCACAGGATGTTTTGCAGAAAACTTGCCTGTGCTTCTGTTTCCACGCCTTCGGCGATGATACGCAGATCCAGGCGCAACCCCATCGCCACGATGGCGGCGGCGATCGCTTCCGCATCCGCATCCCCCGGCAGATCGCGAATGAACGACTGGTCTATTTTCAGACGATCGACGGTAAACTGCCGGAGGCAGGAGAGGCTTGAGTACCCGGCGCCGAAATCATCGATTGCAACCTTCACGCCAAGGGAGTTGAGTTCCCTGAATTTTTGCAGGGCGGGTTCGACCCCTTGCAGTATCACGCTTTCCGTCAGCTCCAGCTCCAGGCTTGCGGGCGGTAATCCGGATTTTTCCAGTGCGCTTGCCACGAGCGGAACAAAATCGGTCTGGCGGAATTGCACCACGGAAACATTGACCGAGATGCAGATGTCGGTGTGTCCACTGTCGTGCCACGCTTTAGCCTGCCGGCAGGATTCGCGCAGAGCCCATTCACCCATTCCAAGGATCAGTCCCGTATCTTCCGCAACCGGAATGAAGCGCGAAGGCATGATGAGGCCGCGCATCGGGTGCTGCCAGCGCATGAGCACCTCCGAGCCGATGACCCTGCCTGTTCCGATCTCGATCTGGGGCTGATATACGAGAAACAGTTCGCCCCGTTCGAGCGCACCCCGGAGGTCGTGTTCGAGACTCAGCCGTTCCATCGCACGCACAGTCATATCCTCGGAATAGAACTGGTAGCGATTGCGTCCGGTTTCCTTGGCGGAATACATGGATGCGTCCGCGTTGCGCAACAGAGTGCCCGGTTCCGCGCCATTGTCCGGATAGAGGCAGATGCCGATGCTCGCGGTCAGCAGCAGTTCATGCTCGCCGATATGATACGGCTGCGACAGCGCAAAAATGAGCTTCTCCGCGACTCTTGCGGCATCTTCAGCCGTTTCGATCTCGCTCAGGAGAACGACGAACTCGTCGCCACCGACCCGGCTGACGGTATCCACGCTGCGAACCGTTCTCTGCATGCGGTCCGCCGCGGCCTTGAGCAGCTGATCCCCGACATCGTGGCCAAGTGAGTCGTTGATTGCCTTGAAACGGTCCAGATCCGCGAACAGGATCGCCAGCCGGGCCGACTCCCGGGCGGCACGGTGAATGGCTACTTTCATTCGGTCGGCCAGCAGCGCGCGGTTGGGAAGCCCGGTGAGCGTATCGTAGTGCGCAAGGTTCAGGATACGCTGCTCGGAAGCTCTTCGTTCCGTGATATCGTGCGCCAGGACGATGAAACGCGGCTCCAGGCCCGCATCGAGCTGCTTGCGCGAAACGGAGAGTTCGAACCACAGATGGTCTTCATCTCCAGGTAGCGCAAGCCTGACCTGCTTGCCTGTCGACAAGCCTCTGTCCCTGGCTTCCATCAGTGTCGACAGGATGATTTCGGCCGCGGCCGGATCCATGATCTCGCTGACTTTTCTGCCGATCGGGTTGGGAATCCGCGCTGCAGGCAAGCCCTTTCGCGCGGAGTGATAGGCGTGGCAGCGCCCTTCCAGATCGAGTTCGACAAGTGGATCCGGCAATGCATCCAGGGTGGCCTGAAGGTGGCTCCGTGCGGCGAGGATCTCCCGCTTGCGCTGCTCCTGCTCCGTGATGTCGCGGATCATGGCGACAAAATAATCCACCTTGCCGTCCTGAGCGCGCACGCATTTGACATCGATATTGGCCAGCATGATCGACCCATCCTTGCGGATGAAACGCTGGTTGACGGCATAACCTTCGGATTCGCCGCCCAGGACGCGCTCGAATTGCGTGATGTGGTTGCGGATATCATCGGGGTGCGTCAGTTCAGCCCAGGTTTTCGTGGCAAGCTCTTCATGCGAGTAGCCGAGCATCTGGCACAACTGGTCATTGAACCGTAACCATTTTCTGGCATCGGGCGACGTGATTGCCATGCCGATGAAAGGCAGTTCATAGAAATATTTCAGCAGGCGATCCTGTTCGGCTGTGCGAACAGCCAGTGCCAGTTCGTGCGCGCGCTGGTGCTGGCGCCACAGTTGCAGAAGCACAACGCTTATCGCGGCGATAGCCATCAGGATGACAGCGCCGATCCAGAATACGAGTGTCCACAATTGCATGAACACCTCGCGTTTGTCCACCTTGGCCAGCAGGTACCATTCGCTGCTGGTTAGGGTCCGATACGCAGCAAAAACCGGTTCACCCCGATAGTCAACGCCCGCAGCCGTGCCTTGTTGCGCTTCTCCAAAAGGGATCATCGCCGACAGTGTCTCTCTTTCGGACTGGCCGGGTTGCCGCGTCGCTGTGGCATGACGCAGATCGTTGAGATGCACGACGGTATCGCCCTGTCCCCGTATCAGCAGTGTTTCCGCGCTGGAACTGGTCCCCGGCCATTTCGCGATGAGAGGAAGCAGGAATTTTGTCAGGTCGGCGCGCAGAACAAGGAATCCGACGGGTTTCCGGTCGTCGATATCTGGTCTCAGGGGCACCACGATGTCCAGCCGCGGCATCCCTTGTTCATCCAGAAAAAAGTCGCTGCTTTGCACGTTCCCAGTGCTCGCGGCGGGTGCTATCAGTGCTCTGGTCACCGCTGGCAGTTCAGTCTGTTTGCCCACTATCAGCCGGGGCTGGCCCTGAGGGGTCAGCAGGAGCATGGATTCGTAGCTGTAAGCATGGCGCACAGCTTCGAGACGGTTGTGAATGAACCGGGCCAGATCTTCGTTGCCCTTGTGCGCCAGCCTGTTCATCTGTTCGATCAGTATCCGGCTTTTCGCCAAAGCCCGCGCATCGCCGCGGCGTTCCTCCAGCCACAGTTCGATCGGCTCGGTCTTCAGGTCGACAATGGTTTGCAGATCGGCATACGCATTCCGCTCAACTTCAGGACTATATACATTGACGATTCCGATTCCCACCAGCGGCACGATCATTGCCAGGGAAAAGAACATCAGCATCAGGCGGTTGAGGCGGAAGCGTCCCAGGCGCGAGTCCGCATTCACTGTTCGCGCCTGGCTGTTCTCGCGTCCCAGCTTGAGCAGGATGTAGAACATCATCCCGCTGATGGTGATGAGTATCAGGTCTTTTGCGAGGTAAGCGCGATGACGCAGAACCGCGTCTTCCAGGGTCAGCGAAATCAGGTAATCCGCAACTGCAATCCACAGGACTGAAAAGGCAGCGTAGAGCAAGACGATAAGCGAGGTGCGGAGACTCATGGTCTAACGGCTGAGCAGGGGAAATGTTGAATCATCGACGCACAGGTCCGGGAAAATAGCTGGCTGGGACGCGGATACGGCGGAATCGTTTTATCATTTTTATCACTGTTGTCGAGCCCGTTTTCCCTGATCCCGCGACCAGGGGGCTTCCATTCATTATTTATAGCTGCCCCGTGCTAATTAACCCATATCTGGCTAAGCAGTCTGTGTGCCGTTTAACAGTATTTCGATCATTATCGGAACTTCATGTTCTTCGAAGACATTCGAGGCGACCGAGGCTGCTCAGGGCGCCGGGTTTTTTCTTCATGCTCGCGCATCCTCATCCTATATACTACGGCTACGCGCGACAGGGAGGATTATTCATGAGACACCGGAATTTCGTGTTAAGTTGTGCATTGTCTGTTTCATTCTTCTGTTTGATGCTGCCAGGCAGCGGAATTGCCGCGGATGCATGCCATTCCATTCTCACCGGGAGTTTTTACGGAGAATATCCGCGGATCGCTGCTCCGCTGAGAGACCGGGCGTTGTACGCAGAACTGTGCTCCCAGGATTTTTCAAAGGCTGATGGCATCATCAAGCGTGCGCAGTCCTCCGATCGTCTCGCGGGGCTGAGATACGGCCTCATCAATCTTGATGATATCGATCCGGAGGGGGAATCGAGCGGGGGAGGTGCAGGGCCCGCGCCCCAAGTCGACGAAGAACGGTTCATGCAATGGAAGAGCGGCTACTGTGCCCACCAGACCGAGGTGCCTTCATCGCAGGCCGCGGAATTTTTCATGCAGAAGGCGGCAAAAGGAAATGCGCGCTCCGTGAAGTCCGTGGACGACTGGGGCGCCTGCATGCGCAGGCGGGAGGGGCTGGCCTGCTGGGCATCACCCGGCTCGCAAAGCGAAGAAGCGCTTCTGAATGTCAGTTGGACAAACGGAGCTTCTCAATCACAGGCGCAACCGGAAGTGCAATACTCCTTTTTGACCAGGGGAGGGGTCTCTAAATTCAAGGATGCCGAAGCGCGGCGGATCCTGCCCGAAGGGTATCAGTTGAATCCTGGGACGCTCGGGATTCCCATCACGCGCCCCGCAGACAAAGGCGTGTATGCGACTCTCAAGGTGAGTCAGGGAGGCAAGGAGCACAGTTGCAAGATTTTCCTGCCGGGGGAGAAGGATTTTCCGTTGCTGGAACCATTCGTCAACAGGACAAAGCTCAGGTATCCCGGTTAACCGTGCCTGCACGCGCAAACCTTGCAGTCTGGATGGATCCGGGCCTCCGTATTGCGTAAGGATGAGCATGCGGCCATGAAGGAAAAGCCGCCGGGCCGGTAGAGCTCGCGGCAGAGCCCGGATTCAGGGAAGCAGTCCCGTATGGGTTCACTGCGGGTGTCCGCTGAAGCCTTGGATTCACGACGATAGCTACTTTTTTTCCGGTCAACGCGAATGGCGACAGGTAAAGATGAACTGGACGTGATCGTCGTCGGTGGCGGTCCGGCCGGTACAAGCTGCGCACGCGCGCTTGCTCGCGGGGGGGCGAGCGTCACGCTTCTGCATTGGGGCGGCTATGCGCCTTCAGGGATCGAACTCGTGTCCGGACGTGCCCGGCATCTCATCGAGCGCTCCCTTCCCGGCTTTTTCCAGCGGGCAGTGCATGGCGTCGAAATCCAGAAAACGATCTCGCTGTGGGATACGGCCGAGCCGGTCACCCTCAACGCCAGGTTCAATCCATGGGGTGCCGGGGTGGCGGTGGAACGGACATTGCTGGATACGGCGCTTCGGGGCATCGCATCGAAAGCGGGTGTCGCGGTGATCGAAGACGCGAAAGTCGAGGAAATCACGCGGGAGAACGAAGGCTGGCGCCTGGCAATACGTCCGCCCGTACGTTCCGGCGCCGTGTCTTCAGGCGAGAACGAAACCGCGCCGCTCTTCGCCCGCCATCTCGTTCTGGCAACCGGTCGCGCGGCAGGGCAGTTTTTCGACCGGGAACGGCCTGTGGAAGCATCCGGACCATCCGAAGCATCCCGCATCGCGCTCATGACGTTTTTGCACGCGCCAGCGTGCAGCCCGGCCCGGGCACTGTACGTAGAAGCAGTGGAGAATGGCTGGTGGTACGCTCTGCCGGCTGTCTCTGGAAGTTATTTCATTGCGCTCTGCATCGAGCGCGATGCCCTCAAGCGACGCAGGATGCCGCTCAAGGCATACTTCATGCAGGAACTGAGTGCATCCCGGCTGCTCGGCCCGTTGTTCCGGGACGGGATCCTGGACGACCGCGCCTTGACCGGGCGCACCGCCGGTGCCGCGGCCTGCGCGAGCATGACGGGAGATGGGTGGCTTGCCGTGGGGGATGCCGCTTATGCTCCCGATCCGCTCAGCGGAATGGGGCTGGAACTGGCCATCGAGTCGGGGGAATGGGCGGCCAGCGCATTGCTGGAGAAGCCGGAGAAAGAAGGGAGGCATGGAGGGATCGATGCAGCTTCCTATGAAAAAACCATACGGCTGATCGCCGAGCGGCATGCCCGGACCGCGGCCTATCATTACGGAAATTCACGCGGATCGGGCAGCGGGCGGATCCGGCCCCGGCCAGCGAGTGCGTGAAGTGCCAAATGATGGACGCGGCCTTGCATTCAAGGGTCCATGAGCTATAAATAATCGTCATGTGGCACCGGGAGAAAATGAAATGGCCTCGCTTGATCATGCTGACTTCATCGATCGGCTGAAAGGCAAGCCTGTGAATATCGTCGAGCTGCGCAGCGCGCACCCCGACCTGAACCTGAGCAATGTGGCGGGTGGACCAGTCATCGATGGTTCTGTCCATAATCTCGAAAAGCTGTGGGAAGCCATTGACAGCTACGACCGCGATGGCAACGTCAACACGATATCCGATGCGCCGGCCCTGGCCATCGCCCAGTGGCTTTTCACCCACACGGGACAGTCGCAACCCGCCCGGATTGCGGGGAGCGGCATCAACTGGAAGAAGGTGGCGGAGTTCGGCGAGAGAAGCATCCGGGAGAACAGCGAGGCGCACAGAGCCGCCATCGACAATACCGGAATCGGGCTCTATTACGGGGATCATTCTCCCTTTCGCGAGGCCATCCTGAGAGGTGACCGGCCCATGCTGCAGACCCAGCTGGATGCGATGAGCATGGGCGACTGGCGCATGGAATCCATTGAGCCGGGCGCTGTGATCATCGAAAACTCGGTGGGAAAGTCTGCCCGTCTCCGTGAAAGTTCCTGCATTGGCTGGGTACTGGAAAATGTGCAGGCAGCATACGAGAAGGGTGGAAACGCTACGCGCTTTGCGGAGATCAGCAGGAGGGTGAAAGAGGCGGATCTGCGGGGAACCGTGCTGTGCGAGGAACTGCAAAAGGACGGCTGGAGCGCGATATTCTATTCGCCGCGCACCGCGGACGATCTTGCGGCCGCGGGCGAGCGCGAGAAACTCGGCGCGCTCAACATGGCAAAAGCGGGCGCGCGGGTGTGGAAATCCCCGGTGGAAGGCTCCGGCGGCGTGCGCTGCGACGATGTCATTACCGGTTATCGCGGCACCCGGCCGGATGGCGATACGGAAGCCCAGCTGGAGAGGCTGGAGGATGTGCCGTTTTTTGTCGGTGTGGCCAATGGCGGCATCCATACCTTCGTGGGGTACAGGGGCAGCGTGTGCGATTTTCATTGGACCGCGCAGCCGGATGACAAGGATGCGATGACCGAAAATCCGATCCGTGAATGGAAATGGGACACGGGGCTCTACATGGTGCCGCCAGGCTATTGGAGTTGAAGTGGACATGTCGTCCACGATGAAACCGGATCCGGCTCGCTGTCCGTGGGGTTCCAGGCAGTCACTGTCCAGGGCGGGGAGTCAGCGTGAGGTGTGGCTGGTTCTGGCGATGCTCATCGCCACGCCGGTCATTGCCGGGTGCGCCCAGATCCGGTCTTTTGTCGTGGCCCCCGGCACGGCCTGTCCCGGTGAAAAGGTGATCGTCCACTGGAAGGCTTCGGGCGATATTTTTCTGACCACGGTTCCGCCAATGCAAGGAGAAGGCTCCGGCCCCGCGGAAGGCTCAAGAGCCTTCACGCCGAAGGGAAGCACGCGCTTTGTGCTCAAGGTTCCGGGCCTGCTCAGGGACGCACAGCGCGAATGGGACGTGGAGGTCATCCCCAGCCAGAGCGAAAGGCTGCTGGGAGGCGTTGCCCAATGCGGAGGGAACCCGGCATTCGTTTCGACTTCCTTCACCCTCGCTCCGGAAGACATATCAGCGCGGGTTCGGGCCGTATCGGTGGCGAATGGCTACGCGCGCGCCCTGCTTGTGAACAAGGGAGGCAGGGAAGTGGAGATTTTTCCCGACAGTGCGACCGACCAGTTCAAGAATATGCCCGTGGCAGGTGTCTGGACTCTCCGGGCGCCGGTTGGGGGCGGTGAAAGCTGCGACGGGGCACTGGAAGCAGTGCGGGGGCGCCTGACCATCAGGACGCAGATGAGCTGCGGGGAGGGGCCGGATGGCGCTCCTTGATCAGTTCCAGACCATCGTCATCGTCATGCTGGAGAACCGGTCGTTCGATCATGTTCTCGGGCATCTCAGCATGGCCCGCTTCGGGGAATTCGGAGGACGCAGGGATGTGGAGGGCCTGACCGATCCCGAGTCGAACCTGGACTATACGAATTTCCTGAATGGGCAGGGTTACCAGCCGTTCGAGCTGAAGGATGGACCCCTGCTGCACGATCTGCCGCATAGCAGGGCGCGCGTGGAGACCCAGCTGGCAAAGGCGGGAACGCGCTTCACGATGAGCGGGTTCGTCGATGCGTATTTCCAGTCTACCGGCAGCCGGGTGAAAAACCCGCCATCGATGGGTTTTCTCGCCCCTGCGGATGTGCCGATGTCCAATTTTCTCGCGACGCAGTATGCCGTTTGCGATCACTGGTTCGCGCCGCTGCCGACGGATACGCAGCCGAACCGTTCCATGGCCTGCAGCGGCTACAGCCTGATCGAGAATACCAAGCCGCGCCCGATTCCCTCACTGAAAGGAAGTTTCATATTCGACTGGCTGAAGGCGCGCGGGATCAGCTGGCGCGTCTATCACTGCGGACTCTCGTTCTTCACCCTGTTCGGCCACCTTCACGATGAAGTGGTTGGACCCAACTTCCGCAGCTTCCGGCATTTTCCGGCGGATTTCGAATCCGAATCCGTGGACGATATGCCGAGCGTGATTTTCATCGAGCCGGAGTACAGCGATTCCCCGGTTCACTTCGGCTGGGTGCCGAACGACAACCATCCCCCGACGCCGATCGGTCCGGGGGAGCTTTTCCTGCGGGATATATACAGCCTGCTGACGCGCGACAGCACGAAATGGAGCCGGACCCTGCTGATCGTGATGCACGATGAACACGGCGGTTTTTTCGACCATGTTCCCCCACTGCCGATTCCCGCAGCAGTGCCTGCCGGTTCGCTGTATCAGACTGCGTTTGCCAGCACCGGGCCACGCGTTCCCGCGCTCGTCGCCTCGCCGTGGATACCACCCGGCACGGTATTCAAGGGGGCAATGGATCACACCTCCATCCTCCAGCTCATTTCGGAGAAATTCGCCGGTACGCCGGACTACAACGACGAGGTTGGACGCAGGAGAGAGCTGGGAATACACAGCGTGTCGCAGATACTGCCGCAACCTTCCGCCCGGCCTCGCGAGGATATACCTTCGCCGCCGCAGTTTGCGGTGACCAACGCGGTGGCCGTATCGCCCCAGACCGAACCGCAGACCGACAGCCAGCAGGCTTTCAGCGCGGCCGCGAAGGATCTGCTGAAATATGATCGCCAGCGGGCATTGGAAAAATACCCGGAACTCGTGCACATGCCTGAGGAATCGGCGCCGGCGCCACGCTGAAGAGCAGACCTCTTCCTTCGACGGCAGCTTTCTTTTTCTTCCCTTACCCCTGGATGCCTAGGCAAGCGCCTTGGCGATGCGCGCGAGGGCGTTTTCCAAGTTGGCCATGGCAGTGGCGAAGGAGAGCCGGATATAGCCCTCGCTGCCAAACGCGGAGCCGGGCACGACGGCAACGCCGCCATACTCCAGCAGATACTCGCTGAAAGCGATATCGGTGCGATCCTTGGTCACGCCGCGCGCATGCAACCGGTCGATTGCCTCGCGCACGTCGGCGAAAGCGTAGAACGCGCCATCCGACAGCAGGCATTTCACGCCGGGAATGGCGTTGAGCGCGTGGGTCACGAAGCGGTTGCGTTCACTGAACGCGCTCACCATGGGTCCGATGCAGGACTGGTCCCCGTTCAGCGCGGCTTCCGCGGCAGCCTGGGAAATGGAGGCGGGGTTGGAAGTGCTCTGCGACTGGATATTTTCCATGGCGGTGATGATGGAGGCGGGTCCACCGCAATAGCCGATGCGCCAGCCCGTCATGGCATAGGCTTTGGAGACGCCATTCAGTACGATGGTGCGCGGGTAAAGATCCGGGCAGGCGTTGACGATATTGACGAACCTGCCGCCGGAAAGCAGGATATGTTCGTACATGTCATCGGTCGCGATCAGGATATGAGGATGCCTGAGCAGCACCTCTCCCAGGGCAGCGAGCTCATCCTGCGTATAGACGCCTCCCGACGGATTGCTGGGGCTGTTGATCACGAACATCCGGGTGCGGGGGGTGATGGCCTGTTCCAGTTGCGCCGCGGTGATCTTGAATCCCTGTTCGATCCCCGCTTCGACGATGACCGGCCGGCCCTCGGCAATCAGCACGATATCGGGATAGGAAACCCAGAAAGGCGCGGGGATGATGACTTCATCGCCGGCATTGATGGTCGCCAGCACCAGATTGAAAAAACTCTGCTTGCCTCCGCTCGATACCAGGATCTGGCCGGGTGCATAATCCAGATCATTTTCCCGCTTGAACTTGGCAATGACGGCATTCTTGAGTCCGGGCGTGCCACCCACTGCCGTATACTTGGTGAAACCCCCGTTGATGGCGGCGATCGCCGCATCCTTGATATGCTGGGGCGTATCGAAATCCGGTTCTCCCGCACCCAGGCCGATGATATCCCTGCCTTCCGCCTTGAGCCGCGCCGCCCGAGCGGTGACCGCCAGAGTAGGGGAGGGCTTGATTGCCTGGACGCGTTTCGAGAGTTCCAAGATGGTATATCCTTACACGGATGCGGGTTTTATCCGCATGGTAAAATCAGTCTGACGAAATGATGATGAAAACAGCCGGGCGGCGAAATCGCCTGGTCCGGCAGGTGCGCATATGCTGGAGCTTAACGGCCCGCTGCCGGGAAAGTTGACCCGCGTCATGGAGTAAAACCGGAAAGTGAGCAAATGACAGACAGATCAGGATTATACCCATGATCGTTACCTTCCCCAATAGCCCTTACAGGCTGCATCAGCTTTTTGCCCCCGCGGGAGACCAGCCGGAAGCAATCGACCGGCTGCTGGAGGGTATCGGGGATGGCCTGGCCTTCCAGACGCTGCTGGGCGTGACCGGCTCCGGCAAGACCTACACCATGGCGAACGTGATCGCGCGGCTGGGACGCCCCGCGATCATCATGGCGCCCAACAAGACGCTTGCGGCACAACTCTACGCTGAAATGCGCGAGTTTTTTCCGGAAAATGCCGTTGAGTACTTCGTCTCGTACTACGACTACTATCAGCCGGAAGCGTACGTGCCTTCGCGCGACCTTTTCATTGAAAAGGATTCCGCCATCAACGAGCACATCGAGCAGATGCGCCTGTCCGCTACTAAATCGCTGCTGGAGCGCGACGACGCGATCATCGTCGCCACCGTGTCGTGCATCTACGGGATCGGCGATCCGGTGGACTATCATGGCATGATCCTGCACCTGCGCGAGTATGAAAAAATCACGCAGCGCCAGGCCATACAGAGACTGGCGGAGATGCAGTACGAGCGGAATGAGTTCGAGTTCGCGCGCGGCACGTTCCGGGTGAGGGGAGACGTGCTCGACATCTTCCCTGCTGAAAGCTCGGAGACGGCCATACGCGTGTCCCTGTTCGATGACGAGGTCGAGAGTATGGTGCTGTTCGATCCTCTCACCGGGCACTCCGTAAAAAAGGTATCGCGCTACACGGTCTATCCGTCCAGCCATTATGTGACGCCCCGCAGCACGACACTGCGGGCCATCGAAACCATCAAGGCCGAGCTGAGGGAGCGGATGGATTTTTTTCACCAGAACAACAAGCTGGTGGAACTGCAGCGTATCGAGCAGCGCACGCGCTTCGACCTGGAAATGCTTGACCAGCTGGGCTTCTGCAAAGGCATCGAGAATTATTCGCGGCATCTGTCCGGGAAGCAGCCGGGCGAGCCTCCGCCCACGCTGATGGATTATTTGCCGCCCAGCACGCTGATGATCATCGACGAGAGCCATGTCACGGTTCCGCAAGTCGGCGGGATGTACAAGGGCGACCGTTCCCGCAAGGAAAACCTGGTGGACTATGGTTTTCGCCTGCCCTCGGCGCTGGATAACCGCCCCCTGCGGTTCGACGAATTCAGAGGGATGATGCCGCAGACCGTGTTCGTTTCGGCGACCCCGGCCGAGTTCGAGCGTGTGCACAGCGGTCAGGTGGTGGAGCAGGTGGTGCGTCCCACCGGGCTCGTCGACCCTCGCATCGAGGTCCGGCCGGCCAGCACCCAGGTCGACGATCTCATGTCGGAAGTCAATCTGCGCACCGCGAAGGACGAGCGGGTGCTGGTCACGACACTGACCAAGCGCATGGCCGAGGATCTGACTGATTACTTTTCGGATCATGGCATCAAGGTGCGCTACCTTCACTCCGACATCGATACCGTGGAAAGGGTGGAAATTGTGCGCGACCTGCGACTGGGCAAGTTCGACGTGCTGGTGGGCATCAACCTGCTGCGCGAAGGACTGGACATGCCGGAGGTTTCCCTGGTTGCGATACTGGATGCGGACAAGGAGGGCTTTCTGCGTTCCGAGCGTTCGCTGATTCAGACCATAGGACGGGCGGCGCGCCATATCAACGGTACCGCGCTGCTGTACGCCGACCGCATCACCCGTTCCATGCGCCTGGCGATGGACGAAACGGAACGCCGCCGCAACAGGCAGATCGAGTTCAATCAGGTGCACGGCATCACGCCGAGGAGCGTGCACAAACGGGTCAAGGACCTGATCGACGGTGTTTACAGTCCGGAAACTGCCCAGCAGGAACTCAAAGCTGCCCAGACGCAGGCCCGTTATGATTCAATGAACGAGGGACAACTGGCGAAGGCCATCAATCTGCTGGAAAAGCAGATGCTGGATGCGGCGAAGAATCTGGAATTTGAAAGAGCGGCGGAGTACCGCGATGAACTGAAAAAACTGAAAAGCAAGCTCTTCGTGGGATTTGTCGAGCCTGAATCCGTGACCGTGAAAGCCAGGCAAAAGGTGGTCAAATCCCGCAGGAGAGCGAAAGGAACGGCGGAATAGATCGGAAAATCATAACGTCGCTCCTTCGGATATTCCTCAGCTAGTTGATCACGGTTGCGGAGTTGGCGAAAATGATCTGATCGAAAGTGCGGTTATGGGTTTTGCTGTTGAAGTTCTTCATGACCAGACTCTGATCGAAGCGGACGCGATCGCCTACCTTGACTCGCATGGTCGGGGCGGCGACCCAGAACTTTTTTTCGGTATTCGCCAGTTCCATATAAGTATAGCCGGGCGCGTCCAGCGTCGAAAGGACCTTGCCTTCATTCGCCGGCATTCCCGCCCCTTGACCCGCCACTGCGCCGGCACCCGTCTTTTCTGCCAGCGCATGAGCCGGACCCAGCAGCGCCAACCCGATGGAAAAAATGATTGCCAGGTGAGATGCCTTCAAAATGACCTCCGGTGATTAAGAAAATTGCCAGCCGGAAATCATACACTTCAATTCATGGCATTCCAATAAAAACGGACAGTGTCCCGTTTCCGTCGGACCCGGAGTTGCGGTCGGGCAGGGAGAGGATAACGCCGTTGCAAGGCGGAATGGCTGCCGACGGCGTCATTCCGGTATCTGGCTACCGGTGACCATCATGGCGTTGAAGCAACTCGATTATCCCTTCCGCTTGCGCGCCGCAACGAGACCGGCAAGGCCGATACCGACGAGCAGGAGGCTTCCGGGTTCCGGGGCTTCTCCTATCTGGTTGAGCCGCACGGGCTGCTGCTCCCGCTGATGGAAACGGTCGCTATCAAAAGCAAGACTGGCAAGAATGTGATCGGGGATTCGGCCCGGCGGCGGCGTCCATTCCTTCTCCGAAGTACGATGCCTGGCCGTGTGGGAAGGATGGTCCGCGTGGTCGCGCGGACTCCAGTTTTTGCGCGGATTATCTCCACGGTTCGATGGATGATCCGTTTTTTGGCGCGGGTTCCAGTTCTTGCCAGGAGCGTGCTGATCAGAGGCTTGGGCGCCATTCATGGCCAACATGGCGGCGAGCGCCATGAGCGCAAAAGTTTGCATATAGTCTCCCTCTTGTAATTGAGACGTTTTTTAATCTTGGTAACCTTCATCTCAATAAAAGCAACATTTATGCCAGAAATTAATGTCTTTGCAGGATGCTGAATATTAAAAGGTAATACAGATTCGTGGATCGAGCGGAAACTGAGTGTAAAAGTTTTCGTCAAGAGGGAATGAAGCAAAGAACGTAAGGGATGAAAGGAACAAAGGAAACAAAAGGAAAAAAAGGAAAAAAATTCCGGGTACCTGCCGGTTTTTAGCGGATTCGCGCCTCTTTTCAACCCGGAATAACGCAAGGCGGTTGGAGAGGAGGACAGGTGAACAGGCGCGCCAGCAAGCCTGTTGATAATTTGTAACTCTGGAGGCTTTTGCGCGGGCTTTGCCGGTAACCAAGGGAGATCGTCGGGCGAACCCAGCTGAACGAAGGCTGAATCAGCGGGCTTCTTCAGTTACCGGAAGTAGCCCGTATTGCCCTGCATAAGGGGATTCTGTCCGCCATCCCGCCATGACTGATTCTGTGCAGTTGCCCGGACTGCGTCCGCAGGCGGAAATCCGGGGTGGATCAGCGTGCGCCGGTCCAGGGATCTATCTGGGTGTCGTTTCGCTGGCGATTCGTTCCCGATCCAGGATCGGTGCGGGGATCGAACATGAAAAGCGAAGGCGCTGAACCATCCAGAAGTGTCGGGGAGCCTGGCACATGGCGTTCCATGACCGAAATACCGGGTGCGACCAGATTGGAAGGCGCCGGATCCGCCGCGGAGTTTTCCTGTTGCGGCAGAAGGGCGGCGCCCATGCCCCGCTGATGTTTATGCGCGCAGATGGCGCTTCCTTCTTCTATGCTTCTACCCGCTCTCTGCTCCGATGCTTCGCAGGACAGTCTTTGATAGACCGGCATGAATTCCGATGCTTCCTTGTACTGGCCAGCGTCCATCAGTTCTTTTACGTGGGCTTGAGCCTCCTGAAATTTGATTTGCGGATCGGGCTGGCGGAATAGCAGAGGCGCATCTGCCGCCTGAGCGCCGCTTGCCCATGCAAGGGATATAACCATCGCCATCCGTTTCATCTCTGCTCCCCCTCAGTAAATGGAGTTTCAGAAATTATAGAGTGGTGGTGTGAGAAAAAAAACCCGCAGCCCATCATGCTTTTGTTTGCAGAAGAAGCAAACTTTCGAATGCCTGAACGTCCTGCCGGACGGGGATTCGGCTCGTCCGGATGCATCCGCGTAACAAATAAAAGAGGCCCGGCCAGGAGTAGTCGGCCTGTGCCGGGCCCAAATGGCATCCACTACAAGAGGGAGAAAAAAGCAGATGCCTGAGTGGCATTTTTCCCTATCCGGTGAGGGGTCTCTGTGCGCAGGCACACACAAGACAAAAATTTTTGAATGAAGCCTGAAAATCGATTTTCTGAATGCAAAACGCGGATCTCGATTTTGCGTATAATGTATATTATGTTAAATTGAGAGGGATAAAAGAAGAATAGGGAATTTTTTGACACCAAGGAGCGTTATGAAAGAAGGAGCGTTTACGAAATCGGCTCCTTCTTTTCCTTCGCCAATATCGGCCACTGCGCAAATGCAACCACCCATAGCAATATCAGCACACCGCCTGGAATGAGTGCAACGAATGCGAAAGTAGGCTTGAAACCCACGCGGTCGAAGATACGCCAGAATGGTATGACAAAAAAAATCGTGGCGGCCACCAGCCACGGAAGAATCCCCAGGTTCTCCATATCGTTCTCCGGATAATGATGCCGTTTGTCGGTTTCCCTCGACCCCTCTGTTCCCCTCTGTTCACAGGAACTCAGGATGGGACTCAGGGAATATTTTAATGTAATTCAAACCCTGCGGTTTTTATCTTTCTGAAATCCTGCGCATTCCTCAACGTTGCCATGCGGTAGACAATGCGAGATGTACTGCCAGTCCGGCAAATACGGTTCCGGCAATGCGGTTGAGCATGCGCTGCGCGCGTTCGGAACGGAGGAATCGCCGGCCGATCGTGCCAGCAAGACAGGCGATTGTGCCGAATGCCAGAAGCGTAGCCAGTATGAAGATGAAACCGAACCAGCACAGCTGAAGCGCAACCGGGCCCATTCCGGATCGTACGAACTGCGGCAGAAGCGCGAGAAAAAACAGAATCACTTTCGGGTTGGTCAGGTTCATGATGATTCCCCGGATGTACATCTGGAGAGGCCCGGGCGCGGGAGCACTGGCCCATGCAACGTCGCTGGCGACCGTATCCGCGCCTTGCCTGGCGCTTGCAGCCTTTTCGTCATTTCTGGCATCCGTAACCTGGAATGCCTGCCATGCCAGAAACAGGAGATAGGCGGAGCCGATCAGCTTGAGTGCGACAAATGCCGAGGCGGAGGCCGCAAACACGACTGCCAGCCCGGAGGCGACCAGCGCGGTGTGAACAGCCAGGCCTGTGCACAGGCCCAGCACGACCAGCATCCCTGCCCTGCGGCCGCGCGTGGCGGACTGGGCCAGCACGAAGAGGTTATCCGGCCCGGGGGAGAAGGCCAGCAGCAGCGCGACCCCGAAAAAAGCGGCGGTAACTTCATGCGAGGGCATTCTGCACCATCATGCTGTCATTCCTCACTATGGGCAAGGCGGGTTTCAGTATGGATTCACAGGATCCCTCTGCCCTTCCCTGCTTCCTACGAAAATTATTCGCAAACATGGCAAGTAATGAATTCCATAACTGAATCAAGTGCCTGAAATAAAATTATCATTATTTTTCATATGCTTACCTTAATTTATCGATATCGATCCTGGTCATTTGCGTCGTCCGGTATGTTTCTTTTCTGCTCCCGTTTTTTCTGCCTTTGCAAGGAAGCATTCCACGACCCGGATTTTATGATGAGAAATGATAAGCGCAGAGGCAAAGATGTATCCGCTGAAATCAGCGTCGTTCAGGCCGGAAATGTGGCGCGCGCTCGTTGCGCGACTCGATCAGGGATGCATAGGATCATTTAGAATAACAGGTTTCACAGGCCATTACGGCAGCCGCCACCGACCATGCTGCTTTCGATCGTGATCCCCGCATTCAATGAGGAATATCTTATCGAGGAATGTCTTCGATCCACTCATGCTTCGCTTGCAGCGAACGACCGGCCCGGTCTTTCGTCGGAAGTCATCGTAGTGGATAATAATTCCACGGATAGTACTGCCGAACTGGCGCGGGGAGCAGGCGCCCAGGTCGTGTTCGAGCCGGTCAACCAGATCGGCCGGGCGCGCAACGCGGGCGCGGCAGCGGCAAAAGGCGACTGGCTGTTGTTCGTGGATGCGGACAGTATCCTGAACCCGGGGCTGCTGGGCGACATCCTGCAACTGATTGAAGAAGGCAGGCACGCTGGTTGCGGCAGCGTGATAAAAATGCATGACCTGCCGTGGTGGGCGAGTGGCATACTGGGCGGCTGGACTGCTGTGTCGGTCCTGTTCAGTTGGGCCGCCGGAGCGCTGATCGCCTGTCGCAGCGATGCATTTCACGAAGTGGGTGGTTTCAACCAGGAACTCTATGCCGCCGATGAAATCGCGTTGAGCCGGAAACTGAAGAAGTGGGGCCGTCGTCGCGGCCTTGGATTCACCATCCTGACCGCCCATCCGCTGGAGTCTTCCTCTCGCAAGATACGGCTTTACTCTGCCGCCGAGATGACGGGTCAAATCCTGCGCGTCATGCTCAGTCCAAGAAAAGCGCTGCAGGACAGGAAGAAGCTGCCGATATGGTATGACGGAAGGCGCTGAACGCGCTAAACATCATACTACGGATAGTTTCCCTGGACAGCGCAACTGCTCTGGAGGGGCTGACGGGGAATCGCTATGTGTTGATCGCCATTGCCGCGTGCTCCCCTTGCAACTCCCCTTTACGCATGCTCCCACCATGCAGTCGATTTTCGGCTCGGCCGACCTGACGCTGCTCGAATGGATCAAGGTTCTCGGTGGCTGTCGGCCTGCTGGTCTTCAGCGTAGCGGAACTGGAAAAACTCGCCATCAGGCGCATACCGGTACTCCATCGGTTTGTACATGGCTGAGTTTGCTTGCCCTCATAACGTTTACAGTAAGCATTCAAGAATGAGATGGCGGATACGGCCGTAGGGCGGGCTCTGCCCGCTGCCACGATCCGTTCGTCGGGCGTAGCCCGACCTGCTCTTTCGTATCCCGGCATGTTGATTCAGGGCAGGATTCACCCTGCGGCCCGGGGACGGGCCAGCCTGCGCAGGGCGACGTAGAAGACAGGGGTGAGGAACAGCCCGAACAGCGTCACCCCGAGCATCCCGGCAAAAACGGTGATGCCGGTGGCAAAGCGCACCTCGCTCCCCGCGCCCTGGCTGAGCACCAGGGGGACCGAGCCGGCGATGAAGGCGATGGAGGTCATCACGATCGGCCGGAGCCGGAGGCGGCAGGCTTCCAGCGCGGCCTCGATGGTGGCCCTGCCCTGGATTTCCAGTTCACGCGCGAACTCGACGATCAGGATCGCATTCTTGCATGCCAGGCCCATCAGTACCACCAGCCCCACCTGGACGAATATGTTGTTGTCGCCGCCCGCGAGCCAGATGCCGAACAGCGCGGCGCACATGCATACCGGCACGATCAGGATGACCGCCAGGGGCAATGTCCAGCTCTCGTAGAGGGCGGCCAGCACCAGAAAAACCAGCATGATCGACAGCGGGAAGACGACGGCCGCCGCGTTGCCCTGCGTCACCTGCTGGTAGCTGAGGTCGGTCCATTCCAGCACGATGCCGCGCGGCAGGACTTCTTCGGCGATGTCCGACAGCCTCGTGATGACCTGCCCCGAGGACAGCACGCGGGGATCGGCATCGCCGATCAGGTCGGCAGCGGGATAACCGTTGTAGCGGATGACCGGGTCCGGGCCGAAGGTCTGCTCCACCGTCACCATCGAGGCCAGCGGAACCATCTCGCCC
>CAYXQR010000149.1:0-5474 GCA_964466955.1 uncultured Nitrosospira sp.
ACACAGGGGCACCGTGCCGGGCCGTTGGCGTTTGCTACAGGAGAACGACTGTTCTGCTGCCCTTGATCATCCTCCGATTACATCTTACCGCTTTTTGACGTATTGGCCATTGGACTGAAGTACAACCCGGGCAAGCGGTCAATCCACATCCGCCCGGATCATCGACTCCATCTGTTGATCGCGTCCTGTACTTGCGCGGGCTGAAAAACCACGTCCCAGCCCCAGGTGCCGAACCCCCCCTTTGCATTCACCGCTTTCACCCATGTGTCCAGCGCCGCGCGCTTCGAGCGATCCTGCTCCGAGTCCTCCCCCTTGATTTCCAGCACCAGGGTTTTGCCATTACCCAGCCTGATCAGAAAATCCGGCACGAAACGCCGCCGCGATCCCTTCCACAGATAATGAACCTGAAAGCCGAGATGATCATTCTTGGCATACGACACCACCTTTTCGCTTTTTTCCAGAATATTCGCGGTGTAAGGCTCCCACGCGCTGTCTCCCACCATGTGGCTGATCTGCGATTTTACTGTCGCGATACAGGGACGCGTCGTGTACCAGGTGCGCATGTAGCGGGTCGACCCGATGGGGCACGCTTCATCGAATACCGGCTCCATTCGCTCCACGTTCTTTTCCACCACGTGCCGAAGGATATGCTGAACGATCAGGTCGATATTCAATGAAAAAAGGATGCGCTTGCGTACCGGATCCTGATGAAACAGCGAAGGAATCACGAGCTTGCCGGACGCGAGAAACTGTTCCACCAGCCTGATCATCTGCACGACAAGAAATTCGGGGCTGCCGTTGAACCTGCCTCGAAGTTCCTCGAATGACTTGCGCGCGGCCTTGAAAGCCAGCCGCTGCAAGCGGAAATCCTCGGGCAGTTTTTCCAGGTCGATTTCGTGAACCTTGCTCCAGTCGGTCGCGCCGTTCAGCGCGGGCGCGATTTCCACGCTCAGCGGTGTCTGCGCCGGATCGAGCGTCAGCGGCTCGGCCTCGTTCCAGTCCATGGTCAGCAGGGGCCGCACCACGGCATCCACACGCACCACGTTGGGCCAGCGTATCTCAAGCGCATTGCGCTCCCTCAGCGACTCGACCTGCGTGCTGGGCCTGGGCTGAGGCGGCGGCTCGCCGCCATCTCCGACATTCTGAAAGATCGACAGGGGCACGCCGAACACATTCACGTACTCCGGCAGAAAAAACCCGTTCTCGTCCCGGTCATATGAAACCCGGCGCAACCCGCGCCCGATGACCTGCTCGCACAGCAACTGGCTGGAGAAGGCCCGCAGACCCATGATGTGCGTGACATTCTTGGCGTCCCACCCCTCCGACAGCATCGCGACAGAAATCACGTTCTGCAAGTCCTGCCCTGCCGATCCGCGCTTGCCGACGTTATCGACCATCGCCCGCAGCAGTTCCTCCTTTTTCATCTGGCGAAATTCAGCCTTGCGCGCTTCAGGGATGGCGGCAGCCTCGACAATCCCGCGCAGCGCTGCCTCGTAGTCGCGATCGGTCCCGGATGTTTCGCCCACCTCCGCTTTCTCCAATACTCTGGAATCCACTCGCAAGGTGCGCGCCGGCGCATGCAGTTCCGGCCAGTGCGCATCACCCTGGCGAAAGTAATGTTCGATGCGTGCCGCCGTCTCCGTCCGGTTGCACACCGTCAGCATCACCGGCGGCGTCGCATGGCCCGCCTCCCGCCATTGCCTCGCCGTCTCGCGCCAGTCCGCGCCCAGGAGCGTATAGGCATTCTGCACCAGCCCCGGCAGCGCGTCATGCGGCCGGGCCTTGCGGTTCAGATCCTGGGACACTTCGGGTTCCCGGTAGAGGTGGTACAGTTTGGAGCGATAATCGCGGGTATCGGGCAATGCATCATCGCGGATCACCACGCGCGGCGTTTTCACCAGCCCGGCCTCGATCGCATCGTTCAGGCCGAAGTCCGACACGATCCAGTCGAACAGGCCCGCCTCGGTATTGGTTTTGCCCGTCGGCGCAAACGGCGTGGCGGACAAGTCGAAGCAGCGCTGCACACGGCGCGTCCGGTGAATGCGATCCAGGCCCTCGATCCAGCGCGTGGCTTCCTCCAGGTCCAGCCCCATTGCCTCGGCATCCCGCTTGCTGACCTTCACTTCGGCGGGTTTGCGGTATGCATGATGCGCCTCGTCGTTGATGATCACCAGATCACGGCGGGCTGCCAGCCTGCCCAGCACGCGGCGCGTAAACGCCTCGTCGCTTTCCCGGCCCTTTTTCACCACGGACCGATCCTGCTCCTGCAACGGCATCAGCGCGTGCCAGTTCTCGATCAGCAGTTCCATCCGGTTGAGCTTCTGGCGCATCGATTCCGATGGGCAGAGATTGAACGTGTCGTAATAATTCTCCGTGCCGGCGGGAAGCAGCACTTGCAGCCGCTCCTTGACGGTCAACCCCGGCGCGACGATCAGAATGGCGGATGAAAAATCCTTGCTGCGCTTCGGGTAGGTCAGCGCATTCAGCACCTGCCAGGTGATGATCATCGCCATCACCGTGGTCTTTCCGCTGCCGGTCGCCATCTTGCTGCAAAGCCTCTCCCAGGGGCCGCCGTCACCCTTGATGAAAATGCCCTGCCTGAATTCGGGCGCCGCTTCCACCCGCCAGATCAGCGTCTCTATCGCTTCGAGCTGGCAGAAATAGAAAGGATGCTGCCGTGCCCTGGCATCGTGCCAGTGTTCCAGCAGGCTGCGCGTGACGCTGGTGATTCCGGGATAGCCGGCTTCACGCCACCCGTCCACGCGAGCGCGGATTTCGTTGACCTGGTCGAGCGGAACAGATCGGCGCGTATTGTTACGCACGTCGAAAATCTCGTAGCCGGCCGGACGCCGTTCCGGAACGAGATTCAGCGCGGTATCCCCCCGCTGCTGCCAGTGCCGGGCAGGACGCGTGTAGGGAGAATTGATGATAAGGGAAACGGGAGGAGTCAATTGATGCTGCCCGATCGCGTTTTCCAGTAGCCTGGCCGGCGCTTGTGGTGAGCAACGGCGACAATCAGGATGTTGCCTTTGACAGCACGATATACCAGCGAATAAGGAAACTTCGATACCCGCAATACGCGAAGGTTGCTGCCAAACGCCTGGGCTATCTCCGGGAAATCGAGGATGGTCTGTTCTTCAGCACGGATCGCGTTGGCGAATCGCCGGGCGGCATCCGGGTTGCGTTCGTTATAATACGCCAGCGCTTCATTGAGATCGTCCAATGCGCCCGGCAGATAGCGGATACTCAACTGAAACTCATTCGAGATGGTATTTGCTTTTCAACCGGGCAAAAACCTCATCCGAGTCGATTGCCTCCACATGCCCCTGCTCGTACTCGACCAGGCGGCGCTCGCACTCGTCGCGCCAGGCTGCTTCCCATTCCTCTGCACTCAGCGACGACTGTGCATACAGCAGGTCGGCGAGTAAAATGCGTTCATCCTCGGAAAGCGCCTTTGCCCGTTCGAGCAAGTCTCTGACCTCGGCATTCATGTGCTGCGCGCTCATTTCCCGTCTCCCAATGAAATGACTTTCACCGACTCGATGCCGCGATCGTCCACGATCTTCACCGCCACCCTGCGATTTTCCCCGGCCTCGAACGGCAGCGATACGGTGCCATGGAAGCGGTCGAGCAGTTCCTCGCTCAGTTCCGCGCGCACGGCTTTTTTCAGTTTCATCCAGCCGCCATCCTTGCCCGCGATGGGAAAGAACACCTGCCGCGGAAACAGCGAGCGGTCGTCGTAGTCCGTATCCAGCGACCACATCGCGATTCTGCTCTTGCCGCCCGAAACCAGTTCTCCCTTGGCGGTATCGAAGTAATCGAAGCCATTGACTTCCACCACGTACCTGCCGTTTTTCTGCCGGCGCACCTCCACATCCGGCTGGCCCATCAGCCAGAAGCTCTGGTTGCCGGATCGCGCCTTCTTCAGGTCTTCCGTCAGCAGGTCGGTGTTCATCTGCGCCTTGAGCGCGGTGATGCCGCGTATGGCGTCGATATCCTTGGCCGCTTCCGGATTGAACGTGAAAGCGCAGAATACGATCATCCTCGGCCGCGGAAAAAGCGTCTCGGCTTCGCGCAGCGCATGCTCCACCTGCCGCTGCTCCAGCGCGGCATGTTCCGGTCCGAAGCTCACCACCACCTGCTCGCCGCTTTCCGCCAGCGTCCCGCTCAGTTGCAGGCTGCGGGTGCCCGGCAGGGTTTCCAGTTCGGCAAACCCAATCATCTGCCCGCCTTTGCCGCGGATGCCCGCCTTCAGCAGTTCGTCCCGCCAGCGGTGCTGGCGCGCGGATTCGCCGGAACGCGCAATGGCCACATCCGCTTCCTTCGGCTGCTCCGCTTCGTCCAGCGGCAGTACGCTGGGGAACGGCACCGCCTCCACCGTGAACGGCCCGCTGACACGCAGCCTGTCTTTCGCCACGGCAGGCTGGTCGTACAGCGTCTCCGAATCGGCATGCGCGGCAATGGAAGCGTCCATGCGCTTCTGCATGGCCTGGCGCGCGGCATGGAAAGCGTCGAACGGAGCGCGCGCGGCTTCCGGCCAGCCGTCGGGAAAATCGAAAGGCACTTCCCATTCCTTGAGGTTCTTATCCGCAGCCTTGTTCAGCCCGGCCAGCGCCGCCGCGATGGCCGGATGCATGCGCTCGTAGATTTCGTCGATTTCCGGGTTGTTGGCGATGGATTTCAGGGTGACGTGCGGCACCGTCTTGTAGATGAAGCCGCCGCGCAAGCCTTCGTGCGGGTAGCGCAGCTCGTAGTAGTCGTAGCTTGCCGTCATCAGCCGCTGTTTCGCCAAGGTAACCGCCACGCGCGAAGTGTCGCAGGTGATCCAGCGCCGCCCCCATTTTTCCGCGACGAAAGCCGTGGTGCCGGAGCCGCAGGTCGGGTCCAGCACCAGGTCGCCGGGATCGGTGGTCATGAGGAGGCAGCGTTCGATTACTCTATCACTCGTTTCAACCACATAGCGCTTATCGGATGTAAAGCCAGCAACACCCGTATCACCCCAAAGATTTGTTATCGGAAATACCGGAAAATCGTCTATAAACCGAACATATCGTACAGTTTCACCAATCATTTCTAGCCGGTTAGACTTGATGAGCCGGGCCATTCCTTCTGGACCAGTTTTCCAATAACCCTTGCGAGGCCGGCGTTCAGTGCCACGAAACAAAAATGGAAAATCACCAGGTGGACGCTGGCTTGTCAAGTTATCCGGTGTAAAAAAACGTCCACTGCCACCGGATAGAGATGCGCGCGTTCTTTGTCCACTTGATTGTTGAGCCATCGAATAACCGCTTGCGCCTTGCCCTCCGATCTGTTTTTCAGAGTAAGCTTGTCGATACTTAACAAGCGCCTTGTCTTTCGCATACCAGATGAGATAGTCAGTCACACCAGCTAGACCATCAGATGAGGCACTGCTAGTCTTTGCAAACGTTATCAGACTAACCATATTAGCTGCTCCCAATACTTCATCCATCAAC
>CAYXQR010000150.1:0-12286 GCA_964466955.1 uncultured Nitrosospira sp.
ATTGATTGATGTTGATTTCTATTACTCAATACCAATTCCCGGGCAGCGATGGTACAAGCCGGTGCGTCACTCTTTCCCCGTCGAAACGCCCACTTTCGAACCAAGAGCCATCGCGAGTTGCTGGAGCGTCTTGCCCTCGGCCAGGCCATCGAGGAAGCGCCGCGGTATCTCCGATAATCCCGCCTGGGCTCCGGCCAGCGCGCCGGTCAATATGGCGCGCGCCTGGTTTTCACCGCCGCCGTTCACGGCATGAAGAACCGCTGATTCGAAATCATCCGGGAAGCGGGCAGCCAGATAATACGCTGCGGGAAGCTGGTGATAGATCGCGCAAGTCATTCCGTAGACAACGGAGACCTTCCATGCAGGTTCTATCCGGATGTCCGGATCCAGCGCAGCGGCTGCCACGTACGAGGGCGTAAGCAAAGCGTCGGGAGAGACGAAATGACCGGTCGGGCGCGGATAATCCGCCTCCGGTGGCTGCAGGTCGGTATGCGTGATCGTATGGAAGGGCAGCTTTCCCGCTTTGGCCAGGCGCAGGAGCTTGCCTGAAAGGCTCCTGTTGAGCTTGTGTCCCTGCACCAGGAGGCCGAGTACCGCGCCATACGCGACGGTCATGGTGACGACGGTATCGTCGATCTGGGTAAGCCGGGTGTTGCGGAAGATGGAAGCTGCCAGTTCTTCCGGCTGGAAAGCGTAGCGGACCGCCAGGGCGAGCGTGCGCCCTGCCGCTTCAGTAGTATCGGCCGGGCCTCCGGTTTGTCCCCAGGGAAGGTTCTGCTGGATACGCCTGCGCCATGCGTCGCGAATCGACTGCTGGGTGTACCCGCCGGGTCCATTGACGGGCTGCCCGTTGAGCAGCGGGAATATTTCTTCATCCATGCGCCGGCAGAAATCCGCTTCGTCATAGCCGCCGCGCCCGACGAGCGATTGCAGCATGAGCCGGAGAATAATGCCGGTCTGTGAGAGCTGGCCTGCCTTGAGTTCGCTATGGTAGCGGCCGGGTCTGGGATCTGTATAGGTCGTGATCCAGTCGCCGTAATCGCGGCGCAGTGCCCCCAGATCATAATACCAGTGGGGGCCGACGCCCAGGGCATCGCCGATGAAGGCGCCCATGAGGGCGCCAGCAGCACGATCTTGAATAGCGGGATCAGGCATGTTCCGGTCCTCCTGCTGTAAACAAAACTATTGTTACTAAATAATAGGGTTTTTTCAGGGATTTTCAGGGGTCTGGAGCAATCAAAAGAAAGGATTATTCCCGCTCGTCCCAATGGCTTGGGTAACATGCCAGGAGACGAAGTTCCAAAGGGAGCGATCGAGTGATATTTCTCCCCGTTCACCCTGAGCCTGTCGAGGAATATAAAGTCAAAAATCACAGGGAAAACCTGAAACCTGGATGAAATGCGGGTCATCCCGGAGGTCCGGCAGATTTATCGCTTCTTGATCTCCGGAAACGTGGAATAATCGATCGTAATGGCAGCAATACATATCGGATATGCTGGAGCACAGACTTTGAGAAACTTCATACTCCTGTTCACCGCAACTGTCGCGCTCGCATCCTCGCTCCTTCCAGCATTCGCGGAAAACCACGATATCGAATTCCGGAAGGATGGACATCCCGTCCGGACACTTTCGGTGAATGAACTGCGCTCCATCGTACCTGATGTATCCCTAGAGGTCTTCGAGGCCCATGAAAGACAAAACCGGACCTATCGCGCAGTTCCAGTCCAGAAGGTGTTCGACAGCGTGTTCGGCAAGGGTTGGCGGCAGGCGCAGGAAATCATCTTTACTTCGATCGACGGGTTTCAGCCGAGCCTACCGGTCGAGAAATTCCTGGCCCACGAGGGCTATCTCGCTCTTGCGCACGTTGATGGCACGCCGTTCACGTTGACCAACCGGCTGCAGAATGACGAGGTTGTCCCGCTGGGGCCGCTCTATCTAATCTGGGACAATATCGGCTCAAAAATGCTGCTTGAGGCCGGAGCATCCGAGATGCCTTATCAGATCACGCGCGTCGAACTGAAATCCGAGATGCCATTCCCCAACATGATCCCCCCCAAAGATTCGCCTGACCAGGTGCAACAGGGGTTCACGCATTTCCGCCAGCACTGCGCAACCTGTCACACCATTAACGGGGAAGGCGGTGCCAAGGCGCCGGAACTCAATTACCCCGTCAGCGTCACCGAGTACATCCAGCCTGAATACCTGAAGCGCTGGATCATGAAACCGCAGAGCATCCGCTACAGCACTCTCATGCCTGGACTCGCGGAAGAAATGCCGGATCGCGATAAAGTGGCGGACGATATCATTGCCTATCTCAAAGCGATGAGCCTGACCAAACGCGCGCCTGCCAAGTAAGCCACATGATGCCCGCAGGTGCATCCACCTGCCACCGAAAAAATCAGCAAGAGCCGGAAGGATGGTAGTTGGCGGGCGGAACCTGCCCTACCGATTCTTATTTGACCACTACAGTCGGCGTCATTTAGCGAATTTCTTCACTACCCGACAAATCTGATCATCGCCCTTTCGGTCCGATACCAAGTAGGCATTTTTGGCCTTGAATCACGAATTTCCCGAATCCCTGGGCCATCCATGCGGACGACCAGCCTCGTGCATTGCACCGGAATTCACTTTCAAAGAATGGTATCTTAACCCCCATGCCTCCCCCTTTTGCCACCGCCCACCTTGCTGACGAAGCCGCCTGTGTGGAAACGCTGCTTTCCGCCCTCGGGTGGGATAGCGAGCGGTCTCGACGGGCGGAGCTTCAAGCTCGCAGGTTCGTTCGGCGCATTCGCGACCACAACGGGGATTCAAGGGGCACGCAGAGCCAGATCGAGGCGTTTCTGGATCTATACCCGCTGGGAACGCCGGAAGGCCTTGCCTTGATGACGCTGGCGGAAGCCCTGTTGCGCATTCCCGATGCTTCCACCGCCGACGCACTGATCGCGGAGAAAATTGCAGCGGGAGCATGGAAACCGAAACGAGGCAAGGGCCTCGTCAGACTGGCAGCCATGGGGATGAATGTGGCCAGCGGGCTGCTCGCATCCTCGCACGGCGACTTCGAGCGCGGCCTCATTCGCAAGAGTGTGCAAAAAGCCGTCAGACGGGTGGGACAGCACTTTGTGATCGGCGAAAACATGGCCGATGCGCTGTCCACTGCAAGAAAACTGGAACATCGCGGATATCGCCTGTCCTACGACATGCTGGGAGAAGGTGCGCGCACCTCGGCCGATGCGGAACGCTATTTTCGGGCTTACGCAGCGGCGATCGACGCTATCGGCAGGAAGGAAAAAGCAGCCGGCAGACCAGGCATATCAGTCAAATTATCGGCGCTCCACCCCCGCTATGTCTGGAGCCAGCGCGGCAGGTGCATCCCGGAACTCGTTTCCCGGCTGGGTGAACTTTGCCGCACGGCTGCGGGAGGCGGCATCGCACTGACCGTGGATGCCGAGGAAGCGGACCGACTGGAACTATCATGGGAAATCGTTAGCATCGTGGCGAAGTTGCCTGAGCTGAGCGGATGGGATGGACTGGGGCTGGCAATACAGGCCTATGACAAACGCTGCTTTCAGCTGATCGATGCGATTGACGCCCTCGCTGTCGAATCCGGACGGAAAATCCGGGTTCGCCTGGTAAAAGGCGCTTACTGGGATACTGAAATCAAGCGGGCACAGGTTGCGGGGCTGCAGGATTATCCGGTTTTCACCCGCAAGTCCAACACCGATCTTTCCTATCTTGCCTGCGCATGCAAACTTCTGGCCTTGCGCGACCATATCTATCCCATGTTCGGCACGCATAACGCCCTTACGGCTGCGGCCGTTCTGGACATGGCGGGAAATGCGGAGGGGTTCGAGTTTCAGCGGCTCTATGGCATGGGCGAAGCGCTGCATGATGCCATTCTTGCGGAAAGTCTCGCACCAGTCAGTATTTACGCCCCGGTGGGCAGTCACGAAGACCTTCTGCCCTACCTCGTGCGGCGCCTGCTTGAAAACGGCGCGAATACATCGTTCGTCAATCAGATGCGGGAGGACAAGGCCGATGCCCTGCTGAAAGACCCAGTGGAAATCGCAGCAAAAGCCCAAGTCAAACACAACCCGCGCATTATACTGCCCCCGGATCTGTACGAACCACATCGCAGGAATTCAGCAGGAATCGACCTTTCCACTGAAGGGGTAAGGGACCAGTTTCAGAAACAGATCTCTCTGGCAGGAACCTGGCGTGATGTCACCATTACTGCGATCATCCGCGGTGAGCCCGTGCCCGGAAGCGGCGCTCATCATCCTCACGGGAGCCCGGTCGACACCAATGAGGTGGTTGCCCACGTTCAGGAGATCACGAAGGATGAAATCGAGGCGGCTTTCGACTCCGCCCGGCAAGGTTATCGGGATTGGAGCCAGATTCCTGCAACGCAGCGCGCAGCCATACTGGGTCGTGCCGCCGATCTCCTCGAAACGCAAATGCCGCAACTGACCGGACTACTGCAACTGGAAGGGGGAAAGACGCTGTCCGATGCCATCAGCGAAGTACGGGAGGCAGTCGATTTCTGCCGGTATTATAGCGCTGAGGGCGAACGGCTGTTCCGGGAAAACGGCTTGCTGCTGCCAGGGCCCACCGGGGAGGAAAATCGCCTGGTCATGGAGAGCCGCGGCATCTTCGTATGCATCAGCCCGTGGAATTTTCCGCTTTCCATTTTCATAGGCCAGATCGCGGCCGCGCTGATGGCAGGAAACAGCGTTATTGCCAAGCCTGCCGAGCAGACACCCGTGGTTGCGTTCGCAGCCACACGGCTGCTTCTCGATGCCGGAGTGCTGCCGGCCGCGCTCAGCCTGTTGCCGGGTGACGGACGCACAGGGGCGGCACTGGTTGCTCATGCGGAGGTAGATGGCGTGGCATTCACCGGTTCGGTAGAGGTGGCACAACGAATCACTCGCGCACTTGCGCAGAAAGACGGCCCTATTGTGCCATTCATTGCGGAAACGGGCGGCCTCAACGTGATGCTGGCGGATTCAACTGCCCTGCCGGAGCAGGTAATCGACGATGCGATGCTCAGCGCATTCGGCTCAGCTGGTCAACGCTGTTCGGCATTGCGCGTGCTCTACGTGCAGAATGAGATTGCTGACAAAGTAATCGGGCTATTGCGCGGCGCGTTGCAGGAACTGCGCATCGGCGATCCGCGTATCGATTCGAGCGATGTCGGCCCGGTAATCGATGCCGACGCCCTCGCGGCACTCGAAGCCCATATCCGCTATCTGCGGGAATGCGGTACGCTCATCGGACAGGCCCCGCTCGCGGCAGGCTTGCCCGGATGGTACATCGCGCCGGTCGCTTACGAAATCGACAGTATCAGCCGATTGCCAGGCGAAGTCTTCGGGCCCATTCTGCACGTCATCCGTTATGCGTCCGGGGACCGCGACAGAGTCCTTCGGGAGACCAACGCAACAGGTTACGGGCTGACATTCGGAATTCATAGCCGGCTGCAGCAGCAGGCGACAGAAAGTGCGCGCAGGATCAAGGCGGGGAATGTCTATATCAACCGCAGCATGATCGGAGCCGTAGTAGGCGTCCAGCCCTTCGGCGGCCGCGGCCTGTCCGGCACCGGCCCGAAAGCGGGCGGCCCCCATTATCTCGCCCGCTTTGCCAGCGAAAAAACGATTGCAGACAATATCACTGCTACAGGAGGGAACATTTTTCTTCTGAGCACACCATCAGAATGACGGCCGTGCAGGCAGATCCAGCAGAATCATTGACCGGGAGAAAACAATGCAGCTTCTATTGATAGTGGGCATTGGCGTCGCCATTGTCGCAGTTGCGTTTGCGCTGCAGAACAACACGGAGGTGTCGGTTGACCTGGCCTTCTGGAGCTTCGATAGCTCGCTCGCCATGGTGCTGCTACTTGCGCTTGGCATGGGCGCAATCATCGCGATATTGCTGTCGTGGCCCCGCATGATTCGGAATCAGTGGGTGAACTCGCGGCTGCGCCGCCAGATAAGCCGGCTGGAAGCTGATAAAGCCGGGCTGGAGCAGCGCATCCTTCAACTGGAAGAAGAGTTGAAAAGAGTCAGCCCCGAGCCCGTGCCGGAGGAACCGTCACGCTATGTGGGGCTCCGCTCCCTGCTGCTCGGCAACAAGGACGAAAACACCTGGGAACACAAGGAGTGAATTCCATTCGACGCTTCACCGGGCCCATTCGCGCTGCCCGCGAGCCTGCCTGGCGCTCGCACGCCCTGTCTCCTCGCAAGCTCGTCTGGCGACAGGGCACTCTTCTGCTGTAACAGGCCTTACTTCTTCCACCGTAACGGTTCGGCCTTCACGAGTATCGGAAGCGTCGTGACCACGATGCCCTGGCCCTGGCTCACCGCCGTATCGGTACGACCCACCTGCTCATACGCAACCGCAGGAAATGACGCGGGATTCCAGACCGCACTTCCCTTTTCTGCCCATACCAGCATGCCCTTCCGCGATCCCTGGTCGATGCTGCACGACCAGACGCCGTTGGAACCGCGATTGCAATCCCTTACGCTGCTGCCCACCAACCAGTCATATACCGTCTTGTAGGTCATTGTCATCAATGTTGGGTTGCGGCCGGCAAACCCTGCCAGTCCCATCGTGGGATGGGGCGGTTCTCCGTCCCAGTTGAACCAATAGACCCGGTCGATGCCATTCGCGGCAGCCAGGATCAGAGCCCTGGCGACATAGCCCGCTCCTGTCCAGTAGTCATGAATGTCCTGCCAGTGACCTTTCGGCACACCCGTGGGAATAATCCCCAAGTCGATTCTCATGAACTGATAACCCATTTCAGTATTCCAGATCGGCTTGTTCGACAATCCGTGGGAATCCAGCAGAGCTTGCAGATCGGCGGTAAGGGGAATGGTCTTTTCGGGAGGCGTCACATAGTAATGATACCCGATGACGTCGGCCCAGCGCCCGCCTCCCAGCTTGAGATATGCTTCGAGCCGTCTCAACCCGTTTCCCTCGCTTGTTACCGAAGGTGATACAACCATGGCGGCCGGGTCGACTTCCTTTATGGCGATATACGCGACGCGGGCCAGTTCGACCATCTTCGCCGCGGAGCCCGAGTAAAATTGCGCAGCCTTTCCGTTCTTGAGCGTCGCTTCCACTTCGGAAAACGCCGGTTCGTTCCAGATCTCATAGGCGGATATACGTCCCTTGTATCGCGTTGCCACTGCTCGAACGTAATTGACCCAGTCCTGTACGTCCTTGGGTTCCGCTGCACAGCCGTAAACTTGAACTCCGCAGCTTTCTGCGGGACGGGATGACGCCCATCGGGGCGTCCTGCCGAGAGTCAAAACAACGTCCACCCGATTTTTTTCAGCAAGAGCGACATAACGGTCCAGTCTGGAAAAATCCCATTTGCCCTTGGTACGCTCAAGCTCATACCAATTGGTGTACGTTCCCCATAATCTCCATCCTCCAATCGGCACTGAAGGCCATGCCGAACGCTGGCCATTTGGGTAAGGAACGTCAAGGTGATGGATGTGCATTCCGAAGAACTTCGCGTCGATGGAGCGCGGCGTAGAATCTGATGCGGCCAAGGCCGATGAGGATGATGCAAAAAGTCCCCACGAGCCAAACGCCAAGACAGCGAAAAACAGGGATTTGAGCGATTTCAGGTTCGGGAAAACTGCGTCCAGCTTGTTGGTCAGTTTGGATTGCTGGTAAAAATACAGTATGTTTTTCATGACCGTTTCTCTTGGCTTCTTTCCTTTTAGATTCGCAGAACCGTGCGCCCGCAGGGGCGGCACAACCTTGTTATTCTCCGAGCATGAAGTCTCCTGGATCAAACTGGAGAACCGGTGACACGGTACCGTAGAGCACCGTACGGTGATCCGCGCAAAAGAGGGGAATTCCCGGGGCTAATCGGGATTTGTGAGGGCCCTCAAAGGAAGCGCTATCAATCCCTTGTTTCTGTTTATTGTTCTAATCGGACATCAGCGGCATTATGGCTGAATCTCATCAGTGCACAGCCCTGACGATTTCTCAGTGATTTTCTGTAAGAGATGCAGGGATAAACAGAGACCGGCACCGGGACCGGCACCGGATAAGTCAAACCATAAGACCGGATATGTGGCGATTTCAGGACCTGAGAAGGAAAAATGAATAAATTGATTCAATACAACATACACCACCAGGCTAAGCAGCAGGTCACTGAGCAGAATCTCTTGAATGTGCCATAAGCTCATCAGTGAGGTTCTTTTTCTGCTCGCTCAGCTCGGAATAGCGCGCATACAGGCGATCCAGATCATCCGCATATTTCCTGATACGGGCTTCCCTCTGCTGCTGCAACTGGATATTATCGTCATAATTGACAGGAGGCGCATTTTTTACACCCCCCATAAAGGCGGGACCTTGCATGACCAAGGGATTGCTCTCCTGGATTTCGTTGCGCCGCAGTTCCTGGACCATCTGGAACTGCTGATAGACAGATTGCTGCTCCTGGTTCACGCGATTCAGCATTTTTTCAAGCTGCACGATACGCGCGGCAACTGCTGTATCGGTGCTCGGCATGGATTGCGCGAGTAGTACGGGGCCCGCTGTAAGACCGGCCAGCAAAGATAACACCAGAATGAAGGCCCTCATCATTTGCCGTGGAGCCAGATACACGTCAGAATGATTCTTTTCATACATCATGACTCCAAATGTCCGAATCGGATTGCGGTTTCGAAGCACATCCCCCGTATATGCCGCTCCGCCTCAAGGCCAAAAAGGGACGGGGGGCCGTATCGAACCTGCAAGGGCGCTATGAAACCCTGACAAGGGAAGAAATCGACGACGGCTGGTCCTATCCTCAGGCTACCATGACCGGCGGCGCCGAAACATCGGAAAGACAGGCAAACCCTCGCGATCTACAACCAGAGGGCGAGACAACGTGGAAGACCGAAATCATCGAGGAGCATGCCAAGTCGATCCTGAGCCGCAACCAGTCGCCGGATGTCCCTTTCGGCGTCTCTCTCAACCCTTACCGGGGTTGCGAACATGGCTGCATTTACTGCTTCGCCCGCCCCACGCACAGCTATCTGGGCCTGTCGCCCGGCCTGGATTTCGAGAGCCGGATTTTTGCCAAGGTCAATGCACCTGATCTGCTGAAGCAGGAGCTGTCAAAAGCCACTTACGCGCCGGAGCCGATTGCCCTCGGCGTCAATACCGATGCCTATCAGCCCTGCGAACGTGAGTTGCAATTGACTCGAAGGGTGCTGGAAGTGCTGCACGAGTGCGAGCATCCGGTTGCACTGATCACAAAATCCTCTCTGATCGAACGCGATATCGACCTGTTGGCGGAAATGGCTTCGAAGCAACAGGCGATGGCAGCCGTGACCATCACCACGCTTGACCCGAAGGTGGCGCGCACGCTGGAACCACGCGCTGCCGCACCTGAACGCCGACTGCGCACCATACGCACATTGGCCGAAGCCGGCGTCCCCGTAGGGGTCAGTGTCGCACCGGTCATTCCCTTTGTCACAGAACCGGATCTAGAGCGTATACTCGCGGCCGCGGCGGAGGCCGGAGCGGTCAACGCGGGTTACATCATCCTGCGCCTGCCCTGGGAAGTAAGCCCGCTCTTCCGGCAATGGCTGGAGGCGCATTTCCCGGATCGGGCAGCCCGTGTCATGAACCGGATACGCGACATGCGCGGGGGCCGGGATTACAATTCCACCTTTGGTAAACGGATGCGGGGCGAAGGCATCTGGGCTGACCTGATTCGCCAGCGCTTCCATAAAGCCGTGAACAGACTGGGATTGATCTCGCGTGCACGCGGCTATCTGGGGATGGACTGTTCGCGTTTCAGGCCGCCTGCCGCCACTCCTTCAATCCCGTCAGTAACGCCTTCAGAGAAGATATCCCAAGTAAAAAAAGAATCCATAAACAAAAAATCACAAGATCCCTGGGCCCAGTTTGAACTCTTCTAGACGCGGCTTCCCGTCGCTGATCCACACACTGTGCTTCCGGGTGCCAGAGGAACGGCTGGAGAAACAGCTGAACAGGTTTCCTCTAGCCCTGACGGGACTGCATGCGTCGGCGGCGAGTGATGGCTCCTACCATTCCCAGGCCGGCCAGCAACATGGCATATGTTTCCGGCTCCGGTATGGAGGCAGGGATGGCCGCTGTCAATGTATTGGAGAGGGAAATGCTCATGTCCGAAAAGTTATTGTCGCCGCCTCCATGCAGATCTTCGAAACTCAGGAGAGTCGTGTTCGTCAACTCATTGCCTGCTGCTCGTGCGTGGTGCATGCCGTCCGGATTGTTCGAAGGCACACCCGTAAAGTAATCGAAGCCGGTCGTATTCACATGCAAACGAAATGACAAATCGGTTCCGCTGGAAAACGTACCAAGATTGACCGATTCACCCGCGGATGCGGAGTGATTATTGAAAATGAATCGGTCATTGGCCGGATTACCGTCATTTCCCGGCTTCCCCAATGCATCCAGCATGAGATAGATATCATTGCTGTAGCTCGCATCGCTTCCTTCGTAGGTCGCCATGACGGCCCCCTCCGACTGAACAAGAATCAAGGAGCTTTCCGTTCCGGGCGGGGCCACCGGAACAGCGTAGGCGGAAACAGACAGCATACCGAGCGCAAGTCCCGTGGTCAAAAGAACAGAGGCGTTTTTCATATTGGAGTTCCCCTTGGTGAGTTTGAGTCAGTTGCAGAAAATTAGACTCCAGATCAACATTAAGCAATAGTCCATGTGGACTACCAAAGCGCCGAGTCTACGAAAGAGAGCTATAAGAGCGGGGATGATTCCCCCAGATACTGCGATATAAAAGGTTAAAAGAGAAAATATGGAAAAATTCCCGCTACGCCTGCGCTTCACCGTGGAAAGTAGCGGACATGGCCTCCATCTCGACCGCGTCCAGCCGCAGCCATAGGCATTTGCCCTTGCTTTCCTGTTCGATCTTCTCCAATTGCTGGGTGTGTGCGGTCATTTCCGCTGCGCTGGCTGGCACTACGATCAGGTGCAGCGCGTCCAGGTCGACGCCAAGATCAAGAGAGGGGACTTCCAGCTCCATCAGGAGGCTCTCCTGTCCGCGTGTCATCGCAAGGTAGACCTCTGCGAGCAATTCCGCGTCCAGCAACGCACCGTGTAATGTGCGACGGGTATTGTCTATCTCATAACGCTCGCACAGCGCATCCAGATTGTTTTTCTTGCCTGGATAAAGTTCTTTGGCCATCTTCAGCGTATCTGTCACCGACCGGCAGCATTCATTCAGAAGCGGCAACTCCGCCAGTGCCAATTCATGATCCAGGAAGGCTACGTCAAAGGATGCATTGTGCATGATCAGTTCGGCATCGCCGATGAAATCAAGCAATTCGCGCGCGACATCGCGAAACTTCTGCTTGTCCTGAAGAAATTCGACAGTCAGGCCGTGAACCTGTAGGGCACCGTCTTCCACGTCGCGCTCGGGATTCAGATAATAGTGGACGCGGCGCCCGGTCAATCTGCGGCTCATCATTTCGACCGCTGCGATCTCGATGATGCGATGACCCAGCCGGGGCTCCAGCCCGGTCGTTTCAGTGTCGATAAAAATCTGGCGCATTATTTAAAATTTGACTTCGCTGATACAGTTCGTCATATGACGCCAACAAAGCTTCCACTCCTAGACGGGGGATTTCAGCACGGTTCGGACGCCCTGATTGGCAAGCTTGTCCGCGTACTCGTTACCATCATGCCCCGCATGGCCGCGCACCCACAACCACTCGATACGATGGCGCTGGGCCAGAAAATCCAGTTCTCGCCATAGATCGTCATTCTTGACCGGCTTCCTGTCCGCGGTCAGCCAGTTCCGCTTCTTCCACGCGTGTATCCACTCACTGATCCCTTTCTGCACATATTGGGAATCGGTGTGAATGCGCACGTCGCTCGGTTTGTTCAGCGCTTCCAGCGCCCGAATGACCGCCAGCAGTTCCATCCGGTTGTTGGTCGTCCGTTTTTCACCACCGAACAGCTCCCGCCTGTGTCCGTTGCACTCCAGCAATGCTCCCCATCCACCCGTACCGGGATTACCTTTGCAGGCACCATCCGTATAGATTTCAATCACGCCAGGCTGATTCGGGCTCACTTGCCGCGGCTCATCATGATGTTACTGCGAGCGGCCCTGCGCGGCTCCGGCTCCTGCTCTACGCCGACACCCTTGAGCTTCCGCACTGCTGGAGCCATGGCCCTTCTCTTGGCTCTGACTTCTTTCCACTCAGGTTTGATGACACGCATGCCATGCACGCGCTTGACTGCTGTCAAAAAATAGACGCCGCCGAAAAAAGGCCACCAACGG
>CAYXQR010000151.1:0-22479 GCA_964466955.1 uncultured Nitrosospira sp.
CGTGCGGCACCAGCGCGGTTCAGGGCATTCCAGGCGTCAAGTTTATCCTGAATCGGTCGTGCGTCGACCTGCCTCATCAGCTTGCCGATAAGCTGCAACTGCCTGCGCAAGGCTCCATGCTTGCGCATCCGCTTTGCTTCCAGAACAGCCTGCGTAAGGCCTTCCGGGAGATCGAGTTCCGCCAGGCGCTTCGCATCGAGTTGTACCATTTGTTCGCCGATATCCTGGAGGGCATGCATTTCCCGTTTACGCCGCGTCTTGCTGGGGGCAAGAGGCGGTCCGGAACTATCCATCTGGTTTTCTTCCACTGTCACGTCTGTTTCCATTATGTGTGTAATTCCGAGAAGCTGCTATCATAACGCCAATTGCACATTCTCATTCTCTGGCGTCAGCCTGCTCCTATCGATGCGGATCTGGTTGAAAAATAACGCCGATGTACTGGGGAATATCCCGCTGCTTCATCTATAACGTCCATCACGCATACATGAACGATAACGCCACGTCCCCGCCGCGCTTTTCCTATCCCTTCACGGTCTTGCAGAAAATTGCGCAGGACGTCGTGGCTGAAGCCAGGAAACTTGGCGCAACCGCATGTGAAACAGAATTGTCGGACGGTTTCGGTCAAAACGTCACGGTACGCAAGGGCGAAGTCGAAACCATTGAGTACAACCGTGACAAAGGCCTTTCGGTAACTGTGTACATAGGACAGAAGCGTGGTCACGCCAGTACGTCGGACTTCTCTCCAGGAGCGGTCAGCGATACGGTTGCGGCAGCGCTTTCGATCGCCGGGCATACTGCAGCGGATGACTGTGCCGGACTGGCTGATGCGGACCTGCTGGCGCGGGAATTTCCCGATCTGAACCTGTACTTCCCGTGGGATCTTCCGGTAGAGCGAGCCATCGAACTCGCGCAAAGCTGTGAGGCGGCCGCCCTTGCAGTCGACAAGCGCATCACAAATTCCGAAGGCGCCAGCGTCTCGCTGAGCGAGTCCCAGTTCGTATATGCCAACAGCCTGGGATTCCTGGGAGGCTACCCCAGTTCGCGTCACAGTATCAGCTGTGCCGTGATCGCCAGCGAGAACGGCGGCATGCAGCGCGACTACTGGTACAGCGTGGCGCGAGATGCAGCCGAACTGGAACACAGCGACCTCGTGGGGTCGAAAGCGGGAATGCGTAGCGTGGGACGCCTGGGTGCGCGAAAAATTGCCACGTGCGAAGTACCGGTCCTGTTCGAGGCGCCCGTAGCCGCAAGCCTCATCGGGCATTTTGTCGGAGCAGTCAGTGGAGGCAGTCTTTATCGGCGATCCTCATTCCTGCTCGACAGTATCGGAAAACAGGTGTTCGCGCCCGATATTCATATCCGGGAATTACCTCACCTGGAAAAAGGCCTTGCGAGCGGCCCTTTCGATAACGAAGGCGTCGCCACACGCGAGCGCAGTGTCGTGGATAACGGTATCGTCCAAGGCTATTTTCTCGGCAGTTACTCCGCCCGCAAGCTTGGTATGCGCTCGACTGGAAATGCCGGCGGCAATCACAATCTTGTCCTGGGCAATGACGCGGCGCTTGAATTTCCGGCCCTGCTGGCAAAAATGGGTAAAGGGGTGCTGGTAACGGAACTGCTCGGCCATGGCATAAATGCTGTCACGGGCGACTACTCGCGAGGCGCCGCAGGCTATTGGGTAGAGGGTGGTGAAATCCGGTATCCAGTCGAGGAAATCACTATCGCCGGCAACCTGAAAGATATGCTCCCTGGCATCTGCGGGGTGGGCAGCGATGTACTGGTGCGCGGTTCCAAGCGCTGTGGTTCCCTCCTGATAGACCGGATGACCGTGGCAGGCGGCTGAAAAAGTTGACACTCCCTGCCTCGCCGTGAACTGGCTGTTTTGACCGTTATTCCTGCAAAACTTTTTACCCGCGTCTTTCTCTCGAAGCCGGGCGACAGGCTCCTCTCATGTCCAATGATTTGCACCTGTTGATTCCCGCGCTTTTCTGGCCCGACGCTTCCTTCCCGGAAATTTACCGGGATCTGCCACTGCCTGCGCTGGAGAGCTTGCTTGCCAAATGCTCCCTCGCCAAGGACAAATCGGATGGGAATGAAGGCTGGCTTTGTGCCGCTTTCGGCGTAAGCAGCCAGCAGGACTGGCCCGTGGCGCCTGTTACATTGCAAATCGATGGCAGTGAAAAGGTAAAAGAGGGGCACGATTACTGGATGCGCGCTGATCCCGTGCACCTGCGCCTGGAACATGACCGGGTCGTCCTGGCCGATAGCCGTATTTTCCGGATTTCTGAAAAAGAAGCCGATGAGCTTGCCGGCTTTCTTAATCGGCACTTTGCCGAAAATGGGCGGGAAGAAATCACTTTTCTGCCGTTACGGCCAGATCGTTGGTATCTTCGCGTAACGAAACATCTCCCCGCCAGCACTCATCCGGTCAGCCAGGCGATAAACAGAAATGTAACTGAACTGTTGCCGTTCGGGACAAACAGTATCTTCTGGCGGGGACTGTTCAATGAGATCCAGATGTTGCTGCATGAGCACCCGGTTAATCAAGATCGGGAGGCACGCGGGGAATTTGCTATCAATAGTATCTGGTTCTGGGGGGGTGGCATATTGCCTCAAACCCCGGCCTGCCCCTATACCCACGTCTGGAGCAACGATATTCTGGCCGCATCCCTCGCATCCATGTGTGGTATACGTCATGCCAGCCTGCCTGTCGATATGAACGAGTGGCAGCATTCCATCTCAGCAGGCAGGCATCTCGTCATACTCGACATTCTCCAGGGAAAAGCGCTGTATGCGGACGCGTATGGCTGGCGAGAAGGGCTGAAGAGACTGGAGCGGGACTGGTTTGCGCCATTGATGGAATCGCTCCGGCAAAAACAACTGGATCAGGTAATGCTCACGGCACTCGGTGAACGCACCGCCAGGAATTTCGTTGCAAGGCGCAGCGATCTGAAGAAATTCTGGCGCCGAGCCAGGCCTATTCGCGCTTACGCGACGTGAAAGCGCGCCCCCAAACGGCTGTTTATTGCCTTTAAGTCGCCCGGGACAGACCCGGAGGCGCGTATCGACCTCACTTTGCTCATGGCGGCAACCATTGACTGGGCATCTTTCTCATCCGCGGACGAACCCTGCATCTTGTTATGTTAGGCAAGGCAACTTTTGCGGTATAACACAAGAGGGAGGTTGACCAGGCCTGATTCCCTTCAAAGAATTCTGAACATTGCTAGAATGACCATAACCGATACGGGGCTGTAACAAAGGCGCAATACAATAAAGCGGACATATCATGACAGGAGAAAATCATGAGCAATTTGACCCTATTTGAATCGTTGCTGGCCTGCAATTCAGTGGAAGAACTGCATGCCTGCGCAACAGCCATCGCCCATAAGCTGGGATTCGAGCATTTTTTGTACGGAGTCCAGATCAACACCTCGCTAACCCGCCCTTATCGGTTCATTCTCAGCTGTTACCCGGAGGAATGGCGCAAGCACTACGATAAGGAGGGCTACGCCAATATCGATCCGACCGTTTCCCATTGCGTCAAGACTTCCATTCCCATCATCTGGAAAAATGAGGTGTTCAAAGGGCGTAAAGAGGCCCGTGTAAGAAGCGAGGCGAAGGATTGCGGGCTGGTGAGCGGCGCGAGTTTTCCCGTTCATGGGGCGCGCGGTGAAGCGGCCATGCTGAGCCTTGCGACTTCGCGGGATTCCCGCGAAGCGCAAAAGGATATTCTGGGAACAATGGGAAAGGCCCAATTGCTGAGCTGCTACCTGCACGAAGCAGTACAGCGCATTGTCCTCAGTAAAGGCCCCGTAGCCTTGAAGTCGGCCAACCTTACGGAACGGGAAAAGGAGTGTCTTCTGTGGGCAGCCGAGGGGAAGACCGGATGGGAAATTGCCAATATTGTCAATATTTCGGAGCGTACCGTGACTTTTCATCTTCAAAACGCCGCACAGAAAATGGGAGTAGTCAACCGCCAGCAGGCCATCTCGCGTGCGCTTTCGCTGGGCCTCATCCAGCCTTGTACTATTATGTGAGAGGCCTGCTGGAGGACTTGCACAGACCGGTGATTTACATATCTGATTCAGGTCACAGGCAGCGCTTGGTACGCTTAATCCGAATGACAAACCAGTTCCGCCATTACCGGCGCATGATCAGAAGGGCGCTCAAGCTTTCGAGTGGTTTTGTCTATGACACAGGCAGTACATGTTTTCGCGAGATCGCTGCTTAACAGAATGTGATCGATGCGCAAGCCCATGTTGCGACGGAAAGCCATCATACGATAATCCCACCAGCTGAACGATTTCTCCGGTTGCTCGAATAAACGGAAGCTGTCTACGAAACCCAGGCTGAGCATATTCTGGAAAGCCTTACGCTCTGGAAGACTGAAAAGAACCTGCCCTTCCCACAGTTCCGGGTCATGGACATCGCGATCCTCCGGAGCAATGTTGAAATCTCCCAGCAATACAAGCTTCCGTCGCGTGCTCAACAGGTGCTGCATCCACCCCTGGAGCGCGGCCAGCCATTCAAGCTTGTATTGATACTTGTCCGACGTAACGTGCTCGCCATTGGGCACATAGACGCAAATTACCCATACGTCACCATATACGGCGCCCACGACCCTTTTCTGAGGATCCTCCAGTTCCGGTATGCCCCTGATGATCTCACATCCGGGCTGCTTGCTGATCAACGCGACTCCGTTATACGTTTTCTGGCCAGAATAGGTCGCGTGATATCCCGCGGCCGCAATTTCACTGACCGGAAAATTTTTATCTTCCAGTTTCGTTTCCTGGAGGCATAATACGTCCGGCTGATTCAATGCCAGCCAGTCAAGCACCTGGGGAAGGCGGACCTTGAGAGAATTTACATTCCAGGTGGCGATTTTCATGGGTCATTCCTTAGATTTTTCGGCTGATTGAGCTGTACTGATCCACTGCCGTTGACAGCGATGCGAAACGATATCATTTTATGTTGTGTTATCATGCAAAAATGGATCGGTGATGCATTATCGAACCGTCTCTTCAGGGAAAGGCTGGAATCATGGATAACCCGCATGACTCGGAATTTGGCATCAGCGACTGGCAGCGGCTGCTGCGTTCCATAGGCGAAGATCCGGACCGTCAAGGGCTGCGGGAGACGCCCGGCCGTGTCGCCCGCGCCTGGACACACTGGACGCGGGGATACCAGCAAGACCCGGCAATGATTCTCAAAACCTTTGCCGATGGAGGCGAAAGCTACGATGAACTGATCGTGGTCAGGCAGATACCGGTGTATTCCCACTGCGAACATCATCTCGCCCCATTCTTTGGCCACGCAACCATCGGTTATCTTCCCAGTGGCCACATTGTAGGCCTCTCGAAACTGACGCGGCTAGTTAATTGCTTTGCCGCGCGTCTTCAAGTGCAGGAGCGGCTGACGCAGCAGATAGCACAGTCTCTGCTCGAGCATCTTGAGCCCAAAGCGGTAGGGGTAATTATCCGCTGCCGCCACATGTGCATGGAATCTCGTGGAATCGCGGTCGCGGGCGAGGAAACCGTTACCTCCGCAATGCTCGGCGATCTCAAAACAAATGCCGCCCAACGGGCAGAATTCCTCGCATTGGCGGAACAGAGCGGCTGCGGCTGACATGGAATGCCCACTCCCCCTCCAATAAATCGAATGATCCGGGGGTAAGGAATCGTTGGCGGCACGCTTCCTTCAACTGATCTTCAACTGGTTTTCCTGTCCGGCGGATGATAGCAGCATTTCGGCCGCATGTTTCCGCGTGGTGTCGGTGATCCTGGCGCCGCCGAGCATACGCGCGATTTCCTCTACGCGCTCCTGTGCGTCAAGCACGGTGATTCTGCTCGATACATTTCCGCCATTGGCTGAGTCGGCTGATTTTGTGACCTGCCACTGGTGATCTCCTGCCGATGCGACTTGAGCGAGGTGGGTGATGCACAACACCTGTCGCTCCCTGCCCAGCTTTCTCAGCAGTCCTCCTACAATTTCCGCTACTCGACCCCCAATGCCGACATCCACTTCATCGAAAATGAGCGTTGGCGTGCTGCTCAACCGGCTTGCGACGACATGAATCGCCAGGCCGATACGCGACAGCTCACCTCCGGAAGCAACCTTTGCGAGCGGACGCAATGGCAGCCCTTTATGTGCAGATACCTGGAACTCGATGTGCTCCATACCATGTGCGGCAGCTTGCTCGGGCGACGAAACGGGCATCAGCGCCACCGAAAATGTTCCTCCTGCCATGGCCAGTGTCTGCATGGCGGCAGTGACTTGCCGCGCGAGGGAAGCTGCTCCCTTTGCTCGCTCCTCACTCAGCTTTCTTGCCAGCCTAAGGTATTCATCCCGGGCAGCCGCCTCTTCCTGTGCCAGCGTTTCGCCATTCTCCTGATGGCCCAGTTCTTTCAGTCGCGTGGAAAATGTTTCCAGCAGGGCCGGGAGTTCTTCGGGAGTGACCCTGAATTTACGCGCGCCGGAGTGAATTGCCGCCAGACGCTCCTCTACCTGTAACAAGCGCTGCGGATCGAGATCGAGGCGCTGCTGATAACGGGTGAGCTCGTAGGCCGCTTCCTGCAGTTGTATCTGCGCCGGTTCAAGCAGATCGAGGATTGCAGTCAGGTTGCTGTCGCAGTCGACAAGATGATGCAGGCGCGAAATCGTCGAATTGACTTGCGAAAGGGCTGTGGATTCCCCTTCGGACAGGGCTTCAAGTCCCGCTTGAACAGCTTCGAGCAAGCTTGCCGCATTCGCCAGCCGGCTGTGTTCGGCTTGCAGCGCTTCCCAATCGTCAGCCGAAAAATTCAATGTGGATAATTCGTTTATGTCCCATTCCAATTGTTCGCGCTCGCGAAGAAACGCGACAGAGTTCTTTTCCCATGAGGCGCGCCTTTGTCCGGCCGCTTGCCAGGTCCGATAGACCTCTTTCACATCCCGCGCCAGTTGCAGGCTCTCGGCATAGGAATCGAGCAACTCGCGTTGAGCGTCACTGTGCAGCAGCGATTGATGCGCATGCTGACCCTGGATATCCACCAGCTTTTCTCCCACCGCACGCAACTGCTGCAAAGTGGCGGATCGACCATTGATGAAGCTGCGGGAGCGCCCATTCGTATCCACCAGCCGGCGCAAAAGGCACGCCCCTTTTCCATCTTCCTCATCTTCGAATCCGTTTTCGCGCAACCAGACATTGACATCCGGTAACTTGCCGATGTCAAACTCCGCATCGATCTCCGCGCGTTCGCTGCCATGACGGACGACGCTTGCGTCAGCGCGCTCACCCAGAACCAGAGACAGAGCATCCAGCAGGATGGACTTGCCAGCACCGGTTTCTCCCGTCAGTACGGTAAAACCGGTTGCAAACTCGAGTTCCATCCGGTCGACAATGACAAAATCGCGAATTCCTAGAAACTTCAGCATGGCAGATTTCTGGGCAGGCCGCTCCAGCCGAGTTTTTCACGCAGCATCCGGTAATAGCGATGATTTGAGGGATGAAGCAGCGTCACCATGTGGCGCGCGCGGCGGACAAAGACGCTGTCGCGTTCCTGCACATCGTAGTGGAAATGACTGTCCGAGTGTACCCGGGCTACCGCAGTACGAAGCATGAGAATCTCCACCTCGGCTTCCGGCCCGACTACGATAGGTCGATTACTCAATGTATGAGGGCTGACTGGCACGAGTGCGATCAGTTCGAGGCTGGGATGAAGTATGGGCCCCCCCGATGATAACGCATACGCGGTCGAACCTGTCGGAGTCGACACGATAAGCCCGTCCGATCGCAGCAGATAAACATATTCCCCATTGATGCGCACCTCGAATTCGATCATGTTGCCACTGATACCCCGGTTTACTGCCACATCGTTCAGCGCGGTCGTGCTGAACACCTTGGCGCCCTCCCGGAGAACCTCGACATCCAGGAGCATCCTGCGCTCTGCGATATATTGCCCATCGAGCATGGAGCCAAGCGTCTCGAACATCGTATCTATGGACAGGTCGGTGAGGAACCCGAGCCTGCCCTGATTGATCCCTACGAGGGGCACATCATAGGGCGCAAGCTTCCGTGCGATGTTAAGCATGGTGCCATCCCCCCCCAGAACGATCGCCAGATCAGCGCGTTCAGCGATTTCTTCCATGGTCATCGCGGGATAACCTGCTTCGTCCGCCATCTCCGCAGCGAGGCTGTCCAGCGACACTTCCAGACCGCGATTCTTCAAATAACGGGCCAAACTCAACAACGGCTGGACAATATCCGGATTCTTATGCTTGCCGACGAGGGCTATGTTCTTGAAGGGAGTATTCATCGGATCTGTGGCCGTGTCGAAATGCTGACTTTTGTTTACAGATTAAACCATAACCACCGCAAGGTGACAAAAGATTCCCGTCCGCGCTACGCGTGGACAGAATCCATCGCCCCTGCCGGAGCCGAAAAGGATCGGTTTTCCCCGCCGGAATGGAATCTTTTATGTGATTGGAAGATCAAAGAAAGTGTGTTGTGCTACTGCTATGCTTGGGCAAAACCGGAAAAGGAAATACTGGTGTAAAATATGGAAATGCTCGATCAACGTGCAAAAATTCTTCTAAAAACTCTGGTCGAACGCTATATCAGCGAGGGGCAGCCATTAGGTTCCCGCTCGCTTTCCAAATTCTCCGGCCTCGACCTGAGCCCGGCCACTATCCGTAACATCATGGCCGATCTGGAGGAGATGGGATTTATCTCCAGCCCGCATACCTCCGCTGGGCGTATTCCGACTCATCAAGGCTATCGCTTCTTCGTCGATACGCTGCTCGTGGTCAAGCCACTGGACGTGATCGAGATCAGTCAGCTCGAGGATCAGCTGCATCCGGATAATCCATCCCGCTTGATCAACTCCGCGTCGCAACTGCTGGCGGAATTGACTCGCTTCGCCGGCGTGGTGCTGAGCCCCAAGCGCAGCAGTGCGGTATTCCGCTATATCGAGTTCATGACCTTGTCCGAAAAGCGCGTACTGCTCATAATTGTCACGCCTGAAGGTGATGTCCAGAATCGCGTCCTTTTCACGGACAGGAATTACACACAGGCCGAATTGACGGAAGCGGGGAATTTCATCAACCGGAATTATGCAGGTTGCGCAATCGACGAGATTCGCGCTCGTCTCCAGGGCGAATTGAAACAGTTGCGTCACGATATGACTCACCTGATGACGACCGCTATCGAAGCAGGAGACGCCGCAATCAGGGAGAACAGTGAAGCAATGGTGGTGGCGGGCGAGCGGAAACTGCTCGACGTGCATGATCTATCGAGCAATATGGCTTCCCTCAGGAAACTTTTCGATCTGTTCGAACGCAAAACCGCGCTGCTGCAATTGCTTGAATTCAGCGGAAAGGCGGAGGGAGTGCAGATCTTCATCGGCGGGGAATGCGGCACGGTGACTTTGGATGAATTCAGCGTGGTAACCTCGCCTTACGAAGTGAACGGAAAAGTGGTGGGCACTGTGGCCGTGATCGGCCCGACACGTATGGCATACGAACGCGTCATTCCCGTAGTGGACATGACGGCACGACTGCTATCCAGCGCGCTGTCCCGGCACTGAAAAACGCCACTTCGGCCTGAAAAACAGGTTTCTTTTCATGCCCTGTCCCTTGGGCAGCATAGCGACAGGCAACCGGAGAAAAACGTCGCACCGTTTCAATTCAGAATGGGAGCGTGACAACTTTGATTTTGCCCGACCCCCCCCATCCGCATGAACGCGCCCCTGACCGGACAGGCGTACTGCTGATCAATCTGGGCACGCCTGATGCCCCTACTGCCGAGGCCCTTCGTCCCTATCTTAAGCAGTTCCTCAGCAATCCGCGCGTAGTGGAAGTGCCACGGTGGCTATGGTGGCCGATTCTGAATGGGATCATCCTCAATACCCGGCCGAGACAGTCCGCGGAGAAATATGCGCAGATCTGGATGCCGGAAGGGTCTCCATTGAAAGTCCATACTGAACGCCAGGCCGACCTGACGCGTGCCAGGCTTGCGGAGCGCTTTCCCTGTCCACCTGTGCTTGAGTACGCAATGAGCATAGGCAGCCCATCCATTGCCGATGTGTTGCGCCGGATGAAAGAATGCGGTTGCGAACGTATCCTGATCGTGCCACTCTACCCACAGTATGCCTCCAGCAGCACCGCTTCTGCTTTCGAAGAGGTATTTGCGCAAGTGCGGAAAATGCGGGATATGCCGGCATTGCGTACGGTAAAACACTACCACGACCATCCGGGTTACATTATGGCTCTCGCCCGGAATGTGCGTGAGTACTGGGCAGAGCATGGAACACCAGACAAGCTGGTGATGAGCTTTCATGGCGTGCCGCGGGCCTCAGTGGATGCAGGTGATCCTTATCATCGTGAATGCCTGATAACAGGAGGATTGTTGGCGAAGGCACTGGAGCTGGATGCGAACCGATATGAGATCTGCTTCCAATCCCGCTTTGGACGGGCAGAATGGCTGACGCCATATACCGCGCTCACCCTGGAGCGTCTGGGGAATGAAAATACCCGGCGGATAGATGTCGTATGTCCCGGTTTTGTTTCCGATTGCTTGGAAACACTGGAAGAAATCGCTATGGAAGGCAGGGCCATTTTCATCCAGTCAGGCGGCCAGGAATTCCACTATATCCCTTGCCTCAACGAACGCGAGGACTGGATATGCGCGCTCGTCGACATCATCCTGAACCATTTGCAAGGCTGGCTGGAGTCGGAAACGAAGATTGCCGAAGGCAACTGATTCAGCTGGCCTCGTTCGCCCGAATGGGGCAAACAAGCATCAGATCATCAAGGCGAAAAGGAAAAGGGCGCCGATAGAGGTTAGGGAAGCGCTGAACAAATCCTCGGTGAGCGCGTTGCTGTTAAGATCGGGGTGATCATAAGGCGCGCGACGCAGGTCGTAGCCTGGACGATGCCAAGGAGGCAACGCCATGGCGCCCCGGAGCGTCGCCCGAGGGACCCCGCGAAGCGGGGATCGGGCAGCGGCGGGGTGTCAAGACCGCGCCAGTGTGCTGCCGGGGCGTCTGCATCCCGCTACGGGGTCGCATCTTCCTGCGGAAGATACTGCTCCGCCCTGCGCGGTCGTACCATTCGCGTCGTCGTCTTTCGCGCATCCCATCCCGCAAAGCCCCCCGTCGCGCCAGCGGAGATTTGCTCAGCGCTTTCCTAAGGACTGCCGGGCATAATCTTCATGTGGCAGGGCTTCATCGAGGACGAGAAGCCGCCCGATTCCCAAGCCAGTTGCGAATGAACTGAATCATACCCGGCAAGATGGAAACGATGATGATGCCGAAAATGAAAAAGGTCAGATTATTCTTCACTATGGGCACGTTACCGAAAAAATACCCGCCAAAGACGAAGAAGCTGATCCAGAACACGCTGCCGAAGGCACTGTAACTCACGAAATAAGAGTAGTTCATGCGACCTATACCGGCAACGAATGGAGCAAAAGTGCGAATGATGGGAAGAAAGCGCGCGAAGATGATGGTCTTTCCCCCATGTTTTGCGTAAAACTGGTTCGTTCTTTCCAGATGCGCGCGATTCAATAAGCGCGAATCGGCCCGGGTGAATATGCGCGGGCCGAAATAACGTCCGATCCAGTAATTCGTGTTATCTCCACAAAATGCCGCCAGCATGAGAAACAGTGCCAGCCATTGAACTTCCATTGCGCCGGTCGCCGCAATCGCGCCGGCCACGAACAGCAGCGAATCTCCCGGCAGAAACGGCGTCACCACTAGTCCGGTCTCGCAGAAAATGATCAGGAACAGGATGAAATAAACCTGGCTTCCGTAATTCTGAACCAGCCAGACCAGGTGGCGGTCCAGGTGAAGGATGATATCGATGAACGAGGCGAGGATTTCCAAAATTAACCTTGAAGGAAAGGAAAAACTGAACCGGGAGCCGATAGTGTGAGAAAGAATTAAGGCAGCGCCTCCGCTTCTTCTTTCTTTTCAGGTTTGACGATGTCCTGGCGCGAGACACCCAGCAGCATCAGAATGGGGCTGGCGACCAGCACCGACGAATAGATGCCGAACAGGATGCCGATGGTAAGCGCCAAGGCAAAATAGTGCAGCGTTTCGCCACCGAACAGCAACATGGAGACGACAACCATCTGCGTACTGCCATGGGTGATAATGGTACGTGACATGGTGCGGGTGATCGCGTTGTCTATGACGCGTGTCACTGAAGCCTTGCGCATCTTGCGGAAATTTTCCCGGATCCGGTCGAATATGACCACCGATTCGTTGACCGAATATCCCAGGATGGCCAGTATCGCAGCCAGGACGGTAAGGGAGAATTCCCACTGAAAAAGGGAGAAAAAGCCAAGGATGATGACCACGTCGTGCAGATTGGCGATGATTCCTGCCACACCGAACTTCCATTCGAAGCGCACCGCCAGATAGGCCACGATTCCGAGCGAAACGAACAGCAGGGCCAGCGCGCCATTTTCGACCAGTTCCTCTCCCACCTGGGGACCCACGAACTCTACCCGACGCAACTCCGCCGTCTCGTCGTCCTGCTGGAGCGCCGCAAATACCGTTTCCGATAGCTTGGCACTGGATATCTCTCCCTTGGCCGGGAGCCGTATCATCACATCCCGCGATGTGCCGAAGTTCTGCACGGTCGCATCCGCCATGCCCAGATTGACAAGCGCGCCGCGTATTCTGTTGATGTCCGCAGGATGAGCATAGGAGACTTCCAGCACGGTGCCGCCTGTGAAGTCCACGCCCAGGTTCAATCCCTTGGTGATGAGAAAAAATACCGCGACGATGAACGTCCCCAACGAAATGGCGGTGGTATATTTTCCCCAGCTCATGAAGGGGATATCGCGACTGATTCTGAAAAATTCCATGCCGTTCCCTATTTCTCCTGAAGGGCGAATCCCCTCCGGAAATGCCTGTCCATATGATCAGCGCCTCAGTGTTTGCTAGTAGCCGGCTTCCATACCTGCCCGATGGACACCCGGTCCAGCTTGCGGCGGGCTCCGTATATCAGATTGACCAGGGCGCGCGAAACCATCACTGCGCTATACATCGAAGTCAGGATGCCCAGACACAGCACGACGGCAAATCCCTTGATTGGCCCAGTACCAAGTGCGAACAGCGCAATGCCCGCGATCAGGGTTGTGATATTGGAGTCCATGATAGTGCCCCATGCACGCTCGTATCCCGCATTGATGGCGGCTTGTGGCGGCATTCCTTCCCGCAGTTCGTCGCGAATGCGCTCATTGATCAGCACATTCGCGTCAATTGCCATGCCCAGGGTGAGCGCGATCGCCGCCATGCCTGGAAGCGTCAGCGTCGCCTGCAGAATGGAGAGCAGACCCACCAGCAGCAGCAGGTTCACGGCAAGCGCAATCACCGAAGTGATCCCAAACACCCTGTAATACAGGATCATAAAGACTGCAATCGCAAGAAAACCATAAAGTGTCGAGTTGAAGCCGCGCTCGATGTTGTCGGCGCCAAGACTGGGGCCCACGGTCCGTTCCTCGATGATATCCATGGGTGCCGCGAGCGCGCCGGCACGCAACAGCAGCGCGACATCCCTTGCCTCCTCCGAAGTCATGCGTCCGCTGATCTGCACCCTTCCGCCGCCGATTTCCTCACGAATCACTGGCGCGGTGATCACCTCCGCCTGATTCTTCTCGATCAGCAGAATGGCCATGCGCTTGCCGACATTATCGCGCGTCAACTGCTGGAATATGCGTGCGCCGCTATTGTCGAGATTGAGATGTACCGCTGGCTGGTTGTTATTGTCGAAGCCGGGCTGGGCATCGTTGATGCGATCGCCCGTCAGCACCACCTGTTTCCGGATCAGCACGGGGCCGCCACCACGCTCGCTGTAGAGCTCGGATCCGAAAGGAATCTGTCCGCGCAATGCAGCGCTCAGGTCATGTTCCTCGTCCACCATGCGAACTTCCAGGGTCGCCGTACGCCCCAGAATATCCTTGGCCTTGGCAGTATCCTGCACTCCAGGCAACTGCACGACTACCCGGTCGGCGCCGGCTTGCTGGATGATGGGCTCGGCGACTCCAAGTTCGTTGACGCGATTGCGCAGCGTGGTGATATTCTGCTGGACGGCGGAATCCTGTATGCGCTTCTGCGCTTCCGGCCGGAGCGTGGCTGCCAGATGATACTCGGCCCCGACATTCTCTTCGCGCACAGCCAGGTCTACATAATTCTTGCTGATTTCGTTCATCCCCTGGGTACGTGATTCGGAGCTGCGAAACTTGACGATAATCAGCGAGCCTCGTTTATCGACGCCTGCATAGGGAATTTTCTTCTCACGCAGAGTACTGCGTATATCCGCACTGAAACGATCCAGCGCCTTCGAGATCGCCCCCTTCATGTCCACTGCAAGCAGGAAATGCACGCCACCGCGCAGATCAAGCCCCAGATACATCGGCAGAGCTCCGATGCTGGTCAGCCATTGGGGCGAATTGGGCAGAAGATTGAGGGCAACCATGTATCCGTTGCCGAGCGTGGCCTGCAAGGTATCCCTGGCCTTGATCTGAACGTCAGTATCGGCGAAGCGTATCTTGATGCCACCCGCATCCAGAAATGCGTCGCCTGCAGGAAGCCGGGCGTCCTTCAGGGCGCCTTCCACGCGCTGAAGGAGCGCAGCATCTGCCTTGGGCGCAGTCCTCAGCGGAGAAATCTGGACCGCTGGCGATTCGCCATAGAAATTCGGCAAAGTATAAAGCAGGCCCAGCAGTATCGAAACCGCGATGATGATGTACTTCCAGAGGGGATAGCGGTTCATGTTTTTCAGTTGAAGACAAGGATCGGCAAGAAAGCGGAGCCACATCCCTCATGATCAGGCGCGTCGCCGCGAGTCGGTTATTCCTTTTCTATGCTGCTCAATGTTCCCTTTGGCAGCAGGGTCTGAACGGCGGCTTTCTGTATGGTTACCTGCACGTTTTCGGCAATCTGCAGCGTGACGTAGGTCCCGCTTACCTTGGTGATGCGTCCCAGCAGGCCCGAAGAGGTTGCGACCTCATCGCCTTTTTGCAACGCCTCCACCATCTTTCGCTGCTCCTTGGCGCGCTTGGCCTGCGGACGTATCAGCAGGAGATAAAATACGGCGAATATGGCGATGAGCGGGAGCAGGCTGAAAAAATCCGCTCCAGGCGGAGGGGCAGACGGGGCAGCCTGAGCGTAGGCTTCACTGATCAGCATGAAATTCTCCGGTAAGGGTGAAAAAATATTGCGATTTTAGCATGACCCGGCTTGTGCTTGAAATGCGCGCGCATATTCTTCGAACTTCCCCGCTTCAATGGCACCGCGAATTTCCCCCATCAACTCCTGATAATAATGCAGGTTATGCAAGGTGTTGAGACGCGACCCCAGAATTTCCCCTGTTCGCTGCAGATGATGGAGATACGAACGAGTGAAATGCCGGCAGGTATAGCAGGCGCACTTCTCGTCCGGCGGAGCGGTATCCAGACGGTATTTGCTGTTTCGCAGCTTGATGATCCCGCTGCGTGTAAAAAGCCAGCCGTTGCGCGCGTTGCGCGTCGGCAGTACGCAGTCGAACATGTCTATTCCCAGCGCGACGGCATTGACGATATCCGCGGGTGTTCCGACCCCCATCAGGTAGCGCGGCCGTTCGCCCGGCAGTTGCGGAGCAGTATGTTTAAGTATGCGCTGCATGTCGGCCTTCGGCTCCCCTACCGACAATCCGCCGATGGCATATCCGTCGAAGCCGATCTGCAGCAGTCCAGAAAGCGATTCGTCGCGAAGCGATTCATGCATGCTGCCCTGGACGATTCCGAACAGAGCATTGGGATTACGGACATCGTCATGCATCTGCCTCGACCTTTCTGCCCAGCCCATGCTCAGCCTCATGGATTTGCGCGCTGTCGACTCGTCCGCCGGATACGGCGTGCACTCGTCGAATATCATCACGATATCGGAATTCAGCGTACATTGAATACGCATCGATTCCTCGGGTGTAAGAAAGCAGACATCTCCATTTACCGGAGAGCGGAATCTGACACCCTCCTCTGTTATTTGTCGAAGAACACCGAGACTGAATACCTGGAATCCGCCCGAATCGGTCAATATGGGTCCGTCCCAGCCCATGAAGCGGTGCAGTCCACCATGCGCCTCGATCACCTCCAGACCGGGACGCAGCCAAAGGTGAAAGGTGTTGCCCAGAACAATATCAGCCCCCAGTTCGCAGAGGTCTGCCGGAGACATTGTTTTGACGGCTCCATACGTGCCAACCGGCATGAACGCGGGGGTTTCCACAGTACCGTGCAGGAGCGACAAGGTGCCCCGGCGAGCCATTCCGTCATGGGAATGAAGCTGGAATCTCATGGCAGATCTGGCCGGGACGGGAACTGTGTTCTATTCAATTCAGTATCCAGCGCTTTCCTATTCGATAACCCACGGCCATCATCCTTTGTGCAGCTTCATCGCAGCAATCGCCTGAAGCAAGCGGTTGTACAGGCTTTCTACCGGCACGCACCGCCACCTCATTCCTGCCCTGCTGTTCTTTTTCGTGCGTTAAAGAAGTGCGTCAAGACCATTCAGGAGCCCGTTCGATCAGCATGGCATCGCCGTAACTGAAGAAACGGTAATTCTGCCTTATCGCATGCCTGTATGCGAGCCGGATGTTTTCCATTCCCCCGAACGCGGAAACCAGCATCAGCAGAGTGGAGCGTGGCAAATGAAAATTGGTCAGCAAGCGCTCTACCACACGGAACCGGTAGCCAGGCGTGATAAAAATATCCGTCTCGCCCGACCCTGGTGTCAGTTCCCCTTCCGCCGCTGCCGCTTCCAGCGCGCGCAACGTCGTGGTTCCCACCGCCAGGATGCGGCCTCCCTTCTCTTTCGCACGCTGGATGGATTTCACGGTCTCCTCCGGTATGTGGAAGACCTCACGGTGCATTTTATGATGACCGATATCCTCCACGCGAACCGGCTGAAAAGTCCCCAGTCCTACGTGCAGGGTAATATAGGCGCAGGCCACTCTCTTTTCTTCCAGCGCAGCCAGCACCCTATCATCAAAATGCAGACCGGCCGTCGGCGCCGCGACTGCCCCTGATTTCTTCGCATAAACTGTCTGATAGCGCATCTCGTCCGCTTCTGTGACCTCCCGCGCAACGTAGGGCGGAAGCGGCAGATTTCCGTATCTTTCCAGCAGTTCGAGCACAGTATGGGTGTGATCGAACCGCAAGGTGTAAACCTCTTCCTCCCGCGCCAGCACCGTCGCCTGGAATGCGCCGGCGATAAACACCTTTGAGCCCGGCTTCGATGGATGACTGGAGCGCATGACCGCACGAACGCAATGGGTATCCAGTACACGCTCCACCAATACCTCCACGCGACCCCCGCTTTCCTTCACGCCCTGGAGCCGCGCCTTGATGACCCGGGTATCGTTGAAAACCAGCAAGTCATCCGCGCGAATGTAGCCCGGCAGATCGATAAACATCGCGTCGCGCAATACTCCGCTGAATCCTTCAAGATGAAGCATACGGCTGCGCGCGCGCTCCCCAGCCGGAAACTGCGCGATATGGGTGAGGGGAAGATCGAAATCGAATTCCTGGAGCTTCATCGCCCGGTATTATACCGATACGGTGGCGGTTACCGCCGCCGGAGTTGCCGCAAGCGGGGATTTCGGTAATAATTCTCCCGCTTGTCTGGATGGCTTGCCGGGATGGCGGAATTGGTAGACGCACGGGACTCAAAATCCCGCGACCGCGAGGTCATGGGGGTTCGATTCCCCCTCCCGGCACCACTTTATTGCATGTGACCGGGCTGATCCGTAGAGGCCTTGTCCTGTTCCTGTTATTCCTGTGAAACCTGCGCGTGGAAGGTGGCAAGCACTTTGTCGATACGCTTTTCATCCATGTCCACCACCTCGAACACCCATCCCTCCCATTCGCATCGATCCGCCACCTGCGGCAACCGCCCTACCAGCAGCATCACCATGCCGCTTAGGGTGTTGTAGCGCCCTTTTTCTTCCTCCGGCACCTCCCTGAGTCCGAGGCGATCCTTCAGCTCAGGTATGGGAATAAAGCCATCGAGCAACCAGGAGCCGTCGCTACGTTTCACGGCCCATGCGTCTTCCGGCCGATGGGATTTGAACTCCCCTGCAATGGCTTCCATCACGTCCTGCAGCGTGACAATCCCCTGCACCTCGCTGTACTCGTCGATGACGAACACCAGATGGGTGCTTGAAAGCTTGAAATTCTCCAGCAGTTCCATGCCGGTCAGGGATTCAGGTACGAAAATGGGGGGCTGCAGATTTGCCATCAGGTCCAATTTTTCCCCATGCAGCGTCTGTGTCAGAAACTGCCTGGCGCTCGCCACGCCAAGCACCTCGTTCCAGTTTCCCCGAATGACGGGAAAGCGCGAATGTTCGCTGGTTTCGATCCGACTGATACTGTCTTGCAGGGATAGCTCGACATCCAGGTAGGTAATATCGCTTCGCGGCACCATCAGCGAAGCGATCTGCCGGTCATCCAGGCGGAAAACATTGCGGACCATCAGGTGCTCGTGATGCTCGATCACGCCTGCGCTGGAACCCTCGTCAAGTATCAGATTGATTTCTTCCTGGGTTATGGAGGAACCGCTTTTTTCACTGATGCCGAACAGTCGCAGGATGACTTGGGTCGAGGCGGATAGCAGGTGAACGAACGGCCCGGAAATGGCAGCCAGCCATAACATGGGACGTGCAACCACCCGGGCGATCTGCTCGGAGCCAATTTGTCCCAGGCGTTTGGGCACGAGTTCACCCAGCACGATGGACACATAGGTTATGCCGACGACGACTATACCCGTGGCAAGGTAGCCCGCGAGCGGATCAGATACCCCCTGATTTTCCAGCCAGAGACCGAAAGGACGGGCCAGCGCCGCTTCGCCGATCATCCCGTTCACGATTCCGATCAAAGTAATGCCGATCTGAACGGTGGAAAGAAAACGATTGGGATCCTCTCCCAGTCGAACCGCCGCGGCCGCTGCCCCATCGCCTAGCTGAGCTGCATTCTGAAGCTGCGCTCTGCGGGCAGTGATAAGGGCAATTTCCGACATGGCGAAAACGCCATTAAGAATGATGAGGGCAAGCAGTATGGTTATATCCATGAATTATGCGCGCGAGAATACCGCACTCCGTGGTGAAATGAGCGTATCGCTCAGTCGCTCAACTGATCCAGCAGCCGCTTTCTGGCAATTGAAACCGCGGGCGATCCAGATAGCACATGGGTCATCTAACGTTTCCATATTGAAAAATAGCCACTGCTGGCATTAATGCAATGCGAGTTTTGCTTGAAAGAGATATTGCCGGCAAAAATTTTTGTTTCCACAGGACGATACAATATGATTTTGCGAATGGAATAGCGATGGGATGCCGCATTCTGCCTGACACGGAGGCGCCTGCCGCACAAATATCGGCAGCGCCTGTCTTCCGAGTGGAGCGTGAATCTTGCAAATCAATCCTCATGTACTATCAATAACCTGAAGGATACGCCGATAGCTCAAGGAGCGTGACGGCACGCTGTCTTTGCCTGCTATCAATATCGATTTGCCTTGAGTTCCCATTTTTTCCTTCTTGTTTTGCTTCTTGTATCGCTCTTTATAAGGATATGCAAACATGGACGCGATCCGACCGCACCTCGATCCCGATGGCACGCGCCTGCCCATCAAGCTCGACACGACATCCAACGGAGAGTTTGCACCTGTGCCGCTCTCTCCCGCAAATCAGTCGGCAAACCGGCTTGCCCATACCGCAGCTGAAACGAATGCCCGACGCCTGGGTCTTTCGCGCAGAAACTTCCTTATATCGGCATGCGGCGCAGCCTCCACCCTGCTTGCATTCAATGCGGCAAATGCTGCAGCAGGCAGGACCGGCGGATTCTTCGACCTGCCGGCCGAAGCCGCACTCGATCCCGCACTTGCGAAAGAAAGGATAGACAGCAGAGGCGAATTCATATTTGACGTGCAGGGTCATTTCGTGGATCCGAACGGCACATGGCTGGATAAACTCGCCCCGGGTGCGAAGCCGCTGAACGAGATGCCCAAGACGGGCTGCGCGCTCGCCTCGGAGCCGGGAGCGTATAGCTATCTTCGCTGCCTCGGACCGGATGAGTTCGTCAAGGATGTATTTCTCGATTCCGATACCGACATGATGGTGCTGTCCTTCGTTCCTTCACGGCCGGATGCCGAGCCGCTCACGATCCGGACGGCCGACGCCGTGCGCAGGATAGTCGACCGGATGGAAGGCACGCACCGGCTACTGCTTCATGGACGCGTCAATCCCAACCAGCCCCAGGATCTGCAGGCAATGGACGAACTGAAGGAGCGCTGGGGTGTATCCGCCTGGAAGACTTATACCCAGTTCGGTCCCAACGGCAAAGGCTACTTTCTCTCGGACGATATCGGTACCCGATTCATCGAGAAAACACGCGCACTCGGCGTCAAGGTCATCTGCGTGCACAAGGGCTTGCCTTTCGGGAGGCAGTCCTACGAACACAGCAAATGCACCGACATAGGCGTGGCAGCAAAACGCTTTCCGGATGTCGCCTTTCTTATATACCACTCGGGCTTCGTCACCCGCGTTCCGGAAGGCCCGTTCGAGGGAAGAGGCAAAGATGATGGTGTCGATACCCTCATCCGCTCCCTCATCGAGAACGACGTGGCGCCCAACAGCAACGTTTATGCGGAACTGGGCAGTACCTGGCGCTACCTGATGCGCGATCCCGAAGCCGCCGCGCATGTACTTGGGAAACTCATCAAGCACTGCGGTGAAAACAACGTCCTCTGGGGTACGGATTCCATCTGGTATGGCTCCCCTCAGGACCAGATACAGGCATTTCGCACCTTCCAGATCGCGCCCGAATTACAGGCGCGATACGGCTACCCCGAATTGACGCCGGAGCTTCGAGCAAAAATCTTCGGTCTCAACGCAGCACGGGTCTATGCGCTCAGCGCAGATGAAGTGAAGAAGTACACCACGCACGACCGCATCGCCGGCGAACGGCTAGCCTATCTTGAACGGCCCGAGCCGCATTTTCTGACCTACGGGCCGAAGACGCGGCGCGAGTTCCTCCGTCTGCCTGGAGCGGGACAGCCTTGATGTCCGTCTGGGTCGCATTCTATTCCCACCGTGCCGGCCGAAGCAAAGAAGAAAAATCTGAAGCTTCAGATAAATCTCCAAACAAGCGGCCTGGTTAAGATATCCATCTTAGCGCCAGTGTATTTGCGGCGCCCTGCTCCACCGACGTCCCGAATTTTTTGCCTTCCCGCAGCAGAACATCTCTCAACCATGATGCATCATCGACGGATGCGTAATTCAGCCTGAAGTTCCTGATCTGAAGGGGAATCATTTTTACACCGCTTAGATTGCCTGTCGCGGACTCTAACCTGACGAAATACATCAGCACCAGATCGCCCCGAAAAGCCGCATGCCCTGAAATGCCTTCATAATCATTCAGGAAATCTCCACAACCATAGAGGATGAGTTTTTCCTTATAAACCTCGATCCCCTTCACATGATGGGACGAATGGCCGTGGATGATATCGACGTGTGCTTCATCGATTAGGTTATGGGCAAATTCCCGCTCTTCCGGTAAAACAGGATAGCCCCAGTTACCACCCCAGTGAATCGAAGCGACCACGATATCATCGGGCCGTTTTATCCTTGCAACGTGTTCCTGTATATCCTTGACGGTTTTGAGAGAAAAATCGGGTAACATATTTATACCCGGCCTTGCCGTTGTCGCAGCCCAGCTCCAGGGAATGCCGCTGGTTTCAGAACCATAGGAGAATACCAGCGCTCGCCCTTTTCCCGGAACGGCCATCACTGCAGGCGCCTGAGCCTGCTCAATATGACGCCCCGCTCCCGCTGTTCTTATTTTGGCCTGCTTCAGGATGCCCAAGGTCTCGTCCAGGCCCGTATGCCCCCAGTCAAGCACGTGATTGTTTGCCAGGACGCAACAATCAATGCCCGCCGCGGTGATACAAGGAATATTGTCCGGATTCATCCGGTAATTAACGGGCTTGTCCTCCACATCATTACTACGTGTTACCGCGGTTTCCAGGTTGATGACGCGCACGTCCGGTTTCATTCGCTCCAGTTCGGCTAGAGCATCTCCCCAGATATAAGAGAAAGTGGCAGGTTTCGGGATGGGCCCATTTACCCGTTCGGCCAGATTGACGTATCCGGCGGCACTTTTCATATACTCCTCATACAGCCGGGTATTGCCCGGATGAGGCAACACCTGGTCGACGCCCCTTCCTGTCATGACATCACCGCACAGAAACAGAGTGACAGAACCGGAATGTTCCCGCAGCGACCCGCTATCGGCGCCCACGCCACCCTCGATTTTACCTGTTGCCCTGCCATCGTTCGCTCTCGCACACTGCGTCCCTGGACGACCTCCCATCTCTAACCCCGCAGCGAGCGTGCACCGGATGAATTGACGTCGATCCATGGGTGAAGACCCTTTATGCTTCCAAATTACATTGCTTTCCATGG
>CAYXQR010000152.1:0-6669 GCA_964466955.1 uncultured Nitrosospira sp.
GAACACGCAGTGGCGTTATCGATTGACCCCCCAGGTTCACTACAGCTTCAGTTCCAACAAGGCCGTGCAGATAGGCGGGGGGCCGGCGCGGCTGGATGGCAGGAAAACGGACTGGCTGCTGGCATCCCGCTTCATATACACTTTTTAAGCCGGGCTGCGCCCCGCCCTTTTGCGCAATGGTGATCCGGGCTCTGTCCTGTTCACGATGCTTACGCGGTTCGCCCAGTCTTGCGCTCCCGGATCGAAGAGCGGCAACGGAAAGGAACAGCCTTGGCAAAGGCGGTGACGTCTACAGGGACAGGAAGCCGGCACGCAACGAAGGGAAGGTTGCCAGGCTGCGAGAACGGCCGCCGCGGGGGTCGAACCGCGAAACTCTTTATCAGAAAAAGGAAAAGTGTAGGGACCAGAAGCCTGGGTGCTGGCAACCAGCCCGCCTGGGCGCGGCAACTCCGCTGATCTCATTGCAGACGTCCTCGGACAAACAGGGTGGCCATCGTCAGGGTGACCGAGGCGATAGCCCCTAGCGGCCAGAGGCTGGCGAGAATATCGGCGGGTGGCATGGCCTTGAGAAAACTGCCTTCGACGATGATCAGAAAGTGGGTCAACGGAATGGCCTGGGCCAGCCATTGCAGGAACACCGGCATGTTTTCCAGCGGCGTGGCGAAGCCTGACATCAGCACCGCCGGCACGCCGACGGCGAACGCGCCCAGAATGGCCTGCTGCTGCGTCTTGCTGACCGCTGAAATCATCAGGCCGATGCCAACCACCGACAGGATGAACAGCATCAGGCTGGCCAATAGCAAACCGGACGAGCCGGTAAAGGGAATGCCGAAAAGAAACATGCCGGAGCCGACCATGAACAACCCGAGCAGGGTGCCGATCGCCAGCGCTGGCAGCGACTTGGAAATGATGATTTCCAGTGTAGAAGTGGGCGATACGAGCAACTGATCGAAAGTGCCCAACTCGCGTTCGCGTGCAATCGACAGGGAGGTGATGAGCAACGCGCTGAATAGCGCCAGAATGCCGGTGAGGCCGGGCACGATGAACCAACGGTACACCAGGTTCGGATTAAACCAGTGGCGCACGACCACGGGCGCGGGCGTTTGAGCGTCAGGCACCGCCTCGGCGCCGACCTCGGCGGCGATGACGGACAGATAGGCGACGGTAATCTGGCCGGAATTGCTGCGACGGCCATCGACCAGCACCTGGGCGCGAGCGCTGCCTCCGGCGGCAATCGTGCGCGAGAAATCTGCCGGGATGGCGAGCACGGCTATCACCTCGCCCCGGTCGATCAACTGGTGCAACTGTCGCCTGCTGTCAATGTGCCTCACGCGGATGATGAATTGGGCACTGTGCAGCCGTTGCACCAATTCATGCGACCAGCGCCCTGCGTCCTGGTTGTACACCGCGATATCGACATTGTGCACCTCGAGCGTCGCGGCAAAGGCAAAGATCAGCAGTTGCAGGATCGGTGGTACGAACACGACCATGCGGCTGCGCGGGTCACGCAGGACGCTGAGCACTTCCTTGATGAACTGTGCGCGCAAGCGGGTAAAGGCAAAGGTTCCGTACCGCTGCGACATGCTCAGCCCTCCAGGTTTTTGCGCGTAGCCCGTTTGGCCAGTATGAAGAGCAGCGCCCCGATTGCTGCCATGGCCAGGAGATTGGGAATGAACACCGCCCAGATGTCGCCGGTCAGAAACACTGTCTTGAGCGACTCGACGAAATATCGCGCCGGAATCAGCCAGGTAATGGCCCGGATGGGAGCCGGCATGGCGTCGATCTCGAACAGGAAGCCCGAGAGCATGAATGCCGGCAGGAAGCCGGAGAACAGCGCGATCTGCGCCGCCAGAAACTGGTTGCGCACCAGCGATGAGATCATCAGCCCCTGGCCGAGTGCCGGCACCATGAATACGGCCGACAGCAGCAACAGCGAGACGAGCGATCCGCGCAAAGGCACGCCGAAGACGAAAACCGCCAGCGCCGCGGCCCCCAGCGTCGACATCATGCCGAGCACGAAGTACGGCAGCAGCTTGCCGATCAGGATTTCCGCCACCGACGCAGGCGTGGACAGCACCGCCTCCATCGTGCCGCGCTCCCATTCGCGCGCCACCACCAGCGCGGTCAGCATGGTGCCGATGATGGTCATGACGATGGCAATGGCGCCCGGCACCAGCGCGCGACGGCTTTCCAGCTCGGCATTGAACCAGTAACGGGGCTCGAGCACCACCGCCTGGGGCGGTGCGTTGGCATCAAGTCCGGTGCGCCAGGACTGCACCACGCCCTTCGCGTAGTTTTCGACGTAGTTGGCAGTGTTGGGGTACGAGCCATCGGTGACGATCTGCACCGGCGGCTCGCTGGCGCGCAGGGCCAGGCGCCGCTCGAAATCCTGGGGGATGACCACGTAGCCGCGCAATTCGCCGGATACCAGCCTGGCGGCCACTTCCCGGCGATCATGGACAATGCTCGCGTCGAGATAGTCGGTGGCAGAAAAGGCTGCCGCCAGGGCCTGGGCCGAAGCGCCCTGCGACTCCAGCACCACGCCGATACGTATGTTTTTTGCGTCCAGCGACACCGCGTAGGCGAACAGCAACAGCAACACCACCGGCAGTGCAAAGGCGATCAGCAGTGTCGAAGAGTCGCGCAGCGCTTGCAGGCTTTCCTTGTAGATCAAGGCCCGCAGGCGTTGCAGGTCGAACCGGCGTGCATCCGCCACTCGTGCCGAATCCCTGTCTTTACGATCTGTGATGGCGGTCATGAGTCTGCCTCGTCCTTCTGGTCGGAAGACTCCACCAAATGGATAAAGGCATCCTCCATGGTGGGATCCGGCTGCTCAGCACTGGCGGCGGCCTGCTTGAGCGTATCGGGCGTATCCAGCGCAATCAGCCGTGCGCGAGAGAGTACGGCCACGCGGTCGCAGTATTCGGCCTCGTCCATGAAGTGGGTGGTGACCATGATGGTTACCCCTTTGCGCGCCAGGCCGTTGATGTGGGTCCAGAATTCGCGGCGTGTGATCGGGTCGACGCCGGAGGTTGGTTCGTCCAGAAACAGCACGGGCGGACGATGCATCAGCGCACAGGCCAGCGCCAGGCGCTGCTTGAGTCCCAATGGCAGGGAATTCGGTGCCGCGGACAACCAAGCGCCCAAGTCGAAGGTGTCAATCATTTCTTCGATGCGCTCGCGTCGTATTTGCCTTTCCAACTGATACACGCCGGCCGAGAACTCCAGGTTCTGGCGCACCGAGAGCAGGCCATAGAGTGAGAATTTCTGGGCCATGTAGCCCAGTCGGCTTTTGGCCGCGCCGGTCGCCCGGCGCAAATCGTGTCCCACAACCTGTGCATCGCCATGGGTGGGCTTGAGCAGACCGCACAACATCTTGAAGGTCGTGGACTTGCCAGCGCCGTTGGGGCCGAGCAGGCCGAAGATTTCGCCTTTCTGCACTTCAAAGGTGACGTTATCGGTGGCGGTGAAATCGCCGAAGCGCTTGGTCAGATTACGGCATGACACGGCAATATCGGAATCGAGTTTGACCGGCGGCAGACGCTCGGCCAAGGCCGAAGTACCCCCAGGGCCACCGCCAAGCAGATCGATGAAGGCGTCCTCGAAGCGTGCGGGTACCGGTGCCAGATGCACTTGCGCCCGGTCGGCCAGCGCCTGGATCTGCTCCGTTTGCGCGCCTTCGCGCAGCACCACGCGCACCCCCGCCCCCTGGATCACGCCATCGCTCACGCTGCCCAGATCGAGCGCTTCGGTCAGGACCGCCCGGCGCTCGGCGCCGACACCTTCAAGACGGAAACTGCGGCCTTCAAGCTGCGCAGTCAGTTCTTGTGGCGGGCCATCGAACAAAAGCTTGCCCTGGTTCAGCAATAGCACGCTCTCGCAGCGCTCCGCCTCATCGAGATAGGCGGTGGACCAGACCACGGCCATGCCCTCGTCGGTGAGCGTCTGCACCATGCGCCACAGATCTTGGCGACTGACCGGGTCGACGCCCACGCCGGGCTCGTCCAGCAGCAGAACCTTGGGTCGGGCCATGAGCGCGCAGGCCAGGCCCAGCTTCTGTTTCATGCCGCCCGAAAGCTTGCCGGCAAGGCGCCTGGTGAACGGGCCAAGCCGCGTGAAGTCGAGCAGTTCGGCAAACAGATCGGCGTTGCTGTCGGCCTCCATGCCGCGCAGCTGCGCATACAGCCGCAGGTTCTCCATCACCGACAAGTCTTCGTACAGGCCAAAACGTTGTGGCATGTAGCCGCTGGCGATATGAACGGCGTCGTTGTCCTGCACCACATCGTACCCTGCCAGGGTGACGCGGCCGGCGTTCGGCTCAAGCAGGCCGGTCAGGATGCGCATCAGCGTCGTCTTGCCGGCACCATCCGGGCCTATCAGGCCCGTCAGCCGCCCGTAGTGGATGCGCGCGCTCAAGCCCCGCAAGGCCTGCACGTTGCCGAAATGCTTATCCACGTCTTCGATGGAGACGGCAATCGCAGAGGAGGTTGTAATTTGCGCCGTGGCTGAGTTGACGGGGCTGGCCTGCATTTCAATGCTCCGCTTGTTCCCCCCCGCGCGAAACGGCGGCAGGCTTCGTGTCGACTTCGATCGTCACCGGCATGCCCTGGCGCAGCCCCTTGCCGCTATCGGCTGCATTGATGACGATGCGCAGGCGATACACCAGGTCGGTGCGCAGATCGGTGGTTTCCACCGTCTTGGGTGTGAATTCGGCGCGCGGCGAGATAAAGCCGATCTGGCCGTGATAGACCTTGCTGGAGGAATCGCTTCTGACACGAACCGCTGTGCCTGGCTCGATGCGCCCCAGGTCCGTCTCGCCGATGTAGGCGCGCACGTAGACAGGCTTGTCCAGGCTCAGGCTGTAGATCGTGCTCTGGCTCGCAATCATGCTGCCCGGCTCGCGCACCCGCGCGATCACGGTGCCATCGCTGGGCGCCAGTAACTCGGTATCGGCCAAGGCGGTCGCTGCCTGGGCGCGGGCTGCCTGCGCTGCCGCCAGGTGGGCCTCGGCCGCCGCGATGTCTTCTTCGCGGAAGCCTTCCGCTGCCAGCGACAGCGCTGCTTTGGCAGCCTCGACGCCAGCGGCGGCCTGGTCCCGTGCCGCGCGCGCGGCATCAACCGCGTGCTGGCTGCTGGCGCCCGATGGGAGCAGGCCATTATGGCGTCGATAGTCGCGCTCGGCATTGACGGCTACGGCCTTGGCCTGTTTGAGCGCCTCCCGCGCCTGGATGACTTCCTGTGGCCGCAGGCCGCGACGCAGCTTGGCCAGCTCCGCCTGCGCCACTTGCACCGATGCCTCCGCCGCCGCCAGAGATTCCCGATAGGGCTGGGCGTCGAGCGTGGCCATGCGCATGCCGAGGGTGACGGCATCGCCCTCCTCGAACATCATCGCGGACACACGCCCCGGCTGCCGGAAGGCCAGTTGCACCTCGCGGATGTCGACATTGCCGTACAAGCGCAGCAGGCCGTCATCGGAGCCTGTACGTTGCATCCACAGGAAGCCGATGCCGCCCGCGACGATGACAACGGCGGCAACACCAAGCGCGCGTTTGGCTGTGCCGGAAAGACCGCCGATCCTCATTGCCCGGCCTTTGCACGGCTGATACCGCGACGATAGATGGAGAACACGCCTGCCGCGTCACGTCGGATACGCTCCACCTCGCCTGCCAGCAAAGACTGCATCACCAGCCCCTGAATGGTGCCGATGAACAGAACGGCGGCAGCATCCACATCCAGCTCCGTATCCAGCTCGCCCTGTGCCTTGCCGGCTTCGAGAAGACGGCGCATCCGCTCGCCGTAGCGATGGATCAAGGCCTGCGCCATCCGCTTGGGCAGAGTCTCTTCCGAGCGCTGCAATTCGCCGAAAAGCATCCTCGGTACACCTGGGTGCTCGCTCACGAATTCAATGTGCGTCATGAAGGCCGCCTCAAGGGCCGTGATTGGCGACGCAATTCCTTCTGTGGCCTTGTCCACCCGGGCCAGCAGGTGTTCCGTGACCCAGGACATCACCGCCTGCAAGATGGCGTCCTTGCTCGGGAAGTGACGAAATAGCGCTCCCTGGGTCAACCCCATGCGCTGTGCGATGGCGGTAGTGGTGATATCGCTGGGGTTCTGCTCGGCAGCCAGATCGACCACCGCTTCCACGGTGGCTGCACGACGCTCATCCGCCGGCAAGTGTTTGGGATGCCCGCTCATTCTTAAGTCATAAAGTAAGTAATCTATTACTATCTTACACTGGGCAGGCCAGAGAGGAAAGGGTTGAACGAGATTGTGACGGACGTGCTGAAGCTCCTGTACGGTACAAAACATATTACGGTACAAAACATATTTAGGCAGGCGCTCAACCCGATGGCCTTGACAGGTTACTGCCAGGGCGGCACTATCCCTTCATCTCTCTCCAACCCGAGCCTATGTCCCTCAAGCGCAAGCGGAATTCGCGCCCCTCCCCGAAAGATGCCACGAGCGCACGGATGACCGATTTCCCCGCTGCTTCAATTCAGGCTCCCCGCCTCGCCATTTCGTTATATACTGGCGGACCGATCCACGACCGCAGACCGATCCATCGCCGGCCGGCACCGATCCCGATTTTCCGCGCCGCACACCTGAAACATGCCTGAAACACCGGGTGAATATCATTGACAATCCGGCCCCAGGGGCGGACCCCTGCAT
>CAYXQR010000153.1:0-4893 GCA_964466955.1 uncultured Nitrosospira sp.
TATAGACATTCAGTATCGGTTTGTTATTCCCGGTTTTATTGGACTAAGAAATCGCTACTTTCATTTTTTGTCCGGAAATGCCCATAATCTTACAGGGGCTGATTTACTGGATCCGGACGAGTTTTTTTCTATAGTTAATAGCGGGTTTGCTAATTGGCTTTGTTATATTTATTTTCGTATCCTCGAGGCCCGAACCTCCTAAATAATATAGCTATCTGATGATAGGCAATATTGATGCTGATCGGATTGACTGTCAAAAGACCAGCAGGAGCCAGGGTTAGTATGTCAACCTCTTGGTTTCATCCTGACCTGGGCTCAATAGAATTACCTCCCAATGTTATGTTATTACACCGCTGGCGGCATCATTCCGCGATGAAACACCCACGCCACCCCATATGCAATCGGGGCGATGATCCCGAACAGGGCAATGGCATAAAGCAGCGCCAATTTGCCCATTCCCCTGAGCTTGCTGAAGTCGGTGATGGTGCCGATGCTCAAGAAAGTCAGCATGAACATCATGGTGCGCATGGAGCCTTCCACCGGGGTCGCGGCTTCGTGCAAGGTCTTGGAAATTTCCGGACCGCTGGATGCAATCATGACATACAAAAACCAGACCAGCAGATAGCCCAGCACGAACTTGGGAAACCGGTGCCAGATTTCCATCAGCCCCACTTTGGACTGTCCGGGGCGGCGCTCCACCTTGTAGACCCATACCAGCGCCAGGACGAATGCCCACACGCCGATGAACATGTCGATCCAGATCTTGGTCGTCAGCGAGGCCATCAGGATCCAGCCTTCCTTCCACACAATGCCGTATTTTGCTTCCGCGTTTGCCCGCATCAATTCATCCAGCATCGCGCCGGCGGCGGCATCGGCGCCATCGGTTTTGACCGTCAATCCCAGGGCCGATCCGTTGACGATCGGCTGATCCGGAGCGAATGCGGTATATAAACCGGGCAGGATGATGAGTTCGAACATGGCAAAGATCACGACCAGGATCGAGACGACCACCGGAATGACGGGGCGGGCGCGGATGGCGCCGGCGGTAGCGATCGCGGCCGACACGCCGCAGATGGAGATGCCGGAGGAGAGCACGGCCGACGCTTCGCGCGACAGCTTGAACACCCTGCGGCCGAGGGCATAGACGATGGGCCAGAACAGCATGTAGGCGACAAAGGTGGCGGCAACGCCGGTCAGGACCAGTTCGGCGATGAAGCCGGCGGCCTCGATGGACATGACGCCGATCTTCACGCCGAGGAACACGATGGCGGTCTTGATGAACCATTCCGGCTTGGCCGCCTCGCTCAGGAACGCGGCGAAGCCCTTGAAGAAATTGCCGATGATCAGGCCGATCACGAGAGCCAGCAGGTAGGAAAAGCCGCCCCCCAGGGACAGTCCCCACGACAGTCCGTGTTTCTCGAATTCATGCACCGGCACTTTGAAGTGCGCTTCCTGCCCGATGATCCAGATGATCCAGGTCATCAGGAAAAATACCGTCCATCCTGCAAAGAACCGCTTCAGGTCCAGCTTCATCGCCCACGCGGCTATGCAGGTCATCACCGTGAAGACCAGGTAGGTGACCAGCAGCGCGAACATGGGATGCCACTCCGGCCTGCTGGCAGGTTTCAGCGCTTTTTCAAGGGAAAATTCGCCCCATACCCAGGTGCCGGGTTTCACCATCCACCCGGTCAGGTCCCACCCCCACAGCGAACTGACGCTTGCCAGGAACATGGCCAGCCCCAGCCAGACGGCCCACCAGTCTTCCGTCCTGGTCATGCCGGAATACCATCTGCTGTTCATTTCGGTTGACTCCGGGCTCGTCATTACCGGGCCTCCGGTACGGGTGATCTCAAATCCAGCCGGGTGTAGCGGTTGAAGTAGTGATAGGCATATTGCCGTATCCAGGTCGGAATGCAGCTGTAGTCAAAAACCATGAAAACCGTGACCTGCGCATTCCCTGGAAACAGCTGTCCCTCGGCCAGCCGCCGGGCCAGCTCCTCATCCAGTTCTCGCAGGGTATGGCCGGCAGCTTCGAAGTCTGAATGGCTGGCAATCCATCTGCGGCCGTCATGGATCAGGCGAACCTCAAGATCGGCTTTCATCACCTACTTGGAAAGCAGGAACAGGTCGACCAGAATCCCCAGGATGACCAGCCCTGCAATGCCGATGCCGATGCTCCACAGGCACAGGCTGGTCTCCCAGCTTTCCCACGGTTCCGGTTCGCCGAGCACCGATTCGCTGGCAAGTGAATGGCCGATATTTTCAGGCAGCTGGTCGTCAATCTCATTCTTCATGTCATTTTCTCGTGAAAGGAAGAAAGAAAAAAGAGGGCCCGCTCCGTTTCCTTTCAGGAAATGGTTACCCCTGCCGAGGATGTTCCTGCAAATTTGCAGCGTGGGATGAAGTCCCGGATGAAATCGAAATAGCTAGGCCAACTGGACTATAGCTTTCGGGGGCATCGCTTTCAAGAGCCAGTTTCGGGAATTTCAATGAAGCCGCGGAGGGATTCCTCAATAGAGGACCCCGCGGCCTTCTACCGCGGATCTGGCTCTTTCCCCGTTTTTATCACTTCCCTGTAGAAACGGAAGCGGAGCGATGGCTCAAGAGCAGTTTCGCGCTCATCGGATGCGGGGGCTTTCAGAAGGGGTATCAATCGAGGCCGCAACCGGTCCCATTGGTTCCCGTTCGGGTCCAGCCAGATGTTCCCGGAAAGCGTTTTCGCCAGTAGGTAAAGGCAGCGGCCTCGCGTGCCTCGGCGCGAGGCTTTTCGAAGACACGGTCGCAGGAGTGCGAGAATTCATGCATGAGCAGGGCGGCATAGCACGCGCGCCGGTCGGGCGCAGCGGCATTGGCAATGTTGTTGAAGAGGGTGCCGAAAATGCGGGTGGTCTGGTTCAGCGGTGACGATCGCCCTAAAACGCAGCCTCTATTGTTGCAGTTGGTCTGCTGTTCGCAGACCACGCGGGCGTTATCCCTGAATCGATCGCGAATGCAATTGCCAAGATTGGATCCCGTGGCCGATTCGATGCTTCGCTTGAAGTTGGGCCAGTCGTCTACGAGATTCCATGCCACGGCGCGGATATCTTTGGACTGCGTGCTGGTGCAACCTTCGGTTTCGAGAGAGATCGAGGTGGTAGCAGGTTCGGCTCCCGCGCCGGCAGGCAGGTCCTTCGGGCAATCCGGGTCTTCGGCCGCGCTGCAAACGGCGAGGTTGCATATGCCATCCGCGGCGCACAGGGGCTTGTCCTGCGTGTCCACCGCAGCCAGCCGGATGGGATATCCAGCGAAATCGCCCGGACTGGAATCGCCCGTTTCGGCCGCCGCTTTCTTTTCGCCGCCGCCAAGTCCATTCAGGGACGCAAGACTGTCGATGAATACCTGACCGGTCTGATCTTCCGTGCTGTGACTTGCAAATGCATTACCCCCCGTCATCAGGCCGAGCGCAAGCATGGCAACGTATAACATGGCAGCCTCCTTTTTGCGACAGAGGGATGGCCTCTGCGGTGATTAGTCAGCGTCAGGCGGTCCGGTTCTTGGACGACCTATGCTGCTTCTGGAAGATGGGATCGTCGGTGCGTTAGCACACACAGGACAGGACAAGGAGGTGGAAAGTGGCGTGAGCATCGGAAAAGGCGGGATTAAGGAAGCGTCCAGCAGGAAAGCAAGCGTGGAAAACTTGAAAAGAGCCGGAATGCTGCCGTGGGACGCAAGCAATCGGCAACGCTACGTACTTTTGCCAAACCTGAAGGCCACGAAAACGCGTTCGCCTCTCCGTGGCCCGGGATCAGTTTCCGTTTACGCGGTTTTGCGCCGCCGCCCTATGAAGCTCAGCAGGCCAAGGCCGGCCAGCAGCATGGCGTAGGTTTCAGGTTCCGGTACCGGAGACAGCACGAACAGCATGGAATTGGGCTGGCCCGAATCCTCGGCCACCAGGTAGATGCGGCCGAACTGGTCCACTGTGACGCCTTCGATGGCCTGGGCAGTCACACCGGACAGATCGAAGGAGCTGAGCATATTCCCGCTGCGATCCGCCTCCACGAGCTTGAGCGAGTCGAGGCTCAGGATCAGCAGATTATCGGCTGCGGGCGTGCCGGCCAGGGTATCCACAGGCGACAGCGTCTGTACGTCCGAGAGGCTGGACAGGCCCAGGATACTGGCGTCGAACAGCGGGGCCATCGTCGAGCTGCCGCCCCCGGCAGCGAAGCTCAGCGTGCCGGCGCGCACTTCCATGGGGCTGCCCTGCTTGACGGAAACGAAGCTGCCGTCGCGCGGATCGTAGCTGATGCCCTCGGCCCCCAGGTTGTTGTAGGGATGGTCGGAGATCGAGGCCCACGGCGCACTGACCAGTGAGACACTGCTGTTGGCCGCATAGGTGAACTGGAAGGCATCCTGCAGGCGTTCTTCCGCCACCACCAGCACTCCGGTGCCGAGGTAGGTGAGGCCCTCCGCATCGTGATGCCTGGTGGTAGACGGCCAGTCGCTGAAGGTCATCGATCCCAGCGTTTCTCCCGTGAGCGATACTTCGATCACGCCGAATCCCTCGTCGCCGACGAAAAACAGCGATTCGCGGTCACGGGCGTAGGTCACCGCCGAAGCTTCGAGCCCCATGCCGCCCAATGTGTCGAGGCTATAGCTGCCGGTCAACTGGTAGTTTCCAAGGTTGATCGAACTAGCCGCCTGCGCGGAGACACAGGCTGACGCAGCTACGATCATGGTAATCAGATGTGAACGTTTCATGATGATCCTGTCTCTCCATCAATGCTGGCGCTTGCGGGCAAAGGCACCGATCAGCCCAAGCCCCGCCAGCATCATTGCAAAGCTCTCGGGTTCCGGAACAGCGCTGATCATGCCCGGCGAACCAATCTCCGCGCCATTGAAGGCAGTGAACGCACC
>CAYXQR010000154.1:0-11678 GCA_964466955.1 uncultured Nitrosospira sp.
GTCCACACCGGAGAACGCTTCATGGAAGTCATTGAAACCGTCACGACCCGCATTCCCATCAGGAATCTCGTCGTTTCGCCGCTGAACGTCCGCAGGAAGCAGGGCAGCGGCATTGAGGAGCTTGCCGCCCTGATTGCATCGCAAGGGCTGATACACAATCTGGTCGTGGTCGAGCAGGCGAAGAAAGGCAGGAAAACCGGCAAATATGAAGTCATCGCCGGGGGAAGGCGCCTGGCTGCGCTGAATCTTCTCGTGTCCGACGGGCGGCTGACAAAAGACCATGAGGTCGATTGCCGCATCGTGGAAGCAGCCGAAGCGCTGGAACTGAGCCTGACCGAGAACAGCGGACGCGAAGACATGCATCCTGCCGATCTCGTCATGGCCTATCGCAAGCTGACTGAAGCGGGACTCGCGCCCGACGAGATCGCCCCCCGCTTCGGCGTTTCTCCCCTGACCGTCAAGCGCTACCTGAAACTCACCCATGTTTCCCCCGGGATTTTTACGCTGTATGCCGAAGACAGGATGAGCTTCGAGCAGATATCGGCGCTGGCGCTCACGGACGACCACGAACTGCAGGAGCGGCTCTGGCACAACACGCCGGAATGGCAGCGCAACGGCGCGACCTTTCGCCGGCTCATCACCGAAGCGGAAATCGACATCCGCGCGAGCCCGCTGGCAAGGTTTGTCGGGGTGGAGGAATACGAGGCCGCAGGGGGTCTGATACGGCGCGACCTGTTCGCACAGGAAGGCGAAGGCTACATGCAGGATGCCGAGCTGCTGGAATCGCTTGCCCTGGAAAAACTCAACCAAGCGGTCGAGCCACTCAGAAAGAAAGGCTATGCCTGGGTCCAGGTTCGCACCACCTTCGACCGCGCCGACAAGGTGGAATTTACCCGGATGCAGACCGTGCGGCGGGAGCCGACGGCCTCGGAGCAGGCCAGAATGGATGCGCTGGAAGCGGAGCTGGCGGCGGTCGAATCAGGGAACGAGGACTGCAATGAAGAGATGGGCGCAGCAGGCGGGCTTTTTCGGCAGTTCGAGAACAGGGAGAATAAAGCCGCGCGCATCCGCGCGGAACTGGCGGCGCTGGACGAATCGCTGGAAGAAGCCCACCCGGATGAACTTGCCATCGCGGGTGCTGTCGTCACCATCGACCAGGAAGGCAGGCTTCTGATCGAGCGGGGCCTGATCCGCAAAGAAGACGTGAAGAGAAAGCCCAAAGGACAGTCGGGAGGGGAGTCGGGAGAACGGCTGAAAGAGCCAGCCGGGCCAGCAATAGCGCGGGATCGGGGCGGAATGGGCGAGCCCGGGCCGACGCATCCGGAAAAACTCACGCGCATGCTGACCACGCAACGCACCGCAGCCATCCAGGCGGCAATGATCGGCCGGCCGGAGGTAGCGCTCGCGGCGCTGGCGCACCGGCTGGTTCCGCAGGTGTTCGGGCTCAGGAACGCATCCAGCCGCATCCTCCAGGTCGATATCGAGAATGCCCCCTCCGGGTCCGATGCGGGGAACATCGGGCAGAGCAGGGCAGCCACGGCAATCGGGCAGAAGCGCCAGTATTGGCAAAAGCGCATCGAGGCAGCGGGGCAGGCCAGACAGGGAGGTAGCGCCCTGCTCGAATGGCTGCTGCAACTGGACTTGCCGGAGCTGCAGGAACTGCTGGGATTCTGTACCGCCGTCTCGGTCAATACCGTATCAGACAGGGAAAACGCGCTGCCGGAGGACGTGGCGGAACTCATGGGCGCCCTGAACCTGGACATGGCGGACTGGTGGCAGCCGACCCGGGAGAATTACCTCGCGCACGTCTCCAAAGACAGGATCCTTTCTGTCATGACGGAAGCGGCATCGCCTGAACAGGCGAAGGCCATGCGCGGCCTCAGGAAGGAACAGCTGGCGCAGAAAGCCGAAGAGGAACTCACGGCCCTGAGGTGGCTGCCGCCTAATTTCAGACCGGTTTCAGGTTGACTGAGATTGACTCGGATTGACTGAAAGGCGCCCAGGCCTGGAGAGTTCAAAGCATGGCAGCAATATGGCAGCGCGGCGACTGGCCGGGTGCGGCGATGCGGGAAAGCGGTCGGCCAGGGCTGTGACGCTCAAGCTGGCAGGCTATCACGAAGCCGCTACAGCAGCTTGCTTACTTTCCTGAGCTGCGGATCATTCTCGGCTGGCCTGACGGAAAAGCCGAGATCGGTCATGAGCTTCAGCATGCGATGGTTATTGTGCAGCACACTGCCTTCGATTTCTTTCAGACCCTGCTCGCGGGCCGCAGCCATCAGTGAAACCATCAGTTTCCCCCCGAGCCCTTTTCCGGCGACGCTGTCCGCCACCGCCAGCGCAAAATTGCACGAACCCCCGTCCGGGTTGATGACGTAGCGGGCGACGCCCAGCGCGGTTTCGCGGCGCTTATCCCGGCTTACCGCGATCAGGGCCATCTCCCTGCCGTAGTCGATCTGCGTAAGCGACGCCAGCAGGATTTCCGGCACCTCCTGCATCGAGTTCATGAAGCGGAAATACCGGGATTCGTCCGACAGCCCGCGGATGAAGCGCTGATCCAGTTCGGCATCTTCCGGCCGCAGGGGGCGGATAGTGATGTCCATTCCATCCGCAAGCTGCCACTGGCTGACAAGATGGGCCGGGTAAGGCGCGATGGCCATGTGCGCGTAGCGGTCGGCGCCGGGCTGCCGGTACTCGACTATGATTCTCGCATCCACCGCCAGGGCGTCCGTTTCATCGAGGATGAGCGGATTGATGTCCATTTCCCTGAGCCAGGGCAGCTCGCACACCATTTCGGACACGCGCAGAAACACATCCTCCAGCGCTTCCAGATTGGCCGGGGGCATCTGGCGGAACGCACCCAGCAGGCGCCCGAGGCTGGCCTCCCGCATCAGCTCCCTGGTAATGAACTTGTTCAGCGGGGGCAGGGCGACGGCGGGAACGCTCTTTGCCTCCACCTCGGTGCCGCCGGAGCCGAACGAGATGACGGGGCCGAACGCCGGATCGCTGGCGACGCCGATCATCAATTCCCGGCCGTTGGGCCTGCGGATCATCGGCTCGATGGAAACGCCGTCCAGGTGTGCGTCCGGACGCTTTCCCCGCACGCCGTCGAGGATATCCTGATAGGCGGCGCGCACTTCCCGCGCGTTCCTCAGATTAAGCAACACGCCGCCCACGTCGGTTTTGTGCGTGATGTCGTGTGAATTCACCTTCATCACCACCGGAAATCCGAACTGTTGCGCGATGAGCAGCGCTTCGGCAGGCGAACGCGCGATCATCGTGGGAGCGACAGGAATATGGAACGCCGCCAGGACGGCCTTGGATTCCATGGCGGTGAGCACCCTGCGCTGCGCCTGCATCGCCCCTTCGATGATCAGCCGCGCGCTTTCCACGTCGGGTTCGAGATAATGGGAAAGCGGGCCGGGCATCTGCCGCAGCAATTGCTGGTTGTGGTAATAGGCCGAGAGATGGGAAAAAACCTCCACGGCGGGCTCGGGCGTGCGAAAGTACGGTATCCGGGAAGCGGCGAAAGCCTCGCGCGCCTCCGCGACCTGCGCCTCCCCCATCCAGCAGGCCAGCAGCGGTTTGCGGTGCTTGCCGGAGAGCGCGATCAGTTCCCGTGCGGATTCCAGCGGTGCGGTCATCGCCTGGGGGGTGAGAATGGCCAGCACGCCGTCCACGTTCTCATCGTCGAGGCAGGCTTTTACGGCGTGATGATAACGGTCTGCCTTTGCGTCGCCGATGATATCCACGGGGTTGCCGCGCGACCAGTGCGGCGGCAAATGCTGGTCCAGGTACTGGAGGGTGGTGTCGGAAAGGGCAGCCAGCGTCATTCCCAGGTCGGCAGCGCGATCCGCTGCCATGACCCCTGGCCCGCCTCCGTTGGTGACAATGGCAAGCCGGCTGCCGAACCGGGCGAAATCCAGTGAAAGCGCCTTCGCCGCAGTGAAAAGCTGGGTTACGGTCTGCACCCGCACCGCACCGGCCCGCCGGATGGCCGCGTTGAAGACATTATCCGCGCCCACGAGCGCCGCCGTGTGCGAGAGCGCCGCCTTCGCGCCCGCGGGGTGACGGCCGACCTTGACGAGGATCACCGGCTTGATCCTCGCGGCAGCGCGAAGCGCGCTCATGAACTGGCGCGCATTGCGTATCCCTTCGATATACATGAGAATGCTTCGGGTGGCCGGATCGGCCACCAGGTAATCGAGAATCTCGCCAAAATCCACATCGGTGGACGATCCCATCGACACGATGCTCGAAAAGCCGACATCGTTGTTCTGCGCCCAGTCGAGAATGGCGGAACAGAGCGCGCCCGATTGGGAAACGAAGGCGATGTTTCCGCTGCTGGCGCCCCCCTTGTAAAATGTGGCGTTGAGTCCGATCTCCGGGCGCATGATACCCAGGCAGTTGGGACCGATAAGACGGATTGCGTGGTCACGCGCGGCCGCCAGCAACTGCTGCTCCAGTGCGCTCCCGGCGTCGCCGAAGCCGGCGGTAATGATGACCGCCGCCTTCAGGCCCTCCTCACCGCCGCTCCGGAGGATGCCGGGCACGGTTTGCGGCGGCGTGGCGATCACCGCCAGCTCTACTGGCTCATCGATTTCGCCGATGGACGAATAGGCGCGCCGGCCCTGCACCTCCGTGTATTTCGGATTGACAGGATAAAGCCTGCCCTGAAAACCGCTTTTCAGCATGTTTTCAAACACGATCTGCCCGACGGAGCCCGGGCGGTTGCTCGCCCCGAAAACGGCAACGGAGCTGGGTGTAAAGAGCGGGCTAAGGTAGTGTTTGCTCATGATTTAAGAGTTGTTCCCAGAGGCGGGAATGGGCGGGTAAACATATCTTTTTGACAAAAGCGGAGGCTGCCTCCAGATTGGGGGCAGCCTCCTGGCTGAGCGGTTCGCCCAGTTCGAACCGCTCGCCCCGAATCTCGAGCAGATAGGCCGGAGGAGGGGTACCGTAGAGCCGCTGGTAGACGTGCAGCAGTGCCATGGGGCTCATGATGTGCGTCGTGTAGCTTGCATCCCTGCAGGGACGAATGCGCGAAAAACGGTACGGCGCCGCGCAGGAGACGCTCGCATCAATAAACAATACCGTTTCACGGCCTTGCAGATCAAGCGCGTGCTCCACCTGAAGCTGAAAGTCGGCAAGGAGTTCAACATGCGGCAGGGCGAGCGCTTCCATGCGTTGCAGCAGGAGAGGGGCAAGGGCATCATCCCCCCGGCTCGGGTTGCCATACCCGAAGATCAGCAGCGGCGCTGTCAATTTCTGTATTGTCCGTCTGAATCCTTGATCAGGCGCCGCACGGTCGCGCCCTCCGCATCCACCAGCTCCACTTCCAGCGGCATTTTGCCGAGAGCATGGGTCGCGCAGGAAAGGCAGGGGTCGAAGGCGCGAATGGCGATCTCGATATAATTGAGCAATCCTTCAGTAAGCACCTGGCCGTCGAGGTATTGCAGCGCCACCTGCCGTATCGCCTCGTTCATTGCCTGGTTGTTGTGCGTGGTGGCGACGATCAGGTTGGCGCGCACGATCTGCTCGTCTTCATTGATGCGGTAGTGGTGAATCAGCGTGCCGCGCGGCGCCTCGATGACGCCCACGCCCCGCAATCGCCTCTCGCCGGTGCTCACCAGATCATCGCTCTCCAGATCATCATCGTCCAGCAGTTCCCGTATCGCCTCGGCGGAATGCAGCATCTCGATCATGCGCGCCCAGTGAAAGGACAACGTGGCATGCCGAGTGGCTGCGCTGAATTCCTGGAAAACCCTTCGCTCCGATTCCGCCAGCGGCGTGGGGATGAAATCGCAATTGTTGATGCGCGCCAGCGGGCCTACCCGATACCATCCTTCTTCTCTGCCTTGCGAGCGGATGAATGGGAACTTCATGTAAGACCACGACTTCACCTCCTCGTGGATATAGTCCCCGTAGCGGCTGCAGTCCACATGGTCAAAGATGGTCTGACCCTTGTCATCGATGGCACGCAGGCCGCCATGGTACAGATCCATGGCGCCATCCTCCCGAACGAGGCTCATGAAACTGGAGCGGAAATAGCCAAAGCCGCTGTAGAAATCCGCATGCGCGCTGTAGATTCTCCTGATGAGGTCTACCGCGTTCCTGCTCTGGCGCACAGCTTCGTCCGCTCCGCTCAAAAGCCAGTCGCGATCCGCGCGTGACAGGTTCCGGCTCATGCCTCCCGGAACCACGCCCGTGCCGTGCACACGCTTGCCGCTGGTCATGCGTATGACCTCCTGGCCGTACTTTCTCAGTTCGACGCCCTGCCTTGCGATGTCCGGGTAATCCGCCGCCAGGCCGGCGATGTTCCGCTTTGCCGGGTCGGCGTCGAAGCCGAAAAGCAGGTCCGGCGAGGAGAGATGAAAAAAGTGCAGTGCGTGGGATTGGAGGATCTGACCCATATGCATGAGGCGCCGGAGTTTGTCAGCGGGTGCGGGGGGCGTCCCGCCAACGATCACGTCCATTGCCTTGGAAGCGGCAAGGTTGTGGCTGACCGGGCAGATGCCGCACAGGCGCTGCACCAGCACCGGAACTTCCGTATAGGGTCGCCCCTGGATGAATTTTTCGAATCCGCGGAACTCGACAATATGAAAGCGCGCCTGATGCACCCGGTTGTCCTCATCCAGCAGCAGCGTGACCTTGCCGTGACCTTCCACTCTCGTGACCGGTTCGATCACGACCCGTTTCAGGTTGGCGGGATCAGCGGCGGTCTCGAGCTCGAAGGGCATCTATCCTCCTGATATGCCAGACCCGCCCGGAAAGGCGGCAACGGGCAGAAACGTTCCTAATCATAGCGCAGGGGTTCATGACCGGGGAGCGATTCCCTGCCTTCGATCAGGTCGGCAAGGAATTTCCAGATGGTATCCGGCCCCGGGGGGCACCCGGCCAGGAAATAATCAACTTTGACCACTTCATAAATCGGGTATACCTTGTCAAACGGGAGCGGCAGTTCGGGATCGTTGGGTATCTGGCCGCCTTCCGTTCCCCCGTCGTAAAGGTATACCTCCTGGAAACACTCCCACAGATCGATGTTGTTGCGCAAGGCGGGGACATTGCCATTTATCGCGCAGGCGCCGATCGCTACCAGCACCTTGCAGTTCTCCCGGAATTCCTTCAGTACGCGGGCGTTTTCCGCGTTGCTGACACCGCCTTCCACGATGCCGATGTCGCACGGCCCGCAGTGCTTGATATCCGTAAAGGGCGAACGATCGAATTCGACTATTTCCAGAAGGTCGAACAGCTTCTCGTCCATGTCGAGCAGCGAGGTGTGGCAGCCGAAACAGCCGGCCAGCGAGCACGTCGCGATTCGGGTTTTGCGTTTTTCATTCACCATCCGCCCCCACCCGTTTCGCCCGTTCCAGTTGGAATTCGCGAAGTGTCTGCCGGTCGAAAGTGCGCTGCCCGATCGGCGAAGAGTAACCCTTGCGTTTGATCAGGATGGCGCCGGTAGGGCAGACATGGGCCGCCGCGTCCGTCACCGCCATGGCAGTGTCGCCCAGCCTGCCGCTCTCCGAATTGACCACCAGGCGGGAGCCTGTGCCGCGGCCGGAGATACCGAACACATTCTTTTTGTCGATGTCCCGGCTGGCCCGGACGCAGAGCTCACAGAGAATGCAGCGGTTGAGGTCCAGAAAGATGTCGGGATGAGAGGCATCCACTCGGCGCGGCGGATAGAGATGCGTGAAGCGGAGACCCTGCATGCGCAGGTGATAGCCGGCTGCCTGCAGTTGGCAATTTCCCGAGGCTTCGCAAGCAGGACAGATATGGTTGCCTTCGATGAACAGCATCTGCACCAGCGCCTTGCGGTCCTCGTTCAGCTCCGGCGTATCGTTGCTCACCGCCAGGCCGTCCGATGCGGGCATGGTGCACGCGGTAACGTTGCGCCCGTTTGCGCTGACGACGCACAGCTTGCAGCTTCCGTGCGGCTGGAACCCGGGATGGTGGCACAGGTGCGGGATATAGGCGCCGGCTGCCAGCGCGGCGTCCATGATGGTCTGGCCTTCGGCGAAGGGCACGGCTTCCCCGTCGATCGTGATGGTGCCGCTCATGGCAGATGGGCCTCCGGATCGTCCCGGCCCGTGATTCTGCGCGCAGTGGCCAGCGCGGCGTCCAGGTCGAAGGCGGGCTCGAACGACAGATTCCGGAGCTTCTGTTCGTAAGCGCCGGGAAACTTTTCCAGCATGTCCAGCACGGGATTCGGCGCGGTATGTCCCAGGCCGCAGTGACTCATCGTCTTCATGATATGCCCCAACTGCTTCAGTTCCTCGAGGTCCGACGCCGTGCCGTGGCCATCCGCGATTTTGTCCACGATCCTTTTCTGCAGCTCTGTTCCAACCCGGCAGGGCGTGCAGAACCCGCAGCTTTCATGCGCGAAAAAGCGGGTGTAATTACGCACCGCGTCCAGTATGTCCCGTCCGCGCCTGAATATGGTAAAAGCACCGGCCGTGGGCAGGTCCTCGAAGGAAATGCGGCGTTCGAATTCCTGCCAGGAAACGAAGGCGCCGGATGGCCCGCCGACCTGGACGGCATAGGTGTTTTCCGCGCCGCAGTCGTCCAGGATTTCCTGCACGGAGATGCCGAACGGATACTCGTAAATGCCCGGCCGGGTGCAGTCACCCGAGATGCTGAGCACCTTGCTGCCGCTGGACTCCCACGTGCCCGTTTCGCCGAACCACTTGCCGCCGTGGATAACAATGGAGGCAACACAGGCGTATGTTTCCACGTTGTTCACGACTGTCGGCTGGCTGAGATAGCCATGCTGCGCAGGGTAGGGCGGGCGGTTGCGCGGCCGGCCGCGCCTCCCTTCCAGCGATTCGATCAACGCCGATTCCTCCCCGCAGATGTATGCGCCGGCACCCAGGCGGATCTCGATGTCAAAATCGTATCCCGGCTCCCCAAGTATATTGCTGCCCAGCAACCCGGCTTCGCGCCGTCCCGCAAGGATGCCCTCGAGTTTCTCCAGCAGATACCGGTATTCTCCGCGCAGGTACAGGAGCCCCTTTGCGGAGCCAAGCAGCCGCGCCCCCACGGTCATGCCTTCGAACACCCTGTCAGCGTAGCTGTTCAGCAATACGCGATCCTTGAACGTGCCGGGCTCGCCTTCATCCGCATTGCACACGATATACCGCGCAGGCCCCGGGGCGCTCCGGCAGGCTGCCCACTTGTCGGCGGTCGAGTATCCCGCGCCACCCCGTCCTCTCAGCCTCGACAATCTGATCTCCCCCAGCATCGCGTCGGCGCTGCACCGCAATGTCGCTGCAATCGCGGCGCCCGGCTGGAATGGGTCGCCCAGGAGCCTGTCGGTCCTGCGGATATTGTCCTTGACTTCGAAAAACAGGGGCGGCCACTTGGAAACCGGGCACTGCTCGAGAATCAGGTCGGCGATGAGATCGATGCGCTCCCTGTCCAGGCCGATGACCGGCCAGCCGTTGACCAGCGCCGCCGGCCCCTGGTCGCACATCCCCGTGCAGGAAGTGAAATCCGCACTCACCAGGCCGTCCTCCGATACCTTGCCGCATTCCAGCCACAGCTTGCTGCAGAAATGGCGCATCAGCGCCTGGTTGCCCAGCATCCGGTCGGTCACGTTGTCGGAAAAAAGGAAGCGGTACTGGCCTGCGGGCGCGAGCGAAAGAAACGAGTAGAAACCGGCGACTCCTTCCACTCCTGTCCGGGGCAGACCGAGATGGCGGGCAATGGCGGTGACGGCTTCAGGAGGAATGAAGCGGCACATCTCCTGCACTTCGGTCAGGATTTGAAGCAGGCGGTGAGGCTCGCGTCCATGCCGTTCGCACAGAGACTCGAGGCGCTGCTTGATATCCGGGAAATCACAAGGCTGCATGATTGTTTTTAGCATATCCTGGGGAGCGGGTCATCCTCCAGTTCATCCAGGATGCGCTCTCCGCCCAGCTCGGTCTCCAGCACGACGTGCGGGCGGCCCGGGCGGACGCTGCCGATGATTGCCGCTTCCTGCCCCTGCGGCAACGCTTGCAGCCGGGCAAGCGCCTCGCTTGCCTGATCGGCTGCCACGACTGCCACCACCCTCCCTTCGCAAGCCAGATAGAAAGGATCATACCCCAGCATTTCGCAGACGGCGGCCACCTGCTCGCGCACGGGAACCGCTGCCTGGCTCAGGCGCGCTTCCAGCCCGGTTGCGCGGCAGATCTCATGCAGAACGGTGGCGAGCCCGCCGCGCGTGGGGTCGCGCATGAAGCGCAGCCCCCGCAGGGGGGTCAATGCCTGCGTCAGGGGAACCACGCTGGCCGCATCTGACAGCAGCTCCCCGCTCAAGCCGAATTGCTCGCGCGCAAGCATGACGGCAATGCCATGATCGCCGACGGGGCCGGTGACAAGAACCGCATCGCCGGGCTGAATCCGATTGAGCCCGAGTTCCAGGTTTTTTGGCTTCACGCCCACGCCGGTTGCAGCCAGATAGAGTCCGCCCCCTTCGCCACGGGGAAGAACCTTGGTGTCGCCCGCCACCACGGCCACATCCGCCTCCCGCGCGGCGCGGGCGAGGCTAGCGACGATACGCTGCAGGCGCGACATATCGAACCCTTCCTCGATAAAGGCATTGAGCGTGAGATAGCATGGCCGGGCGCCCGACACCGCCAGATCGTTCACCGTCCCATGGACCGCCAGCGAGCCGATGGTGCCCCCGGGAAACTCCAGCGGCTGCACGGTAAAGCCATCCGTGGTCACCATCATCACGCCATCGAGTGCCGGCAGCGCCACCGCATCGGCCTGCACATTAAGCAACGGATTGGAAAGGTGCCGCGCGAACACGGTCTCGATCAGTTCTCGCATGTAACTGCCGCCGTTGCCATGGGCAAGACTGACGTAGGCGTCATCCATGTGCACTCTCCCCGGCTGCGCGGGTTGGTCCGGCCCTCCGGGCGACCGCGTCCGCCTCCATCAGCTGGCCAAACGCAATGCCTCCATCATTGCACGGAATCCGCTCGGGCAGATGCGCGTCGAATCCCGCCGCGGCAAGCCCGGACAGCGCCAGCTCGGCCAGCAGCCTGTTCTGGAAAACGCCCCCCGTCAGGCCGACCCTGCCGAAGGGGGCAAAGGGCATGGACGCACGGATGTACCGCGCCTGGGCCACGATGGCATTTGCAAGGCTCAAGTGGAACCGCATCGCTCTTTGCGCCACTGGAGTCGCCTCATCCAGCAGCGCGGGGATGATCGGCTTCCAGTCTGCAGTGAGCAAACCGGAAGCGTCCTGAAAAAGAGGCAGCTCGATTGCCTCCACGCCATGTTTCGAACCATGGCTTTCCGCAGCGTTTTCCAGAAGCATTCCCCCCTGACCCTCGTAGCTCGCGTGCGTGATCAATCCGAGCAAGCTGGCCGCTCCGTCAAAAAGCCGCCCCACGGCGGTCGTGACAGGCGAATTCAATTCCTTCTCCCACGCTTTTCTGAGGACGGCAAGATCCGTTTTCCCCGACGGAAGCTCCATACCGGTTTCCCAGCAGAGGGCAGCGGCGGAACGCCACGGTTCCCGTCCGGCGTGCTCGCCGCCGGGAAGCCGGAACGGGTGCATGCGCGCCACGCGGCGCCATCGGCCCGGACGCCCGAGCAGCGCCTCGCCGCCCCAAAGGGTGTGGTCTTCCCCCAGGCCGACGCCATCCCAGGTGAAGGTCAGCCAGTCGGACTCCCGTGGATGCTCAGCC
>CAYXQR010000155.1:0-8109 GCA_964466955.1 uncultured Nitrosospira sp.
CCCTCGCATTTTTCGCGCCACAATGCGGTAAGCTTCAAATTGCTCGTCTTCATCCGGCAGGCTGTCCCGGTTGAGAAAGAGAAATTCGCTTCTGAACAATCCAATCCCGGTGGCTCCGTTTTCCTTCACCTGATCGATATCCTGCGGGAGCTCAATATTGGCATGCAACTCTATGCAGGTTCCGTCCAGTGTTGTGGCAACCGTCGTCTTTATACGCTTGAGCTTCTGCTTTTCCAGCTCGAGCTGGCTCTGGCGCAGCCGATATTCGGACAGCACATGCTCGTCAGGATCGACGATCACCACCCCTTGGGTACCATCCACGATCAAAACATCATTGTCGCGGATGAGCCGACGAGCATGGTGTAGCGCTACAACGGAGGGAATATTGAGGCTGCGGGCGACAATCGCGGTGTGGGAGGTAAGGCCGCCAAGATCGGTCAGAAAAGCGGTAAAAGAGTATTGCTTGTACTGAAGCACATCCGCCGGACTCAAGTCGTGAGCAATCAGAATGCTATCCCCGTCACGTTTTTGCGAGGGAGGAACGTAGCCTGGATGCCCCAGCAAAGCCTTGAGAACTCTTTCCACGACCTGAATGACATCGGTCTTGCGTTCCCGTAGATAGGCATCCTCTATTTCCTCGAACTGGGCCATCAGAACACCCATTTGCTGGGTTATGGCCCACTCGGCATTGCACTGATTCTGAGCGATATAGGCTTTCGCGGCGGTGGACAGTGTGGGGTCATCAAGGATCATTCGATGCAGATCGAGAAACGCGCCATATTCCGCTACGGCGGGACCCCCTACGACCGTGGCATGAAGCGCGTCGAGTTCCTCTCTCACCGCTGAAAAAGCGCTGTCAAGCCGTGCAATTTCGTTACTGACCTGATCCCCGGGAACGATATGGTGCGCGACCTCCAGCGCGGCATGTGACGCAAGGTGAGCGCGTCCTATGGCGATTCCGCCGGATACGCCCACGCCATGTAACGCAAAGCTCACTCGCGTTCTCCGAAACGATCCTCTATCAGTTGAACCAGCGCCTGCAATGCTTCCACTTCATCCACGCCCGAGGTTTCTATACCCAGTACGGTTCCCTGATGAGCGGCCAGCATCATGACGCCCATAATGCTTTTGGCATTGATCTTCCGGCCGTTCCTGGACAGCCACACGTCGCTACGGTAGCGGCCGGCCAGTTGGGTGAATTTTGCGGAAGCACGGGCGTGCATCCCCAGTTTGTTCAGGATCTTGACGTCTTTATATTGCATAGGTGATTATGAACCGAGATGCATTACGCCTTCCTTGCCGCCTGTCAACGCCTTTTCACACGCCACAGCCAATGGTTCCTGACGATACGTCAGCGCTCGCACCAGCATCGGCAGATTGATGCCGGCAAGACATTCGACCTTTCCCGGACTGATCAGCCGACTGGCAATATTGCACGGCGTCGCCCCGCAGATATCGCTCAGCACCAGTACGCCATCCCCCTGGTCCAGCTCTTTAACCAGTCTCTGCGCCTTCGGCAAAGCGATATCGGGATCATCCTGAACGGTAATACTCAGATAAGCTAGAAGCTCCGACCGTTTCCCCAGGACATGTTCGGCGCAGTGAATAAGACTGTTCCCCAGATTTCCATGGGAGATGATTAGAATTCCAATCATGTCAAACGAATAATTGGTGCGTGAAGCAATGGCTCAGCCTGCCATTCTTTCTAGCGCGTCCATCATCATCCCTGCTACGTTGAAGCCGGTCTGGTCGGTAATTTCCCTCATTCCCGTCGGGCTTGTAACGTTGATTTCAGTAAGGTAACCCCCGATCACGTCCAATCCAACCAGCATCAATCCATTGTCATTCAACGCGGGCCCTACCGCGTCCGCGATTTCACGTTCGCGAGGACTGAGTGCCTGAGTAATACCCACAGCACCCACATTGAGATTGCCCCTGGTTTCGCCTGGCTTTGGAATTCGAGTAAGCGTGTAGGGGACAACCTCTCCTGCTATCAGAAGAATGCGCTTATCTCCTTGAGAAATTTCCGGAATATACCGCTGAGCCATGATTGTACGTGTACCGTAGTGCGTCAGGGTTTCTATTATCACGCCTACATTGTGATCAGCACGATGAACACGAAAAACACTGGCGCCGCCCATGCCATCCAGAGGCTTGAGAATGATATCGCCATACTCGGAGAGAAAATCCCGGATCAGTGCTTCCTGTCGTGTAACCAGAGTAGGGGGGGTGTACTGTGGAAACTTGGCGATAGAGAGCTTCTCGTTATGATCCCGCACCGCGCGGGCGCTGTTTATGACGCGCGCGCCGCCATTTTCCGCCAGTTCCAGCAGGTAGGTGCTATACACATACTCCATGTCGAAGGGTGGGTCTTTGCGCATCAGCACCGCATCGAAATCTTTCAACGGAAACTCTTCCGGTTCATCCACCCGGTACCATCCCGGGCTTTCATTCGTGCCGCTGATCAGTTCCAGGCCGCGCGCAAAACCGGTGGTCCTGCCTCCTTTCCAGACGACATCTCCCTGCTGCAGCGTATAAAGCTTGTGTCCGCGGAGTGCGGCTTCCTGCATCATGGCGTAACTTGAATCTTTATATGTCTTGATGGAATCAAGGTGGTCAAGTATGAAGGCGAGCCTCATGAATGCTGAATCCTTATGCAGTTCCCCATGTACAAACGATGCGGAGCGGATAAAAAACAGAAAATATCCTGATGAGGCCCGACCCGTCCGGCTTTCCACCGGTTGCGCCGCAGCGTACGCCGCAATTGGAATATTCGCACGGAATATCAATGAAAGGGTTGAATTATCTGGCTAAGCAACGATCGCCTCGCTCTTTCCCGCGCTTTTTTCCAACTCCTGTGCCGCCGCAAGCAGAGCCAGGCGGGCAATCACGCCGTATGCATAGAACCGGTTCGCCTTGCAGCTCGATTGCGCTTCCCGGTCCGGCATGAGGCAGGTATCTTCAAAGGCCAGCGGCACGAACTGCATACCTGGAGCGTTAAGATTCTCATCGATACCACGTCCGGTATGAACACGATAAAACCCTCCCACTACGTAGCGATCTATCATGTAGATAACAGGCTCGGCCACTGCTTCGTTAACCCTTTCGAAGGTATAAACGCCTTCCTGCACCATCACCTCCGTTACCTGCAGGCCCTCCTTGATTACCGCCATTTTATTGCGCTGCTTGCGGTTGAGGGCACGAACTTCATCGCCATCCTTTACCGTCATGATACCCATGCCATAAGTACCTGCATCCGCTTTCACGATAACGAAAGGATCGGCCTTGACCCCATATTGCGCATATTTTTCCCTGATGTCGCGCAGAATTTCGTCGACAGTACTTGCCACACAGTCTTCCCCCTTTTTTTCCCGGAAGTTGATTTTGCCGCAGGAAGCAAAATAAGGATTGATAAGCCATGGATCAATACTTATCAGCTCGGAAAATTGACGCGCCACATTATCGTAGGCATCGAAATGCCGGGATTTGCGCCGGGTCGTCCATCCTGCGTGAAGGGGAGGTATTACGGTCTGCTCGAGATTTTGCAGTATCTCGGGAATGCCCGTTGAAAGATCATTGTTGAGAAGCACGACACAGGGATCAAAGCCCTCCACATATACACGGTTGTCCCTGCGCTGAAGCGGCTCCAGCATGATGCCACCGCCCCCGGGAATATCGATCGCGGTTGCCGTGGTAAGCTCCGGCAGTAGCGTCCCGATCCGGACTTCCATGCCCGCGTGACGCATGATGGCATGCAGAGTAGCGAGATTCTGCAAATAGAAAATATTGCGTGTGTGGTTCTCAGGTATCAACAGTACGTTACGGGCGCCCAAACATATTTTCTCAACAGCCGCCATCGTTGCCTGCACGCATAGCGGCATGAAGTCCGGGTTGAGATTGTTGAATCCCCCCGGAAAAAGATTGGTATCCACCGGGGCCAGCTTGAACCCGCTGTTGCGTAAATCCACCGAGCAATAAAACGGGACCGAATGCTTCTGCCACTCATTGACCAGCCAGCGTTCGATCAGAGGCATCGCGTTGATGATGCATCTTTCCAAGTCGAGAATGGGGCTATTTAACGAGGTAACAAGGTGAGGTACCGGCATAGATAAGTAAGCGTTTAAGTACAATAATACCCATTGTAGCATCAGGCATTATTCCACCCCTTGCGACAATAAGGGCCAGTGGCGGATACCGGGGCGATAAAAAAATGGAAAATCAGTTCAGTTCGCCCAGGGAATATAACTCCAGATCGAACTCTCTCTGATATTTCTCCGGAAGCTCGGCCACACCTGCTTTCGCTTCCTCCCTGGTGGTGTAGATGCCATAGGTCACACGGAATCTTGCGTGGTCATAGTCATCAATGAGATATACATAAAGATTGGATAGATCGACCAATTTTTTGGCCCGGGATAGAAACCGCTCCATTCGGTCCGGATGAATATTGTCCGTTGCATAGAGCTGAATGGTATAAGAATCCAGATCACGAGCATTCAAGGTTCTGGTGGCGGCTTCCATCCGCTGCCCCAAGAGGTTATATTCCGCGAGATTGACACCGGCCACGTAAATTTCGCGTTTACGCGACTGCTTCTTCTCGCGAGAGGGTTCTGCCTGAGGCGAAGCTGGCTTCTTTTTCTGCTCCACCGCCGGCCCCGCAGGCGCTTTTTCGCTTGTTGCTTCGGCGGGCGTTAAAACGGGAGGGTCTGCGGGCGCGCTCTGAATCGAAGGAGGAAGCTGCGCTGCTGCGCCAGCGGCAGCAGCAGGTCCGGAAATGGAAGACAGCGGTGCGGCGAGAAGAGGTTCCGGGAGCAAATCAGGTGCGCGCATTTGAGGGGATGGCCCAGGTTTCCCGACAAGGTTTATCGGCCGAGGACGAGTCAATTGCCAGTTATGTACCGCCACTGCAACTGTCACCGCCACTACGGAAAAAATTGCAATCGCTTTCCCCGACTTCAGCAAGATGGAGCCCACGCCGTGATTCCGCTGCCTGGACTGTATGCTTATCTTTGCGCCGTCTGAAGCCATTCTGATGTGCTGCGCTTCTACTGTGCGTGAACTGACCTTCCACGCGATCTGCAGAGACTTGGTTGCAAGACGGTCGAGGCGGAAGATCAGTCCATGAGATGCATGAGTGAGCAACTGGGCGGCCTCAGCGGAAAAAATAGGGACACCACGATAGCCGGCCGCATGCATACGGCGCATCAAGTAATCCTCGATGTGATCCACATTGAGGGGTCGCAACACAAACTGGCGACTGATGCGCTGCCTGAAGTCATGCATCTGCCTCGAGGCCAGCGTGCTATCGAATTCTTCCCGGCCGAACAGGACGATCTGCAATAGCTTTGGATGCGGCAACTGGGAATCATGTAAGCTCATCAGCAGTCTCAAAACCTCTTCTGATATCGCCTGAGCTTCATCCACAAGCAGTACAACCTGCTTACCCTTGGCGTGTTCCTCGACAAACAGATCCTGGAGTTCTTCCATGACAACATCTGTCGTGCGATCCCCGTTTACTGCTGAATCACATTCTGTTTCCCATCCCTCCATCAACTGGTCGGCAATGGCTGACAGAAACGTGTCCGGAGATGTAGCCGACTTGCTGAGGTAAAGCGCCTTGATCTGATGAGGCAGCCGCTCTATAAGAGTTCGACACAACGTCGTTTTGCCGACACCGGCAGCCCCGGTAACGGTGATAATTCCTTCCAGCCCTTCACCATGAATCAGTATGTAGAGAATCTCATCCAACGTTACGCCTCGGCCGGCGCCGTCGTAAAAGATATCCCCGGGAGATGAGTGAGCAAAAGGCTCTTTACTCAAACCGAAGTACCCGAGATACATGGGATGCAAGCTGCCCGTTTCTGCTGTTATATTCTCGTTCACAAAGCTGATAATTGTCCGGATAAACTCGGATACCACCGTTATCAATGCAAGCGCTCGGACGGAGGCACGGCAAATCCAGTCCTTCCGATCCGATATGTTCGATGCTGCCTTATCGGAGATTCTACCGCAACCCGAAGCGGAGACTCTTCGTCCACTTTAACGACAACGCTTCCGAATCTTATCTCCTTTGCCTGGGGAAGCAGTTTCCCCTGGGCCGGGATACCTTTCGCGCGTAGATAATTGCTCACCTTGCAGGGATAACAAGTAAAAATGGCAAGGCCAAGCATTACAGCTTAACTGAAAATGCCTCGGGATCGAGAGCCGGAAACTTCCCGCCACCACCGGCTTTTTACCCCTTCCGGTGTATGGTTGGAAGGCCTGGAGCCAGCGCTTGCTGATGGTCCGGACCGGCTAGTCGATTTCGATCCCTGATTATGACCCTTCCTTAATGGTCAGGGGAGCCAACTTTGCAGCCAGGGATTTTCCGAGCGCACCCTCAGAATGTGGACTCATGCTGGAGAAGTTGCTGGGACAAAACAACAGGATAAGCCAGCCGGTTCGCTCCGGATTTATCCCGCCAATTTCCAGATCACATTTCACCAGTCCCCCGCCAATGTCAATTCGTCGCTGAAAGCTGGATTTGCCTTGTCGTGATCCTGCTTATTGGAGTATAGTGCTGTTTTGTGCCATTTTATATATCCAAGCGGAAGAGCGCGTAACTACATCGCCGCCGAAGGCGCAACCCCCCGGAATCGCTCAGGCGCAGATCAGGTCGTTCATGGTCCTCGAGGACCGCTTGCGAAAGGCAATCTGGAGAGTGCCGGCATTGAGCCGGCCACCGAAGGGGCAGACGGAAAAGAGCACGATATTCCGTAATCTCTCAGGTAAAAGGGACAGAGGGGTGACGTCATATTTCAGTATGACTTCACCTTTTTTTTTGAGGTTTCAATCTGTGAAAACAACCCCTCTCAATCAGGCCCATCGCGAGATGAACGCAAAAATGGTCGATTTCGGTGGCTGGGATATGCCCTTGCATTATGGATCCCAACTCGATGAACATCACAAGGTACGAACCGATGCCGGCATGTTCGATGTCTCCCATATGCTGGCAGTGGATATCGAGGGCGAAAGCGCCCGTGATTTCCTGCGCCGACTGATCGCTAACAACGTAGACAAGCTCACGCAGTCGGGCAAGGCCTTATACTCCTGCATGCTGAACCCCGAGGGCGGCGTCATAGACGACCTCATTGTCTATTATCTGACGGAATCGCATTTCCGCATGGTGGTCAATGCGGGAACCGCGGATAAAGATATGGCGTGGATGATGGCGCGCCGGGATGAAATCGCCCCCGGGGTGGAAATCACTCCACGTCGTGATCTTGCCATGATCGCGGTGCAAGGCCCCAATGCTCGCGCGAAGGTGTGGGAAGTCATTGCGGATTCTCAGGCCCGGACGGAAAACCTGAAGCTTTTCCAGGCCGCTTTCCTTGGCGATTATTTTATAGCCCGCACGGGCTACACAGGGGAAGACGGCTTTGAAATAACCCTCCCCGCGAATGAGGCGGCCGGTTTCTGGAATGCGCTCCATGCCGCAGGCGTCGCGCCGGCCGGACTGGGTGCACGCGACACACTTCGGCTTGAAGCCGGAATGAATCTATATGGGCAGGACATGGATGAAACGACCAGTCCGCTGGAATCAGGGCTGGGCTGGACGGTAGATTTGAAAAGCGAACGAGACTTTATTGGCAAAAAGGCGCTACAGGTAAAAAACGTGCGGCAACAGTTGCTCGGCCTGGTCTTGCAGGACCGCGGAGTGTTGCGCAGCCACCAGAAAGTGGTGTCAGACGGACAGAATAAAGGGGAGATTACGAGTGGGGGTTTTTCCCCCACGTTAAACCAGTCGATAGCCCTGGCACGCCTGCATCAGGAAGTCGCTCCGGGAGACGAGGTACAGGTCGTGGTGCGGGATAAGATGTTGAAGGCAAAGGTCGTGAAATACCCCTTCGTACGAAACGGCAAGATTTTGGTCTGAAGCGGACAACGAAGCAAAATGTCATTTAATTCCGGAGTAATAACATGAGTATTCCAAGCGATCTGAGATACACCAAATCCCACGAGTGGGTCAAGCTCGAAGCTGATGGAACAGCAATGGTGGGCATAACGCAGCATGCACAGGAATTGCTGGGTGATATGGTCTTCGTTGAAACGCCCCAGGTCGGACGTGAGCTC
>CAYXQR010000156.1:0-71730 GCA_964466955.1 uncultured Nitrosospira sp.
CCATGCGGTTGTCAGATCGTCGATCCATTACTTCCATTACGCGAGCGAACCACTCCGCATCCAGCAGATGCTTCAAAATCTGTTTTACCATTCAACTTAACTCAAAATAAATTACCAGAAGATTTATTCATTTATGATAAATTATATTAACTCTGGGCCGACCGAGTACAGCGTTCGGGCAAGCCCGCTGCTCGGTTCAGAAATATGCACCTACAATAAAGGGTGCGATCGCATAGCAACCGTTATCCAGTTGAGGATGTCACTTACTGTATCGCATCAGCCTCTTTACTGCCGCTTTGAAACCGAACTGCTCCAGACGGTCGCCAGTCCACCGGCTGAAATGATTGACGGCTTTTTGAGCGTATAGCAGGCACAAGTTGGACAGATTGCGCCGAATAAAAAATACGTTGGCACATTGGACGCTGTGTGTTGCGAACAGTTTCTTGTGTTCCGACTGCCCTTCGGTGAAGTCGAAAAACCGAAACACTTTCTCTTCGAACAGGCATTCCAACGACAGCCACTGCAAGACCGTCCCCACTGAAAAGCTCATATAAACCGGGTCATATCCTAGGAAAGCATAGAGCACGACTCCATTCGAGATCGGGCAGTAAAGATAGGATACTGGCTGATTCTGATGAAAAAGAATGAATCCTCGAACTTGATCCTCTTCAGCGAGCTGTTGCATCTGCTGGAAAAATTCCGCCGAATCGGGTAAACCGGCGTCCAGCAAACGTTCCTGGTAAGTCGTGGCGGAAACAATCCGTGCAAGTCGGTAGAACTCCGCCATTTCATTCGCGGATCTATAAACTTTCCAGAAGATCTGCCCCCCGGAATATTCCTCGTATTTCCTTATTTTACGATTGAGGGTAGATCGCGTCTTGGAGGAAAACTTGCCCTTGTACTCCGCGAAGGACTGTTGCATGTCGATATAGTAGCGGGAGTACAGGGACGCCACGTAGCAGAGATAATTTCCTGATCTGCGCAGTACGGGCTGGTGCCCGCTCACGCGCAGCGATCTGATCAGGAAGCCTTGACTATCCGCCCGAAGAATGTCAGCGGGCGGTAGCGGCTCCTCAACCGCAGGCAATTCATCATCCAGCCTCACCTCTCGTACCTGCAGCCACAGCTTGGGTGCAAACAACGTTTTCTCCCCCAACTGTATCTTGATGGGCACCTGCTGGTATTGCCACATAGCGTTCAATCATACCTCCGACGCCAACCCTGCTCCAGCATCCTGAGTCCTGTTTTCCAGATAGGCGAGGTCAGCGGTGAAGGCTGCGATGGAACCGGCCTGGGAGTAAGCCCTTGGAAACCGCGCACCTGAAAACAATCGCGATGGCGATCAAGGAAAGAGCAGAGCTGGCGAAAGCGGGCCACCACGATATCGTCCGGCCGATCCATGGCCTGGTTGAGCAGTTCGAAACTGTGAGAAAGAATGACAAAGGATTTTCGGCCGGCCTCCAGTGCCTGCCAGAGCAAACCTTCCATCTCTCGATGGGAACAGGCAGTCAACTGTGTATGCCGGAGCGAACCGCCGCTGTAAAAAACCGTCATGGGGTATTCGTAAACGCCATCGTATTCGGCGGGTTCCACCATTGGGGTATGGGGGCTTACGCCGCTGTCCTGTCCGAACATGCTCGCGTTATAGCTGCTGTCGAAAGGGATGCGATTCGCAGCAAGAGCCTGAAGCGTCGCGCTGTTGAAACCGAAGCTCCCGGCACGAAAGGCATTCACTTCAGGCCCGCCGGCCGACTCCAGCAAGGCCCTCCCCGCACCGATCAGCGCAACCTGCTCCTGCAGGGAAAAATAGCGCAGGAACTGTTTCTTGCCGCTGATGTTATCCAGCAACGGCTGTTTTGACTCATCCACCCACTCGGTATGCAAATGGAGTTGGGTTTCCTGGTTCTCTTCCCCGATCAATTCAAGAATCTCGGACAGGGGCTCCGGCCCGAACCGGGTCGAAAAAAGCGGTTCGACGAAAAATACCCCCTTGAGACCATATTCGCGCAACTGATGCAGCTGGTAAGGCAAGCCATAGTTGCCTCGGGAGGTGGGCCCATAGATATATCGCTGAAAGGCTTTCGGAAACTTGGCGTCTATGTCGACCCAGCCGTCGCACCATATTTCTACGTCAACGGTGATGAAGACGTCGATCATCGATCTCTACAAAACTTGCATGATCCGGCTTCAATTTCCGACGATCCCGGCAACCTGCCTGCGGTTCCCGCCCTCAAAGCCATCCCCGGCCTGTGTTGCGCAAAGGCCGGCTACCTGACCACGCGGCTCAACGTAAAGCACGTTACGCAAGAATGACTCGAACATGAGCAGTGTCCATAACGGCGCACTGTAATCCCGTCTTCCGGTCTGGTGATGTTCGATCATTTCCTTGATAAATGTTCTATTGAAAAACCCCGTGTCGGCCAATACCGGACCCATCAAGGTATCGTGGAGCCTCTGACGCAACGGTCCCCGGAACCAACTGGCCAGCGGTACCGAAAACCCCATCTTCTGGCGGTACAGGACATCGTCAGGCAGATAGGATTCCAGCGCTTTCTTGAATATATACTTGCCCTCCTGCCCATGGAGCTTGAGCGAAACCGGCAGACCGGATATCCACTCGACCAGTTCATGGTCCAGCAAGGGCACCCGCACTTCCAAGGCATGGGCCATGCTCGCGCGATCGACTTTCGTCAGGATATCGCCGACGAGATATGTTTTCATATCCAGGTATTGCATGCGGGAAACCGGATCCTCTACCGGACATGCTCGTCCATGCGCGCGCAAAACCTCCACCGCTCCGTATCCTTGAAGGTTACGGCGGAACGATTCGCTGAAGAGGCGTTGTCGCATTCCATCCTTCAGGATGGAAACCCCATGAAAATAACCCTCCACAGAATCCCGCGCAAGAGCTTCAAACGTGGATTTTGCCCGAAGGAATCTGGGAGCCCAGTCGGCCTTAGGATACAGTTTCCCCAGCGAACCGAACAGCGGCTTGCGCAGCCCGAGCGGCAATACGGATCGCATCTGCTCCTCGTACTGATGCCAGCGGTAACGGCGGTAGCCAGCCAGATTTTCGTCACCCCCGTCGCCGGACAAAGCGACCTTGACCCGCTTTCTCGCCAGTTCGCAGACGCGATAGGTCGGCATGGCCGAGCTGTCCGCAAAAGGTTCGTCGTACAGTGAAGCCAGTTTGTCGATCAGATCAAAATCGTCCTGATCCACCTGATCCACGTGATGTTCGGTACGGTAACGGTCCGCGACCTTTTGCGCATACTGCGATTCGTTGAACGCAGGATCTCCAAAGGAGATGGAGCAGGTATTGACCGGATCTTCCATGAGTCCCGCCATCATCGCCACGACTGCGCTGGAATCGACGCCACCTGACAGGAATGCACCCAGCGGGACTTCAGTCATGAGGTGCATTCGCACCGATTCGCGCAGCCGCGCAATCAACTCTTTCTGCGCATCCTCGACCTCGACACGGCCATGCGGCGCAAAGGGCACGTCCCAGTACTGGCGGGGAGCAGGCAGAGGTTGGCCCGTCCGGAACGTCAAAGTATGGCCCGGTGCCAGCTTCAGTGCATGACTGAATATCGTCCGTGGCTCTGGCACATAGCCATAGGCAAAGTAGTCCTCAACCGCGCGCGGTTCCATCTCCCGACAAAAATCCGGATGTGCAAGCAATGCCTTGAGTTCGGATGCAAAAATCAGTATCCCGTCTTCCAGCAGGCCATAATAAAGCGGCTTGATGCCGAGTCTGTCACGGGCAAGAAAAAGTGTCCTGTGGCTTCGATCCCAGACTGCGAAGGCGAACATGCCACGAAACCGGTCCACGCAGCGTTCTCCCCACTCTTCCCAGCCATGGACGATCACTTCGGTATCGCAATGGGTGCGAAAGACGTGTCCCAGCCCGGCAAGTTCTTTGGCGAGTTCCTGAAAATTGTAGATTTCGCCATTGAATATCACCACAACGCTGCCGTCTTCATTGAACAGCGGCTGCTGACCACTGGAAACATCCATGATGGACAGTCGCCTGTGGCCGAAACCCAGCCCCGGTTCGGTATAGAGTTCCCCCTCATCCGGACCCCGGTGCGTCTGGATCTGGTTCATGTGCAGGAGTACATGGCGATCGATTGCCCTCTTGCTGCGCGTATCAAACAGGCCGACGATCCCGCACATTGCCGTTTACTCCAATGTTTCCCGGTTTTTGAAAGCAAAGCTTGTCATAGACGTCCAGATAACCGCTTGTCATGGCCTGCATACTGAAGCTTCTCTCGATGTGTTGACGTCCCTCCTCACCTTGCCGGGCGATCAGGTCAGGATTTTCATGGTATTCCCATATGCGGGAGGCCATCACCTCCGGCGCGCCGGGTGGAACAAGCGTGCCGGTCACTCCTTCCTTGACCAGTTCCAGATTTCCGCCAACACGCGTGGCTACAACGGGAAGACCGGTGGACATCGCTTCCAGGATCGTATTGGAAATACCTTCTCCCAACGAAGGAAGCACGAACAAATCCATTGCGCGCATGAGTTCCGGAATATCGGAACGTTCTCCAGGAAACCAGGCAAGCCTTTCCGCACCGGCTTGGCGAAGCATGGCCATGCAGGTCTCCCGCGATTCTCCGTCACCGACAATCAGAAGCCGCAGATGCTGGCAAGCTTCCGGTTGCTTCCTCAGTAACGTCAGAAAAGCTTCAACCAGGCAAGGATAATCTTTTACCTTCGCCATCCTGCCGACGCTGCCAATGACGAACACATCTTCGGAAAAGAAACCTGCAGGCGCACCGCGTAGGCTATCCATATCAGTAGCAGCGCTCTCGGTGCTACGTGGATAAAAGCGGACACTGTCGACCCCATTATAGATCTGCCTGATGCTTCCAGGCGCCGCGCCCACCGTATTGACGAGCCAGCTTTCCAGATCCTGGCTCACGGTGATGAAGTGACTCACGAAAGGACGGATAATCCTGCGTAGCAAATTATATTTGCGGTTAATTCCATGGAGGTCGAACACATCACGGCCGTGTTCTCCGTGCACACGCGCACGGGTGCCAGCCAGCGCAGCAACTACCTGTCCCTCCATGGTTCCCAGATTTCGGGTATGAACGATATCCGGCTTCAAACGCCTGAACGTTTTGAACAGATTCACGTAAAGACTGGGATCCTGACCTTCCCGCTTGTTCAGCGCGATGATTTCCACGCCTTCACGTACAATTCTTTTCCGAAAATCGGAGTAACCTTTGAGGCAAACGATTGCATGCCGGTAGCGTTCGGGAGGAATATGATTGATGAGGTTTATCAGACCGTTTTCCAGGCCCCCAACCCCCAGATGATAGACCACGTGAACAATGAGCGGGGACAGGCCAGCATGATCAGCATCTGCGGGACGTTGATTCGCAGAGAATTCAGGACGTTTGGACCGGCTTCTAGCTATCGCCTGCATTCTGGAGCCCGTCTGTTATTGCCGGCATCATGTCCTCAAGAAAACGCTGAAGCACGGGAACAGCTTCATCCGGCGCCTCTTCGTAACGGCTTGCAATTACGATTTCCGCTCCGTCATCGCTCCTGCCCAGCAGCGTGTTTCTGGCCAGAATGAATTTGGCCAGATAGGGGTTGATTGTTTCCTCGCCGCCAACCCAATACCATCTCCATACCAGCAGCTTCGCAGAGGGTGAGCGCAACTGATTCTGATTGATTGCCTGCTGCCTGGAACCAATGGATATATTCCGTGTGTCCTGTTTCACGTTATACCATTTCGCCCCCGTTTCCGGAACAAGCGTATTTTCGGAATTTATCAATTCAGTATCTTGCTGCTGATTGCGGTAATAACTGATGTAAAGATCGACGGACCGCTCTCCGCTGCGGAAGCTTTGCAGGAGCTGAGCGGTAGCGCCCACATAGGTGGGGCGCCAGTCCGAAGTGGGAACGCTATCGTACTGCCATTTCCCAGGAATATCTGCCACCCTGAGTTCCGGAATTGTCGCGCCCGGAGGCTCGTTCTCCACATGGGAGGCATAAATCGGCCAGATGAGAGCGATGGTCACAACTGCGCCAGACGAGAAAATCATGCTCCGTAATGAAGCCGGGCTACGCGTAGCCGACCTGGATGCTTGTTCCAGGCTCGTTCCCAGGTTGTCGTTGTCAGTCTTCTCGTCATCCTCGCGCCAGAAGGAGCCGAACCAGAATAACAGGACCATGACGAAACCGAAAAATACCCAACCATAAATGAGGTGGTCGATTCCAACTGCAAGCTGCATGTCGCTCAGGTGCCCGGTCATGACAATCAGATAAGCTCGGATTCCGTTGGCGATGATGGGCACGATCACCGACAGAATGATGAATATCAGACGACGTGCCAGGCTTCTGTAGGTCAGATAGGCGTAAAGGGTTCCCAACGTAAAGGACGCGATCAGGTAGCGCAGGCCGCTGCATGCTTCAACCACGGACCAGCTTCCGCTGGGGATGGTAAAAAAACTTCCTTCACGGTAAACCGGAATACCGCTCCATTGAAGTGCAGTAACGGTAAAGTTGGCGGTAAAATCTATTAGTGGCGCGATGAACGACTCGCCAAATGGAACCGCCAGCATGAGATAAGCCAAGGGAAAAGCAAGCGCCAAAACGATCCGGTTCCCTAGCATCGTCCACACTACGGCGGGAATCATGGAGATCAGTAAGAACTGTGCAACCACCTGAACACTGGCAAGCGTTGCGAGCAGCCAGCTGAACCCAAGGGCGGCTAGCACCGCCAAAGCCAAAGGGTTCGGTTTCGTGGGAAGGATGCTGAGGCGCTTGCGCTGGGTCCAGATCAGATAGGCGCTGAAAGGAAAAATCAGAAACCCATGGGCGAATGTATCGGAACGCGCCCAAATGGACACTATTGACCCGGCGGTTTCATGATAAATGATCAGGATTGCGGCAATGGTGGCAATAGTGAGCAGGACGATAGTCCTGACCCTTGGCTGATCCAGATCTGCAACCGGACCACACGCAATCTCGCGCGACGGCGTTTGGGCATTCATACGGCATTTTCCTGGGCGATCAGTTTTACGGGGAAATGAGCAGACATCTCGTTATTAAATTGCCTGTGACTGGGACAGGAGCATATCTATTCTCCCCAAACCTTTATTCCAGCTGTAATCTTCCAGTACGCGCGCCCGGGCCGCACGACCAATCGTTTCGTCGGAGCCATCCTGTAACAGCGAAATGATCCGGGAACTGAATTCGCCTTCGTTTCGCGCCACTACCAGTTCGTAGTCCGGGCGTGCGCGTATGCCCTCCATCGCCTGCGGGGAAAGGATCACGATTTTCTCCATGGCCATCGCTTCCAGTACCTTGTTCTGGATTCCTCGAGCAATGCGCAATGGGGCTACCGCGAGCGACGCATGTGTCAGATAAGGGCGCACATCTGAGACGGACCCCGTGACCCTGACCCCCGGCAGAGAGGCCAGCACCGCCACTTCTGCCGCTGGGCGCGCACCAACAATATAAAATTCAACCTCGGGCAGGCGCATCTGGATCTTGGGAAATATACGCCGCGCAAAGAAATCCACTGCATCGATATTGGCCCAGTAATCCATCGCCCCGACGAACACCAGGACGCGCACGCCCTCAGGATAGGGATTGGAAGAATTGTCATCCGGCGAAAAATAATCCGCATCCACGCCATTGTTGAAGTATGTGACTTTCGGGGCGGTTTCTGGCGCGAGACGATTGAACATTTCAGCCTCCGCCTCGGATACGAAGGTCGCGCTGTCGAAGTTCCTTGCAACCTGTTTTTCATAACTCAGCAGCAGTCTCGACTCCCTTCGGTAGACCCAGCTCATCGGCCAGCGCGTAGTCTCCGCATACTGCTGCCATTTATCCGAATCGATATCGACGAAATCGATAATGCGCAGAGCCTGGTCGGCATGAGCGACGTATTGAGCCATTGCGGAGGAAAAGACCAGGATATTCCGTATTCGCAGTGTGTGGAGCACCTCATTCACCCAGGTCTGAAGGCGCCCATTTCTATAGTACGGAAGAGTCAGGGGCTGTCTGAAAAAAAAACCGGCCAGACTTCGCATGCGTGCTGTCCGCGGTGAAAGGTCCACGAAACAGGTTTCAGCACAGAGGCTCCTGACTTTCTCAACATGCTGCCAGTCATTTCTGTCATCGATAAAGGTACCAAGATGGACGCGATATCGGTGGCTCAAATGCTTCAACAGGTGATAGGAGCGAATCTTGTCCCCCTTGTTCGGAGGATAGGGAATTCGATGGACCAGGTACAAGAGATCTTCCATGCCCTATCCCAGATTTCGCACAATGGGAGGGCCGAGAAGGTTTGCAAGCGACAGCGGGAGTTTTTGCCAGGCCTTGATGAACAAGCGGTATTTTGGATTGAGCGGATTATGGTCCGGCACCTCGCTTGCCCTGTGCAGCTGATACTCGTAGTAAAGCGGCTGCGGCTCGAATCCCCAGTTCTTTTTGAAATCGAACGAACCGGAGTTACGCTTGCTTCGTCCGAAATCAAAGATTTTGTAACCTCTTTCACAGGCCCGCCGCATCAGTTCCCAGTACATGAAATCGTTCCCTGCGACATCGCGTGCCTCGCTCGTGCCGCCGCCATAGTAAGGAAGAACTTCATCCCGAAAATAGAAACTCATCACGCCGGCAACGGTACGTCCCTCTTTGAGGATAATCATGAGTTCGCAATCGTCGGCGAAAACTTCCTTGAGAAGGCGAAAGTAGTTTCTGGAAAAAACGGGTGTTCCAAGGCGATGCACACTTGCTGAGTAGGCCGAGAAGAAACGCCTTGTATCGGTATCGATGACGCTTTCCAGCCCGGCCTTGATGCCCTTGCGCACCATCGCACGCTGCTTGCGCGGAATGGCATTCATGTTCTGCTCCGCCTCTGGCGCCATCTCCTTGCGAAAGGTCATGTACAGGTCCTTGACGGGCCAGTCGGCGTGCTGCGGCTTCAGGTTCCGGTATTCCAGGTAGTCTACCCGCAGCCGTGCTGCAAGCTTCTGGGCAGCAAGATCCAGCGTATCCCGTACAAGTGCCGACTCGGCAGCAATTCCACCATAGACACAGAAAGGCAAGGAACTCAGGGAGTGGCCGAAAAGACGGCTGTTGATTTCCACCAAGGGCAGGACTCCCCAAATTTCCCCTTCCGACTCGAAATAGAGATACCAGGTCCGGTGGCCCAGCCCGCGTTCCATGACGGTCTGCCAACCCGCACGATGGAAGAACGTGGCTTCCGGACAGGACAATACGAATTCATCCCATCTTTTCGCATCCTCCGGCTGAAGCAGATGCACCATCGATTCCGCCGCCAGAAGAGAGGACCTCGCCTGTGATTTCTGCACTTCAACTCCCCGAAGCGCTTCCATAACGAAGCTCATATCCTGTCCTCCAAGAAAATCCGGTCCATCCGGTCCCACTTGAAATCCCGGATCAAGGCCCTGATCCGATCCTCCATGCGATGCAGATTATGGTAGTGACGAAAGCGCGTCTTGATGTTGATCCCTTTCTGGCGGGGCTGCTGATGATCGATCTCCCAGGGATGAAAATAAAAAATCGCAGGACGTTTCTCGTGATGATTCAACCTCTTCAGGAACCAACGCGAAACAGGGTAAGGCCACAGCCGGAAGTATCCTCCCCCTCCGGCCGGCAAGTTTCGCTGAAACATGCGCAGCGTCGTGATCGGCACCTCGAGCAGGCCATTATCACGGGGATAATAAGCGAAGCGCGGGGCGTCCGGCATGCCATAATGATCATGCTGGATCGGATATATGCTTGAACTGTAACGATAACCCGATTCGGCAAGGATATCCAGCGCCCACTGGTTATGATCGCCTATGGAAAAGCTTGGTGCGCGGTAGCCAAGTACGGGCTCACCGGCGATATCTTCAAGGATCGCCTTGCTTCGGAGAATATCCTCCCGGAACTCTTCCGGGCGCAGTTCCGATACACGATGATGACCCCAGCCATGACTGGCAAGTTCATGGCCGTTCTCGACAATCCGTTTTATCATCTCGGGATAGCGCTCTGCGATCCATCCGAGGGTAAAAAAAGTTGCCTTGACCCGATCCTCCGCCAGCAAAGCGAGGATCTGATCGATGTTCCGTTCGACCCGGCATGAGATCGAACCCCAGGATGCACGGGGAATGTGCGAAGCAAAAGCCGAGACCTGAAAGTAGTCTTCCACGTCCACGGTCATTGCGTTACATATCGGCTCTGAATTCATAGATCCAGGTTTTACTGACTATTTTCTGTAATTTCGGAGCACACCTGAAGCTTGCCCACACCCGCAAGTAACCCCATCAGGCATCTTTGTTTTCCGCTGCCCGGCGCTGACTGCCCCTGCCAACGTTACCCAAAGACAGCACATCCTTGAGTAAGCTCATCAGCGTGACAACCGTTTCTTCCAGGCTCGCAATCCTCTCATCCACATCATCCTGGCGGAAGATGGGGGGAGAGGCGCGATTTCCCAGATTTTCTTCGCTGTTAGCCATATCAATTGCCCCTGCCGGTACTTCAAACTCTTCCTGAATGTCGCGAATGACATCTCCGACTGCGGCAGCGTCAAAATGATGCAATTTCTCCAGACAACCCATCAGCAGGAGGCGGTCACATAATGCATTGATCCGCCTGGGTATTCCCTCCGTATAATCGTGTATCGCCTCAAAAGCGGCCTCATCGAAGGACGGGTCGCCGTTCCAGCCTGCTGTCTTGAGCCTGTGCTCGATGTACGACCGTGTTTCGATCAGATCCATCGGCCCCAAGTGATAAGTCGCGGTCACTCTCTGCCGCAACTGCTGCATGTTTCCGCTAAGCAGCGTTTTCCTGAATTCCGGCTGCCCCAGCAGAAATGTCTGCAGCAGCGGCTTTTCATCGGAATGAAAATTGGAAAGCATCCTCAATTCTTCGACAGTACGCAGAGAAAGGTTCTGCGCTTCGTCCACTACGAGGAGTGCGCGCTTTCCTTGCTGATCGCATTGACGAAAGAACTGCTCAAGCGCGATCAACAGCGAAGCCTTATCCGCGTTCCTGTGGGGTAGCCCGAACGCCGCCGCAGCCAGCCTGAGCGTATCCCCGGAATCCAGATCGGTATTGGCGATATGGGCAGCTGCGATCTTTCCGGATTCCAGCTTGCGAAAAAGATTACGCACCAGCGTGGTCTTGCCCGCGCCCACCTCCCCGGTAATGACGATAAAACCTTCTCCTTGTGCGAGACCGTATTCAAGATAGGCCATCGCACGCGTATGCCCTTTGCTGCCGAAGAAAAAATGAGGGTCGGGCTTCAACTGGAACGGCTTGACGCTGAACCCATAGAATGAGCGATACATTCCTCTATTCCTAGAACGTCATATTCAAGGCGAGCACGACACCATTTTCGCGATAATTTGCGCCCGGCTGGTTGGAATCCCGCTGGTTATGCCGCACCGAGATCACTCCGGTCAGATTACGCATGATCTCCGGAAGCTGCCTGCTCAGGCTGAGCCGGACCAGCATTTGGTCGTCTTCCCGATCGACCCCGAGAAATGCATAGCGCGTATACCCGAAATTGAGATTGGCCCGCATGAGATTCGTAAGCCTGTAACTCCATAACGCGTTGCCGCCCGTTTGGCGGGTATGGCTGAGCAGGGCCGCGTTTGCCGGCCCGAACAGGTCGAAATCGTCCGACGCAGCCGAAAGCGCGTTCCGAGTCATATTGAATACTCTCAGCACGACTGTGTTTTTTGAGCCGTTCATTGCCACCGAGGCCTGCAAGCGTTTTTGCAAAAAAAGCCGGTTGGTAAAGAAATTGTTCGGATCAAAGAACGCCCCGCTTAGCCCGAGGCCCAGAAGCGCGCCGGCGTTCTGCTGGATGAGCTCCGGGCTCATTCCCGGATTCTGGGCAGCGAGCAACTGGCTCAACGAACTGCTGATACTGGCTCCTCCCCCTTGCTGAGCCTGCTGATTGAATGTCGTGATGTTTTCATCGTAACTTGCATCCCACACGGTCAGGCGGGTACGATGGCTTGCGCGGACAAAATACGTGTCCCCGAAAAAGCGCTGCCCCGCGTTCGCGATAATGTTTGTTCTTTCGCTTGGCATCCATATGAAACCCACTGTCCAGGTAGGACTCGAGTGCTTGTTCCGGATTGAGATGAAACTGTTCCGCTCGTAGCCGCCGGTTGCCGTCAGACTGAATTGTGATGTTACCCGATAGCCGAGATTGGCTATGGAGCGCTCCAGCTCGACCGTCCGACCGGTGCGATCGAAAGTGATCATCCGATTGCTGTAGCTCAGGCCCCACCTGAACACAGGAAAGGCGGTGCCACTGCTCAGATTAGCGCTGACCGAATCCCCATGACTATTGAAAAGAGCGTTCGCATTTGAATTGACATAGTTGCGCATGTAGCGCACTTCGCCAGAAGCCAAATCCTGAAATCGATGGCGTAAATAAGGACTGAGGCTGTAAGTCCTCACATCGGCTCTATTGCCAGTGACATTGACATTGTCAATCGCTTGAGGGCCCAGAGGGGAGATATTCTGTTGAGTAATGGCAGCCCTTCCGTCCACGAAAAACCAGTCTTCATACAGTTCGGCCGTGCCTCTCGCAGCCAACTGATGCCTCATCCTGCTCAAATCATCCGATTTGGCATAGATGAGATTATTCATCATATAGCTTGCATCAAGGTTGAAGCGTCGAGCCGTTCCGTTCACTGTCAGCCCAGGGTTGATCTGTGTCACGAAATCATCCCGACCTCCCGAAACCCGCCCCAATCTTATATTGTCGCTATAGGTTTCCGTTAAGCTCAGCCTGGGGACAACGGACCATTCCGCAGCCACCGAACAGGACGAAAAGAAGATCATAACAGCAGCCGCAGAATACCTGAGCCGGAATAAAGGCCCATCGCAGGGCTTTTTCTCAGGGACTCTCATGATAGTAGTAACCGTAATATTCCCCGCCGGAAAATGACCCGGCCTTGTTATATATCAGGTTCACGACGTCACAAGATTCAATCTGGCGAAGGGTCTCCTTAACCGCCTGCTGTGACGTCCTCTCAGCTTCGACAACCAGGACAATCTGTCCCATCTGACTTGCAAGAACACGGGCTTCGCTTGTCAGCAGCAGAGGAGGAGAATCAAAAATCACGACACGATCGGAGTAGCGTTCCGCCAACTCGGTCAGTAACTCACCCATGCTTTGGCTGGCAAGCAATTCAGTCGAATGGGAATGGCGCGTTCCAGCCGTAAGAAGGGTCAGTTTCTCGATATTGGTCTTGATCAGGACATCGGCCAGTTCCAATCTGTCATCAAGGAGAATATCCAGTAGACCTCTTTCTGTTCCCACCCCTAGAATCCTTGGCACCGAAGGACGCGCCACGTCCGCATCCACCAGCAAGACGGTACGATCCATTTCCATGGCTATGCTGATGGCAAGATTGACGGTACAGAAGCTCTTCCCTTCGCCCGCCAGGGCGCTGGTAACCATGATCAGATTGCCATTCTTTATCTTGCCAGGGCCTTTCCCGAATGCGTTCGTCAGCAGCGGTCTCTTGATAACCCGGAACTGTTCCGCAATCCGCGTTCTTCCTTCATCCGGCGTAACTATGCCGTATTGCCGCATCTTGGCGAGATTCAGAGCAACTCGTTTCGACGTCGAAGCCGGACTGGAGGAAGGAATAAGACTGGCCTCGCCTCCGGTTGCGTCACCGGCAGGAAGAGGCTTATGTGAAGAAACATCGGTATCCGATGACGATTTGTCCTTCGATGCCGCTTCTTTTCCAAGCTCACCTGCAGCTTTTTCGATAATGCTCACGCTTTCTCCAATATTCTGATTGGGGTTATCAAGGGAATTACCAGCCTTTAAACCCAAACCCATCGAAAGTAGTGGGATTTAAAGCCAAAGCCTGAAAAGAGCCGAGGAAGGCAAGCAAATCCAAAAGCCCGGGAAAAACCTCTCAATGGACTGCCCATCACGTTCTGCGAAAGGCTTTGCCTTGAAATCAGCTTCGAGAATGGAAGACATTTCTTCCACACATACATGTCCATGAGGGTTGAACTGGAACGGTTGTACTGAAAAAAGTCCTAATATTAATAGACCAAACTAAATAGGCCAAACCAACATGGGTAATAGGAACAATAACATCTCCCAGGTCCAAAAGCTTCCTTCAAGCTATTTCAGACTGCCTTCAACATGAGTACTCCATATAGACCGAGCAACACCAGCAGAGAGAGACCAAAAGCGTAAAACTGCTTTTTGCGCTTCACTTTTTGCTGGTCAGTCCAGATCATGGGGATCGCCCCGAGTATGGGTCTGCCTGTAATTTCACGCAAGCTGATCTGGCTATGGAACGTCGGTCGGATCTGGCTGATGACAAACGCCGCTCCGATCCCCGCCAGCAGTGCCCCCAGGAAAACGATGGAGAAGAATTTGCCCCGGTCGGGACCTACCGGCCTGTCTGTTACGGTCGGAGGGTCAATGATCCGGAATGACATCAAGTCCGTCACCGTGCCAAGTTCTCCCGAAATTTTCGCCGACTCACGCCGCTCTAGAAGCTTCTCGTAATTCGATTTATTTACCTGGTAGTCCCGGTTGAGCTGGGCAAGCTCAGCTTCAACCTGAGGCACAGCGTTGCTCAGGGACCTCAGACGCTCATAACGGGCCGTGTACTCTTCCACACGGGCGTTCATCGACGCCACATCTGCTTCGGCTTCCGCCAGCGCTACATTGAGTTGCTGCAGCATGGGACTGTAATTCTTACCTGGATCACCGCTATTCCGGATCAGATGAGCTTCTTCTTTCTTACGCTCTTCAAGTTGGGCAATCAGCCGTTTCGCCGAAATGATGTCCGGATGCAATTCGGTAAAATTCAGCCTGAGTACATCCAGGTTTTTGTTCAATGCCTCAATGCGCGAGTCAAGCTCTACATTGACGATGGATGAAGCTGAATCATGCTGATCGACCAGAAGCACAGGCTCGTCGCCCATGATCTGCCGCTTGATCGCATCGCGAGCCTGCTCCGCCTCGCGCAGCTCGAGCCTGGTCTTATTGAGATCTTCCTGAGCCTGCGCCACCTGCGTATAGTAGTCCGACCCCTGCTGGGGCATCATTCCGATGTTCTTCTGCTTGAAGGCTTTGAGATTATTCTCTCCCGCAATCAGTTTTTCCTCGTAAACCTTTATCTGCTCGTCAATAAAGCGAATGGCGGATGAGGAATCCTGTTTCTTGTTTCCGAGCCCCCCTTCGACGAAAATCGTCAGCAGGGACTGAACGATATCTTTGGCCATCTGCGGGTTCTGATTATTGTAGTGAATCGTGAACAGATTATCCCGCCCAGCGGCTCCGAGCTTGATTTTCTCCATCAACTCCTTGATGAGCTTTTCCTGCTCCTTGGGGTCCGTCAGCTTGATATCGAGATCAACCATGCGGATGATTCTTTCTACATTGGGACGGCTGATCAGGGTTCGGCTCATGACTGAAACCTGTTGCTGCAAATCGGGAGAAACCGTCATTCCCGCCATCAAGGGCTTCAACACATTTTGCGTGTCGACGTAAATCCTGGCGGATGCCTGATAATCGTCAGGCAGTTTGTAGACAATCGCCCATCCGGCCAGCGCGATCACCCAGGCGCCAGCTACCGCAACCCAGCGATATTTCCATACCCCTTTCAGATAATTCAATAACTGAGTAGTCAGTTCCTCCATGATGTCCTGGCCGTCCGTGAAGGTGCAAAATCAAAAGTATCGTATTTATGGAAGGCAAGTGATCAGAAGAAGCTCTCCGGTATAACAAGAACATCCCCCTGACGCATAGGCATATTTGCCGTGATATCACCGTCCCTGATCAGGTCATCCAGGCGAACGCTGAATTGCTGCTGTTTCCCGTCAATGGTGCGAACCACCCTGGCCCGATTACCTGCAGCAAATTCGGTCATGCCTCCGACCTCGATCATGACATCCATTAATGTCATTTCTTCGCGATAAGGTAGCGCCTGCGGCTTCGCAGCTTCTCCTATGACACGGATCTGTTCCGAGTAGGGTCCAATGAACTCTGTCACCACAACTGTCACAACGGGTTGCTGAATGTATTTCGACAGGGCCTCTTCTATATCACGGGCCAACTGCGTTGACGTCTTTCCACTGGCCGGAAGATCCTCTACCAGCGGGGTGGTAATTTTGCCATCAGGCCGCACCGGCACCGCCATGGAAACTTCCGGATTGCGCCAGACGATGATATCCACCATATCTCCGGGACCAATCAGATAATCATGCGCAATATAATTCTCATCGGGCATGAGAGGCGGATAGGTTTTACAGCCACCGAGCAACAGAAAGGGAAGTACAAGAGCAGAACCGAACAACCATTTGGCGATGCTGATACACAGGGCGTTCACTGAGTTTCCTTTTTCTTGTTTATTGAAATGCGTAGAGTCACGCGAAGCAGTTGGCGATAAACGAAAAATAAAGATGCTACAAGTCCTGTACCCCTGTCAAGATCGACAATCAGGGTAAAAAACCGCTGGTCCCGATGTGCCCGCCATTCGGCGAAGAATGACTGATTCCACGCTAAACTGGACGCCATCGTATCACTACTGCCAAAAACGACAAATTGGACTTTAGTACAGCTTTTCCATTTTGTCTGTTAGATACAACACAATTCTGACAGCGTTCTGCGCAGGCGGGAAAGCTGGAATCATCCACAGCCTGAATCAGTCATAGAATCCTCTTTGGCCCTTCCCTTGCCATGTTGCCGAAGGGCCCATTGCACATGCTCACGGACAAGTGCCGAAGGATGGTCGGCACGTTGTCGCAAGGCACCAACCACGGCAGCAGAGTAAGATGCATTGCCTAATCCTACGCCGAGATTGCGCAACCATTGCTCGTGCCCTATACGCCGTATTGGACTGCCGGCAAGCCTGGTTTCGAACTCTTCCGGCGACCAGCCGAATAAATCTATCAGAGAGGCATTATCCAGCCCGTTGCGCACGGAAAAATCCTCTTCGCCGGTCATCGCCGCATATTTGTTCCATGGACAGATCAGCTGGCAATCGTCGCAACCATAAACACGATTTCCGATCAGAGGACGCAATATTTCCGGGATGCTGCCTTTATGTTCGATGGTAAGATAGGAAATGCAACGCCGTGCATCCAGACGATAAGGAGCCAGAATCGCTCCCGTGGGACAGATATCGATGCACCGCGTGCAACTGCCGCAAAAATTGCCCACCGGCTCATCTGTCGGCAGCGGCAGATCCGTATACAATTCCCCCAGGAAAAACATGGATCCGGCATTGCGCGAAAGCAGCAAAGTATGTTTGCCACGCCAGCCAAGGCCTGATTTCTGCGCCCACTCCACCTCCATAACCGGCGCACTATCGGTGAATGCGCGATAATTGAGATGACCGACCGCCCCCATCATCCTTTCTCCAAGTTTCTGCAGTCGGCTGCGCAACACCTTATGATAATCTCGTCCGAGCGCATAGCGGGAAATAAAAGCCTTCTCGCCATCTTCCAGTACTTCCCAGCCTGCTCTGGCGCGGAGCGGCATATAATTCATGCGCGCGGAGATGACTCGCAAGGTACCAGGCACGAGCTCTGCCGGACGAGTCCGTCGGATGCCGTGCTTCGCCATGTAATCCATCTCACCCTGATAACCTTCGTGAAGCCACGCGGCCAGCCCGGACTCCGCCTGCTTCATGTCCGCACTTGCGTCGGCGATAGTGATATGCTGGAAGCCGAGTTCCCGACCCCAGACTTTGATTGCGCTAGCAAGCTCGACAAAATCGATGTCATTTCCAGTGGCTTGAAGTGAAGAATCAGGGACAGATTTTTCTTGCATAACTCTCATCATACCGCTTTTGGCGCGCCCGGAAATGGCAGTTGCAACCCGCAATTCCGCCATCTCGCTGACGAAGCCGCAACACTCGCGCTCGGCGTTGAATTTGCGAAAGCCTTGAGCCCGGGCATGATCATGCTCCTGAGTGGAGACCTCGGCGCCGGGAAAACGACGCTTGCGAGAGGAATTTTGCGAGGCTTGGGTTATCAGGCAAAAGTGAAGAGTCCGACCTATAATTTGGTTGAACTTTATAAATTTTCTAAGTTATACTTCTATCACTTTGATTTCTATCGGTTCAATAATCCCATAGAATGGGAAGATGCAGGCTTCAGGGAATACTTCAACACAGACTCGATCTGTCTGGTGGAATGGCCCGAAAAAGCGGCTGCCCTGCTGCCTGTTGCCGATCTGAGGTTTCTGTTTCACTTCGCTGAAACAGGCCGTAACATTGAAATTCAGGCAGGCACGGAGACCGGCATACTGTGTTTGAAACATTGGCAAGCCTTGGAAAGGCGCTAAACAAATTTCCGGTTCTCCCGGTAACCCTGTTGCCGACGCGGTTGCTCCATCCATTCTTCGGATCCGGAAATCCTGCAGCGGATGCTCGCCATCCGCATATAAGCCGGGACCGCATCCCCCTCATGCCGGCGATATGTCTGCCCGCTGCCGCATGGCTGCTTCTTCCCCTCTGCGGTTTCGCCAATACCGATACCCAGGTCAATGCAGTGCGGGTCTGGCCTGCACCGGATTATACACGCCTTACCCTGGAATCTCCTTTGCCGATCCAGTATTCGGTCAACACCATCGGAAATCCAGACCGTGTGGTAATCGACCTGGAAGACGCCCAACTGACGGCAGCCCTCAAAGAACTGCCTGACAAGATCGATTCAAGCGATCCCTACATTCGCGCGGTACGCATCGGTCGTTTCAAGCCGAACGTGATACGCCTCGTGCTTGACCTCAAGACGGAGGTTCTGCCCCAGGTATTTACTCTGAAGCCCGTCGGTGACTACGGCCACCGCCTCGTACTGGATATTTATCCGCTCGTTCCACCCGATCCCCTAATGGCATTACTGGAGGAAAATATTGCCGCCACGCCACGTGAGGCCGATGTGAACCGCAACCTTGGGTTGAAGGAAGAGCCTGCGGCCGGCAGAGTCGCTGCAGAATCCAGAAAGAGCAACCCGGAGATGATACGTCTCATTACCGTCGCCATCGATCCCGGGCATGGCGGCGAGGATCCGGGCGCGATCAGCCGGACTGGAACACGTGAGAAACACATTACACTCGCAATCGCAAAGAAGCTCAAAGCCCGAATAGACAGGGAACCCAACATGCGGGCCGCGCTGACGCGGGATGGCGATTACTTCATTTCCTTGCCGATGCGCCTGGTGAAAGCGCGTAAGCTGAGTGCCGATCTGTTCGTATCTGTCCACGCAGACGCGTTCATCAAGCCGCATGCTCGCGGTTCTTCAGTATTTGCACTTTCGGAGCGTGGAGCAACTTCCGCAGCGGCGCGCTGGCTGGCCAAAAGGGAAAACGATGCGGACCTGATCGGAGGAGTCAACCTGAATGTCAAGGATCCCTACCTCAAACAAACCCTGCTCGATCTTTCGCAGACGGCAACGATCAATGACAGCCTCAAGCTTGGCAAGGCGGTACTCAGCAAAATCGGCAATGTCAACCACCTGCACAAAAACGAAGTGGAACAGGCGGGTTTTGCGGTCCTCAAATCTCCTGACATCCCGTCAATTCTCGTCGAAACTGCTTTTATCAGCAATCCCGAGGAAGAAAGGAAGTTGAAAGACCCCGGTTACCAGGACAAGCTGGCTGATGCCATCCTTGCCGGCATCAAGCGGTACTTTGCCGACAATCCGCCGATGGCGCGCTCGAGAATGGTTTCGCTCGATTAATACCTGGCCCCGCCTTAAACAGCAATCCATCCTTTCGTTTCGGGGAAAGCTGGAATCCTTCCCAGCCGCGCCCACCAGTTGCCTCTCTCCATGCTAGTCTTCCAGGCTGTTGTCCATTCGCTGTAGCCTTTACAGCACTTTTCGACTCATACTCCAGACTGAGTTATCAGCGATAATACTGTCGTGGCCAACGAAGACCTTTCCAGATTGAAAATAGATCGGAGCAATACCCGTTCCGGTATTGGCAGGAAACGGCCCCGGCTCGCTGCAGTACTTGCAATTGCAGCGCTTCTCAGCCTGAGTGTTCTTCTCTACTTCCGAAGTAGCGCGGCTGTGGAAGTGGAAACGTCGACGGTCGCCACCGCCTATCCCTCTCAATCGCTCACGCTGCTCAACGCCACCGGCTATGTGGTTGCCCAGCGAAAAGCCGCCGTCGCCTCCAAGGCAACCGGACGGGTCGAATGGCTGGGGGTCACAGAAGGCAGCAAAGTGAGGGAAAACGAAGTGATCGCACGTCTGGAGAATGCAGATGTCACGGCGACGATGGAGCAGGCGGCCGCCAATATCAGAGTCGCAAGGGCAAACCTGAGACAGTCGCAAGCGGAACTGCTCGATGCACAGGCCGCATTCCGCCGCAACGAGGCCCTTCTCGCGCGAGGATTCATTTCACCATCCGCATACGATGTCATAACGGCACGCTATCGCAAGGCTGAAGCTGCTGTCCAGGGCTACCGAGCCGCAGTGGGTGTGGCCGAAGCAAACTATCGCGCAGCGGAGATAGCGGTGGAACAAACTCTGATTCGCGCCCCGTTTGACGGTGTCGTACTCACTAAAAGTGCTAATATTGGCGACGTCATCACTCCATTTTCATCCGCGCTTGACGCCAAGGGAGCCGTGGTCAGCATGGCTGACATGGACACACTGGAGGTGGAGGCCGATGTTTCCGAATCCAATCTGCCCAAGGTAAAGCTTGGCCAGCCTTGTGAAATCGAGCTGGACGCGTTGCCCGACCTGCGTTTGCGCGGTGTGGTTCAGAGCATTGTCCCCACTGTCGACAGAGCTAAGGCCACCGTCGTAGTCAAGATCAGATTTATCGACCACGACCAGCGGGTATTGCCGGAGATGAGCGCAAAGGTTGCCTTTCTCGAAAGGGAACTGCCTGCTGACCAGCGCTCCGCCCGCACCGTGGTTCCTCCCGATGCCATCGTTAAACGTAACGGCAGGAGTGTGGTCTTCATCATGAACAATGACGCAGCGGCCGAAATCCCCATTGAAGCAGGCGGTACCATAGGCGACACGATTGAAGTTCTGAAAGGCCCCAAACCGGGAGACAAGATCATACTGCGACCGGACGATGGGCTCCGCCATGGCGACAAGGTGAAAACCGCCGCCAGATAAAGAGAATCATGGACCACGCCCATCCTCTCGTCGAGATCAGGCAACTCTCCAAATCGTACCGCCGCGGTGAACAGATCGTACCCGTCCTGGCAAGCATTTCCTTCGATATCATGCAGGGTGATTTCATTGCGCTGATGGGCCCTTCCGGTTCTGGAAAAAGCACGCTGCTCAATCTCATCGCAGGCATCGACAAACCCGACAGCGGCTTCCTCAAAGTCGATGGCGTGGATATCGTCGGGCTTTCTGAAGCAGAACTGGCCGATTGGCGAGCAGCCAATGTAGGATTCATATTTCAGTTTTACAATCTGATGCCGGTTCTGACTGCCCATGAGAATGTCGAGCTGCCTCTCCTGCTCACCCGGCTCTCACGCGAACAGAGACAGGAGCGTGTGAAATTGGCGTTGTCGATGGTGGGGTTGACGGATCGTATGGAACACTACCCATCCGAACTTTCAGGCGGTCAGCAGCAGCGTGTGGCAATCGCGCGTGCCATTGTCACCGATCCGGTCTTGCTGGTTGCTGACGAACCGACCGGAGATCTCGACCGTACATCCGCCGATGATATTCTGGCCATGCTTGAGCGTTTAAACAGTGAAATGGGAAAAACCATCATCATGGTAACCCACGATCCGCATGCCGCCCGATCCGCGCATTCTGTCCGCCATCTGGAAAAAGGTGAACTGGAGGCATCCGCTGCTCAATAATTTTCAGCGCTACCGCTCATCGATTTATTCTTTTATTTCACGAGCGGATTTTCGATGGCGGAAATGAGCAACTGAAGCGCGTCGTTCCGAGCCCTATGCTCGGGGTGCGCTTATGGCTGGTTGCGCGCTCCTCTTGCTGTAATACTGCTCATGCATTTTCTGAAGCTCATTCTGAGGAATACCCTTCGGCACAAGCTCCGCAGTGGGCTTACCGTGCTGGGCCTAGTCGTGGCCATTCTGGCTTTCGGCCTTTTGCGCACAGTCGTCGACGCATGGTATGCCGGTGCGGAAGGCGCATCCTCGACGCGGCTTGTAACGCGTAGCTCCATTTCGCTCGTGTTTCCGCTGCCGATCAACTATCAGGAGCGCATTCGTGCAATAGAGGGCGTAAACGCCATCAGCCACGCAACCTGGTTTGGAGGCGTTTATATTACCGAGAAAAACTTTTTCCCCCAGTTCGCCGTGGATGCAAGAAGCTATTTCGATCTGTACCCCGAATATCTGATTCCTCCGGCTGAAATGAGAGCGTTTCATCTCGATCGCAAGGGCTGCGTGATCGGTCGAAAGCTGGCGGATACATATGGCTTCGAGGTTGGAGATACGATACCGCTACGAGGCACGATCTATCCCGGTGCATGGAGCTTTACCGTACGCGCGATATATGACGGCGCGAAAGCCGGAACCGATACATCGCAAATGTTCTTTCACTGGGCTTACCTTAACGAGACGATCAAGCAGGGAATCGCCAAGCGAACAGATTATGTCGGCGTATATGTGATCGAAATTGCCGATCCTGCCCGGGCTGCGGAAATCTCGAACCAGGTGGACGCAATGTTCAAGAATTCGCTTGCGGAAACCTTGACCGAAACGGAAAAGGCATTTCAGCTTGGCTTTGTCGCAATGACAGAAGCGATTGTGGTCGCGATACGTATCGTATCATTCGTGGTCATCATCATCATCCTCGCGGTGATGGCCAATACCATGGCGATGACTGCCCGCGAGCGCATCGGTGAATATGCCACACTGAAAGCACTGGGCTTTGGCCCACGCTTCCTCACCGCCCTGATCTGTGGAGAATCGCTGATAATTGCAATCGCAGGTGCCATCATCGGCATCGCCCTGACCTTTCCGGTGGCAGATGGTTTCAGTCGAAAGGTCGGTACGCTGTTTCCAGTATTTGGCGTGTCTGCCGAAACCGTCTACATGCAGATGGCTGCCGCGATTGCGGTAGGTCTCTCGGCAGCGATACTTCCCGCCATTCGGGCTGCTGGCGTATCGATCGTGGAAGGATTGCGCAGCATAGGCTGAATACCAAGCCAGCATGGCCATCCCTTTATCCTACACCCTGCGCAATCTTGCAGCGCGAAAATTGACTACTGCGCTTACTGCCGCTGGCATGGCGCTGGTGGTCTTCGTATTCGCCACCGTGCAAATGCTGGAAGAAGGCCTCCGCCAGACCCTGGTCGAAACGGGCTCGCCTGATAATGTAGTCATCACCCGCCGCTCCGCCGGAACCGAAGTGCAAAGCCTGATCGACCGATACCAGGCCGCTATCGTGGAAAACCAGCCGGAAATTGCCTATGGCACGGATGGAACACGGTTGACTTCCAAGGAAACCATCGTACTGATTTCCCTTTCCAAGCGCGGGTCCGATAAGGCATCCAATGTTCTGATACGCGGCATCAGCCAGAACGCATTGGAGTTGCGCCCCCAAGTCCGCATCATGGAGGGTCGCATGTTTCGCCCCGGCTCAACAGAAATCATGGCAGGCAAAAGCGTTGCCGAAAGGTATACCGGCGCCGGTGTCGGAGAAACGTTGCGGTTCGGGCAACGCGAATGGACCGTCGTGGGTGTCATCGACGCGGGCAAAACGGGCTTTGATTCCGAAATCTGGGGTGATGCGGAACAATTGATGCAGGCGTTCCGCAGGAATGTCTATTCTTCAGTCATATTGAAGCTGAATGATCCATCAGCCTTTTTGCCGTTCAAGACCCGTATCGAAAGAGACCCTCGCCTGACCGTGGAGGCTAAGCCGGAGAGCGTTTTCTATGCCGAGCAATCTCAACTGCTGGCAAATTTCATCCGCTACCTCGGCATGATACTTTCGCTCATCTTCTCGGTCGGCGCCATTATCGGCGCCATGATTACCATGTATGCCTCGGTGGCGAGCCGGACCAGGGAAATCGGCACGTTGCGGGCGCTGGGATTTCGCCGGAACAATATTCTTTCCGCTTTTCTGCTGGAAGCATTGATGCTAGGCGCGGCGGGCGGCGCGGCGGGCCTGCTGATGGCCTCGTTCATGCAGGCTTTCACTATCTCCACGATGAACTGGCAATCCTTCTCGGAACTCGCGTTCAGCTTCATCCTGAACCTGGAGATTGTCGTCAAGTCGCTCGCATTCGCCCTCGTGATGGGGATGGTCGGCGGTTTCCTCCCTGCCGCAAAGGCGGCACGACTGGATATTGTTGATTCCCTGCGGGCCGCATAAACGCTATTTGCGGGGCTCATCTATGGTCCCCATGTGAAAACCCAATGCTCCCTGGCGCCGTTCCTGAAAGTAGCGCATAAGCGGCTCGCGTATGACCCGAAAAGCTACGGTATCCCAGGGAATCTCCTCCTCCTGAAACAATCTGACATCCAGGCTTTCGATTCCTGGTTTAAAGTCGAGATCCAGCAGTCGTGCCTGAAACAGAACGTGCACCTGATTGACATGGGGAACGTTATAGATGGAGTAAAGCGGGCCCATCTCCACTCGGGCATTGGCCTCTTCGAGTGTTTCGCGGGCTGCGCCCTGTACAAGCGTCTCGGCATTCTCCATGAATCCGGAAGGCACAGTCCACAGACCATAACGAGGTTCGATGGCTCGGCGGCACAACAGTATTCTGTTTTCCCATTCGGGTATACAGCCGACCACGATCTTCGGATTCTGATAATGAATGACGTTGCAGGCAGAACAGACATAGCGAGGAAGCGTGTCCCCTTCAGGAACGCGCAGTTGGACGCGTGTACCGCAATTACTGCAATATTCCATGACTGTGCCGTGCTGTCAGCGTGAGTATTGAGGGTTTTTAGCAGAATTTTGCGCTAAAGAAGGTCTTGTGCAAATAGGTACGCGCCTATTTTTTTGCTTCTTTCCGGAACGGCGAGCTCTCGGTCAGCCGGTTGAGATAGTGCCGGGTTTCCTGTACCTCACGCTCCAGGAAGGCGCCGATGGCGGCTGCGAATTCCGGATGCGCGACCCAGTGAGCCGACCAGGTTTGGACAGGCAGGAAGCCACGCGCAAGCTTGTGCTCCCCCTGGGCGCCGCCCTCGAATACTTTGAGGCCCCGCTGAATGCAGAATTCGATGGCCTGGTAGTAACAGGTCTCGAAATGAAGTCCGGAAACAAATTCGGTAGCTCCCCAATAGCGCCCGTAGAGCGTCTGTGAATCATGAAGGTTGAGAGCTGCGGCAATCGGCTTGCTGTCGCGTAGCGCCAGGATCAGCAGCACGTTCTCGGGCATGCTCTTGCCCAGCCGGGCAAAGAAGTCCAGATTGAGATAGGGCATGGAGTGATGCTCGTCATAGGTCCTGTTATAGCATCTGGTAAAAAAGTGCCAGTGCTCCATGCTCACATCATCTCCCCGCAACCACTGAAAACGGATCCCTTCCGCCTGGACCCGGCGTCTTTCCTGGTGAATTTTCTTGCGTTTGTCGCGGCTCAGCTCACCCAGAAAATCCTCGAAGTTTTCGTAGCCTCCTTCTGTCCGGTTCATCCAATGGAACTGGATTCCCTGCCGCAGCATCATTCCGGCGTCCCGCATTTCTTCTGCCTCCCACTCATACGGATAAAGACAATGAAAGGACGAAAACCCCTCCCCCTTTTCCGGGCTTCCGGCCCGTACCATTGTCAAGGCAGTCGAGATTAGCAAGGTACGCTGCCGTGCGGTCCTGGCAAGGAGCCTTCGTCCGGTGACAGGACTGAACGGTATCGCACTCAGAAGTTTCGGATAATAGGAATAACCATGCTGCTGATAGGCGTGGGCCCAGGCCCAGTCGAACACATATTCGCCATAGGAGTGGCTTTTGAGATAGAGCGGCATTGCCGCGCAAAGTACTTCGTCCTCCCACAGGGTGATGAATTGCGGCAGCCATCCTGTGCCTTTCGATGCACACCCGGTTTCATGCAACGCGGAGAGGTATTCGTGCCGCAGAAAAGGATCGTTTCCGGCCAACGCGTTCCATGCGGTTGCAGGAATATGCTTAAGCGAATGCAGTATTCTGATTTCCGGAATCACGGTCATGGAATGTCTCTATTTGCCCGGTGCGGAGTGAACCATTCTGATATGATTATCGGCAAGAATGGCGGAACCCCTCTCCCACCTCCCCATTATTCCCCTCAGTCTGCTTCGATCTCCCGCCATGAAAATCGCTGTTGCCCAGATCAATTGTACAGTCGGCGATCTTGCGCGCAATGCGGGCAAAATTCTCGATTACGCCCACCAGGCAAGGAATGCAGGCGCAAAACTGGTCATCACGCCCGAGTTGGCCTTGTCAGGCTACCCGCCCGAGGACCTGTTATTGCGTGACGGGTTCCGTCGCGCATGCGAAAGCGCTCTAACAGACCTCGCCAGACAAATCAGCGGAGTAACTCTCCTGGCAGGGCATCCGCATCTTATCAACGGCAAACTCTACAACGCCGCCTCCATCATACGCGATGGCAAGGTTGCAGCGACCTATCTCAAGAATCTGATCCCCAACGATACGGTATTCGACGAGCGTCGCTATTTCGAACCAGGCACCCAGCCGTGCATATTCGAACTCGAAGGTACCCGAATTGGCATCAATATCTGTCAGGATATCTGGCAGCCGGGAACGACAGCGGATGTAAAAAAGGCGGGAGCGGATATTCTGCTGGTGCTGAACGCCTCTCCCTACCACATGAACAAGCAGGCCCTCAGATACGATGTCGTACGTCGCCGCATTGGTGAAGCAGGGTTACCCATGGTTTACGTCAATCTGGTTGGGGGACAGGACGAGCTGATATTCGATGGCGCCTCCTTTGCCATGAACGGCAAGGGCGAACTGACCCATCAATTCGACGAATTTGCAGAAACCTTTGGTTTGCTCGAATTGCACAATGGCAATCCCTTATCCGGCCATATCGCTCCCTCGAAAGTATGCGAGGCGAGCGCTTATGACGGGCTTTGCCTCGGCCTCCGCGATTATATTGGAAAAAACCGCATTCCCGGCGTACTGCTGGGGCTCTCGGGGGGAGTCGACTCGGCGCTCGTGATGACGATCGCCGTGGACGCACTGGGTGCCGACAAGGTCAGGGCGGTGATGATGCCCTCAGAATTCACGTCCTACATCAGCCTGCAGGACGCACGCGCCATGGCGAACAACCTGGGTGTGCGCTACAGCGAATTGCCCATCGATCAGGTATTTCAGGAATTCAGGAAGACTTTGGCCGCGGAATTTTCATCCCTCTCTCATCTGGATGCTGCAGATCTGACCGAGGAAAACCTGCAGGCACGTATCCGCGGTACATTACTGATGGCGCTATCCAACAAATACGGCTCAATTGTGCTCACCACAGGCAACAAATCTGAAACAGCGGTAGGATACTGTACGCTGTACGGGGATATGGCAGGCGGCTTCGCAGTTCTGAAAGACGTTACCAAAACCATGGTGTACCGCCTGTGCCGCTACCGCAACACATTGGGAAATGTGATTCCAGAGCGCGTGCTCAGCCGCGCGCCATCGGCCGAACTACGTCCCGAACAGACCGACCAGGACAGCCTTCCCCCCTATGAAGCACTGGATGCCATCCTGGAGGCCTACATGGAGCAGGACGCATCTTTGGAGAAAATTCTGAGCATGGGTCATGCCGAAACCGACGTCCGCCGCGTGGTGCGGCTAATCCAGCAGAATGAGTACAAGCGTCGCCAATCCCCGCCGGGTATCCGCGTCACGCCGCGGAGCTTTGGGAAGGCTTGGCGTTATCCGATCACCTGCAGGTATCAGGATATATTCTAAGATCCCAGCCCTGTTCCGGAAGGAACGGTCATGGGCAGATCTCGTCATATCGCACCATTGCAAAAACGACTTTTTCATGGCGGATGAAATATCGGTCCGGCCTGTGTCGATCTCGCTTCATCTCGTTCGTCGTATAAGCGAGCGAAGTTGAGAATCGATTGGTTTCTTCAAGTGAAAAGCCTTGAACCTATCGCTCATAATCCGACACTGACAGGAGATCGAAAATGCGAGTCATGGTAATCGTCAAGGCCAGCAGCGCTTCGGAGGCGGGAGTAATGCCGAGCGAGCGGTTGCTTGCCGAGATGGGTAAATATAACGAAGAACTGGTAAAAGCGGGCATGCTGCTCGCTGGAGAAGGACTTCATCCAAGTTCGAAAGGGGCACGTGTCCGGTTTGCCGGGCGTAAGCGGGCGGTCATCGATGGGCCCTTTACCGAGACGAAGGAGCTGATTGCCGGCTTCTGGTTGTGGCAGGTCAGATCAATGGAAGAAGCAATCGAGTGGGTCAAGCGCTGCCCCAACCCTCATGAGGAAGAAACCGAAGTGGAGGTTCGTCCGGTTTTCGAAGCAGAGGACTTTGGCGCTGAGTTTACCCCCGAATTGCGAGAGAAGGAGGCACGACAGCGCGCAGCGGCGGACCAGTTGCGCAAGGCACAGAAACAAAGGCAGGCGACAATGGGAGGAGGCGATTGACCATGCGTTACATGCTGCTGATCGTTGAACCGGCCGGGCAAAGACAAATCCGCACGGAAGAGGAAGGGCGTCGGCTGTATGAACGCATGCTCCGCTTCGGTGACGATCTGAAAGCCCGGAGACTGCTGACGGCAAGCGAATCCCTGCGCTCCGACGCAGAGGGCGTTCGCGTTACGGTGCGCGACGGAAAGCGAATCCTGCGGGATGGACCATTTTCCGAATCCAAGGAGATGGTAGGCGGATTCTTTCTTCTGGACTGCGAATCAAAGGAACAGGCGCTTGCCATTGCGAGCGAATGCCCTGCTGCTGAGTGGGCCACTGTCGAGGTACGTGAACTGGGGCCCTGTTTCACGGGAAATCGCTGACCGTGGCATCGGCCGGATCATGTATGGACATACGGATAAACATAGAGGAGAAATATCGTGCAAGTTCAGCCTTACCTGTTTTTCGATGGCCGCTGTGAAGAAGCGGTAGCGTTTTATCGCGATAAGCTCGGCGCGGAAATAACGATGCTTATGCGTTTCAAGGAGAACCCTGATCCCGGGGGGTGTGGCGGGATGCCGCCCGGCTCGGAGGAAAAAATCATGCATGCCAGTTTTCGCATTGGCGACACCACGGTGATGGCTTCGGACGGCATGTGCACCGGACAGGCCAGCTTCCAGGGGTTTTCATTATCGATCACAGCGGCGGATGCAGCTGAAGCCGAGCGGCTCTTTGCAGCGCTTGGCGATGGCGGACAGGTGCAAATGCCGCTGGCGAAGACATTCTTTTCTCCCCTCTTCGGCATGGTCGCCGACCGCTTCGGGGTATCGTGGATGGTCATCGTCGCAGATTGAGGTACCCCGCCCCGTCCCGTCCCGAATACCAGCAGCGGGGATCGAAACCGGACTCCTTCCGTGATCAACCAGGAGAAACAATGAAAACCGAACCGCGAAAAGAGCATCAGTGGCTGGAACAGCTTGTGGGTGAATGGGCGTACGATTCGAAAGCGGCCTGCGAGCCCGGCAAGCCTGAAGAATCGTTCAACGGCACTGAAACCGCACGCTCCCTCGGCGGCCTGTGGATCGTAAGCGAGGGACAGGGCGAGACGCCGGGTGGCGGCACCGCGACCACTATGATGACGCTGGGTTATGACCCGAGCAGGGGACGATATGTGGGAACCTGGGTCGGGTCGATGATGACATGGCTGTGGCTATACGATGGCTCGATGGACGCGGAGCAAAAGGTGCTGACGCTGGAGTCGGAGGGACCCAGTTTCACCGAAGGCAAACCGACGAAATACAGGGATGTGATCGAGCTCAAGAATAGCGACTATCGCCTGCTGACATCGCATGCGCTCGGCAGCGACGGAACATGGAATTGTTTCATGACTGCTCACTATCGGCGGAAGAAATAAGCGTTCGGACCGGATCTGCACTTTCAACAGCCAGGATCGCACCGCGTGACGTCCGATACCCACCACACGATCGAGGCAATCTGGCGGATCGAGTCCGCAAAGGTCATAGCAGGACTGGCACGGCTCGTTCGCGACGTCGGCCTTGCGGAAGAACTGGCGCAGGATGCCCTCGTCGCCGCGCTGGAACAATGGCCGGCAAAGGGGACACCGGATAATCCCGGCGCATGGCTCATGACGACTGCGAAGCATCGGGCCATCGACCTGATTCGTCGCAGGACGCTGCATGCGCACAAAGAGGAGGAATTGACGCGAGAAATCGAAGCGCAGTTGCAGGATGCTGCACCTTCGGAACCTGGCAGCAGACTCGACGATCCGGTGGGAGATGACCTGCTGCGGCTCGCATTCATTGCGTGCCACCCGATGCTTTCCACCGATGCGCGTGTCGCGCTCACCTTGCGCCTGATCGTCGGTCTGACGACGGAAGAGATTGCTCGAGCATTCTTTGTCCCCGAATCAACCGTAGCCCAGCGTATTGTCCGGGCAAAGCGCACGCTCAGCGAAGCGCGGGTGCCATTCGAGTTCCCTCCTCCACCGGAACTCGCCAAGCGCCTTTCATCTGTGCTCGAAGTTGTCTATCTGCTTTTCAACGAGGGCTACGCTGCAACGGCTGGAGATGACTGGATGCGGCCCGAACTGTGCGATGAGGCCTTGCGCCTTGGCCGTATCCTGGCTGAGCTGGCTCCCGCTGAACCGGAAGTGCATGGGCTGGTGGCGCTGATGGAAATCCAGGCATCCCGCATGCGCGCACGTGTGGGCTCTTCGGGAGAGCCTGTTCTGCTGCTCGACCAGAGCCGTGCACGCTGGGACCGGCTGCTCATCCACCGTGGTCTGGCCGCGCTCGAACGCGTGGATGAGCTTGGCGGTACATATGGTCTTTATGCTCTACAAGCAGCTATTGCCGCTTGCCACGCCCGTGCCTTTTCCGCAGCGGAAACGGATTGGGTCCGCATTGCCGCGCTCTACGACGCCCTCCTGCAGATTTCCCCTTCACCCGTCGTTGAGCTCAATCGGGCCGTAGCCCTCGGGATGGCATTCGGACCGGCAGCTGGCCTCGAAGCTGCGGACGTGCTGACAGGAGAACCTGCACTCGCGCGCTATCATCTCCTGCCCAGCGTGCGCGGCGACTTCCTTGCCAAACTTGGCCGTCTGAACGAAGCTTGCGCCGAATTCAAACACGCCGCCTCGCTTACGCGCAACAAGCGCGAGCGGGACCTCCTGCTGGAACGTGCCCGCGCGGCATGCGCAGGATGACTGCCTGCTGCTCCGCCGACGTGAACAATCCTGACTGCACGCGTTGCTGGTAAAATCGCCCATCCGCATGTGAATAGCCAGATGATAGCGCACGCCTGCGCTCACTTCGCGCCCAAGTCTCCTACCTGAGGCGACAACAGGAATATCCGGCCAGGAAATGTTTCAATGAAAAAAATCGAAGCCATTATCAAACCGTTCAAGCTTGATGAAGTATGCGAGGCTCTCAATGAAATCGGGATAACCGGACTGACCGTCACCGAGGTCAAGGGTTTTGGCCGGCAGAAAGGTCATACCGAGCTGTATCGGGGCGCGGAGTATGTGGTGGATTATCTGCCAAAAATAAAGCTCGAGATCGTCGTGGTCGAGAAACTCGTAGAAAACGTTATCGAGACGATTATCCGTACCGCCCGCACCGGCAAGATCGGAGATGGCAAGATTTTCGTCACGAACATTGAACAGGTGGTGAGGATTCGCACGGGGGAGACGGATGAGGCGGCGATTTAGGGCCTGTCATTTCCGAATGCAGATTCCTCCCTCCCGGCCCAAAAACAGATTTCTCGCCTATCAACCCCTGGCTGGACATGCTGAGGCCCCTCTCCTCAGCCGGAACTTCGAAGGCCAGGAGTTATCTTATCGACATGAGTTTACGCCCACTGATCGTATTTTTCCCGGCGATGCTGTTTGCCCTGAATGTTCGTGCCATCGATCTGCCGGATCTGGGAGATGTATCACAAGCGACTATCACGCCACGCCAGGAACGGGAGCTCGGCCTGCAGATCATGTCCGAGATTCGTGCCGATCAGACTTATCTGGATGATCCCGAAATAGCCGGTTATCTCACGAATCTTGGCCACAGGCTGATTCAGAACTCCAATGAGGCGCATCCGGATCAGGAGTTCGAGTTTTTCGCCCTGCAGGACCCGACCATCAATGCCTTCGCCCTGCCAGGGGGATTCATGGGGTTCAACAGCGGACTGATACTGGAAGCGCAAACCGAATCCGAGCTTGCCGGTGTCATGGCCCACGAAATTGCGCACGTAACCCAGAAGCATCTTGCGCGCATGATTTCCGGCCAGAAGTACAGCATGTGGACCTCTCTGGCGGCAATGGCCTTGGCTATCCTGGCTTCCCGCACCAACCCCCAGGCAGGGCAGGCGGTTCTGGTGGTCTCGCAGGCACGGCAGATCCAGTCGCAACTGGATTTCACCCGCGACCACGAAAAAGAAGCCGATCGTATTGGCTTGAACATATTGGTCAGCGCGGGCCTCGATCCACATGGAATGCCCGATTTTTTTGAGCGGATGCAGAGAGCCACACGCTTCCTCGACAACGGCGCGCCTTCGTATTTGCGGACCCACCCGATTACCTATGAGCGCATCGCCGATGCCGAAAACCGGATACAGGACATACCCTACCGCCAGGTTCCCGACAGCCTTGATTTCCAGTTGGTTCGGGCCAAGCTACGTGCCTCGCTCGATAAACCAGCCGACGCGGTGAAATATTTCGATTCCATTTTACGCGAGAAACGATATGCCAGTGAAACGGTGGAACGCTATGGACTCGTCAACGCGCTTTTACGAGCTCGGAATCACGAACGTGCCGACCGGGAGCTGACACGTCTGTATGACGACATGCAGGCGGAAGACATGAAAGAGGCGCTGGAAAACCATCAGCTTGGTTCCTCCATCCAGGTGAAAAGCAGGATCGCGCGTTCCAGTCCCATGATCGAAACGCTCGCCGCGCGCGTCAAGCTCGCCACTGGACAGACGGAAGAAGCCCTTGGCATTTACCAGGCGGCCCTGGAGATATTTCCGCAGCACAGAACACTGATATACGACTACGCCGATGCGCTGCTGCGCGTTCATCGCGCCAGTAAAGCACTCGAACTGGTCGACCGGCAACTCCAACTTGCTCCCAACGACGTGCGTCTGTACAAGCTGCGGGCGCGCAGTCATCAGGCGCTGGGGGATGCCGTGTCACAGCACCGCGCCCTGGCGGAGGTTTACTCCCGCGAGGGAGATTACCGCGCTGCTATCGAGCAGTTGAAAATTGCATTGGCCGGCGGCGACAGTAACTTCTATGAGATGTCGAGCGTGGAAGCACGTCTCAGGGAATTGCGCGAACTGGCTGAAAGCCGGGAAAAGGATAAATAGCGGACTCCCTTCTTTTGTTCCTCTCGCTTTGAACGAAATCAGCCACGCCGCGGAAACATCTGAATGATTTCAGGTGACTCCTGCAGGTGTTTTCAATCGGAGAATTATCCTGCCAGCGGGCCAGCCCTCTCGAGCTCAAGTAATATTCGCCTTTTGCCTGCCTGTTACAGGACCTATTTTACTCCCATGTTTTTTCTTTCACGAAAGCCGCGTCTTGTCTCGTTCCTGGCACTGCTGCTCTTCTCAGCCGGGATCTGGTACTGGATATCCCGGCCCGAATCCGGGCACACACCATACAAGACGCAAGCAGTCGATCGGGGCGATATCGTTCAAAGCATCAGCGCCAACGGAACGCTCAATCCCGTGGTTCTGGTGAATGTCGGCACGCAGGTATCCGGCACGGTCTACAAACTGCATGCCGACTTCAACGATCCGGTAAAGGAAGGCCAGGTGCTGGTAGAACTCGATCCTTCGCTATTTCAGGCCCAGTTGCAGCAGACAGAAGCAAACGTAGCCAATGCCCGGGTCGCGTTGAGGCTGGCGGAAAAAAAGATGGCGCGCAATCGCTCCCTGATTGATCAGGGATTTATTTCTCCGGATGCCCTGGATGTGGTCGAGCAGCAGCTGGAAGCAGCCCGTGCCCAGCTCGCGGTCAGCGAGGCACAGCTTGCACGCGACCGGACCAACCTCAACTATAGCGTTATCCGCTCACCCATCTCGGGCGTCGTGATTGCGCGCAATGTAGATATCGGCCAGACGGTTGCGGCCAGCTTTCAGACGCCTACCCTGTTTCAGATTGCCAAAGATCTGCGCCAGATGCAGATCGACACCAGTGTCGCAGAAGCGGACATCGGTCAGCTCCATCTCGGACAGACGGTTCATTTCACGGTGGATGCCTTCCAGGAACGGGAATTCATCGGCACGGTGGAACAGGTGCGGTTGAACCCAACGATCCAGCAGAATGTGGTGTCATACAATGTGATCGTCGCCGTGACGAATGACGAAGGATTGCTGCTGCCAGGCATGACCGCCAATGTGCGTTTCACCATCGATGAGAAAAAGAATGTGCTGCGTGCCCCCAACGCCGCGTTGCGCTACCAGCCTGAGGATGAGTCTGGTTCTGCTAGGCCTGATCGCCGTCAGCCAGGGGAACGCACTGTTTATCGGCTGCAAGGGGAAAAATCCGTTCCCGTCAATATCCGAACTGGCACGGCCGATCACAGCTTCACGGAAATTGTCGGAGGTGATGTCGAAGCGGGAGACAGCCTGATCATTCGCGAGATCGCGGACACGGACGGGTCCGGCAGCAAATTCAGGTTCAGAATGTTCTGATGACCGTCCTGCAAAATACTGGATCAGCCAGCCCGCTCATTCGGGTGGAAAACCTCTGCAAAATCTATAGATTGGGCGGCGATGCGAAAGGCATGGGAAAAACCGGAGAACTGAACAGCCAGGTGCTGTTCGATGTAAATCTTACAATCAGCCGGGGTGAGTTTATTGCCATCATGGGACACTCCGGTTCCGGAAAATCGACCCTCATGAATATTCTGGGCTGCCTCGATACGCCAACGAGCGGCCACTACTGGCTGGATGGACGCGATATTGCTTCCCTTTCCCGCGACGAACTGGCGCGGATGCGTAATCGCAACATCGGTTTCGTATTTCAAGGATTCAATCTGCTCAAGCGAATGTCAGCGCTCGATAACGTCGCAACGCCACTTCTCTACAGCGGCTTGAGCCGCTCGGAGAGCCGCAAGCGCGCGCTGGAACTGCTGAGCCGGACCGGCCTTGCCAGATTTGCAACGTACGAGCCGACCCAGCTCTCCGGTGGGCAGCAGCAACGGGTCGCCATCAGCAGGGCGCTGGTCAGCAACCCGCAGCTCATCCTTGCGGATGAACCCACTGGCAACCTGGACACCCAGACAAGTCGTGAGATCATGGCGATCTTCGAGCACCTCAACTGTGAACAGGGTATCACCGTTGTGCTGGTGACGCATGAAGATGACATTGCCGCCTTTACCCGGCGCCTCGTCCGCTTGCAGGATGGCCGCGTGGTCTACGATGGGAGTATGCGACGAAACAGCGCGCGCAGCATGAGCGTGAACGTATGACCCTCATGACCATCATCAGCGAGGCCTTGCGCGCGCTGCGCCTCAACCGGCTGCGTACCGGGCTGACCATGCTTGGGATGATCATAGGCGTGGCGGCGGTGGTGCTGATGCTGGCGGTCGGGCAAGGTGCGCAGACGACCGTCAGCCAGGCAATCGACTCCATGGGCAGCAACCTGCTCATCGTCGTGCCGGGCGCCACCTCTTCGGGCGCGTTGCGCTCCGCGGCCGGCTCGGTGCAGACCCTTACCATGGGCGACGCGCAGGCTATCGCCCATCTGCCTTCGATCAAGGCGACGGCGCCCCTCATCACTGGCACGGCGCAGCTGAATTATGGTGCGAATAACTGGAGCACCGTAGTAACCGGCGTCACCCCTGACTATTTTTCGATACGTAATTGGGGAACCGAAAGCGGCGCTCCTTTCACGGACGTCGATGTGCGTTCCGGCGCCCGCGTTGTCCTCCTCGGAAAGCTTGCTGCAGAAAATCTGTTTGGCGAGGATGATCCAACAGGAAAAACACTGCGCCTTAAGAGCAGCCCGTTCGTTGTTGCAGGCGTGCTCGCTCCCAAGGGTCAAAGCCTGGACGGCCGCGACCAGGATGACGCGGTGTTCATTCCGATCACTACCGGGCAGCGTCAGATTTTTGGCAATCAGTTCCCCGGCACGATTCGCTTCCTGATGGCGCAGGCACGCTCGGCGGGAAGCATGGATGAAGCCGAGGCCGAGATGAATCTGCTGCTGCGTCAGCGCCACCGTATTGCCGACGGTGCGGAAAATGACTTCACGGTACGCAACCTGGCAGCGCTCGCCGCTGTGGCTACCGGTGCAGCCAAGGTCATGTCCATCATGCTGGGCGCGATCGCTTCCATTTCACTGCTGGTGGGCGGCATTGGCATCATGAACATCATGCTGGTGTCGGTGACTGAACGAACCCGCGAGATTGGCATACGCATGGCGGTCGGTGCTAACCGGCGCGACATCCTCACGCAATTTTTGCTGGAAGCGCTGGTCATCTGCGTCCTGGGCGGAGCCGTCGGCGTCGCCATGGGCATCGCTGGCGCCTGGGCAGTCAGTTACGTGACAGGCATGATCGTGGTCATCACCTTCGGCATGATTTTTTTAGCGTTTGCCTTCGCCTCGGGAGTAGGCATATTTTTTGGTTTTTATCCGGCCCGAAAAGCAGCAGAACTGAAACCGGTGGAAGCGTTGCGTTACGAGTAACAATCGACAGTGGCAGTTCTAGATATTACTATCAAGAACGCAAGCAAGAAGACCATCCATTCTTATAAGCCCAATAACCGACCTTTTTTCCCCACAATCAATCAGAAAAGACTGGACTGTGGTTGAAAATGAAACGCTAGATCACTATTGTCTTCGTAATGCTTTACCATAAGCTTCAGGAATGGTCCCGCAGTACCATTTTTCCAAAGAGTATTTCTAGCATTTCTCAAAATAAAAGACTGTAAACGGGATGATACTTTCAGATCTCGATTAATCGCCATACTTATGGCGCGGTCAGCGAAAGCTGACCAGCCGATGGTTCTAGCTTTAAAGTTGGAAAATTTAATACTCGAGTAAGTATTCCCCGGCAAAGCGGAGAGTTGTAGTTTGTGGGGGCCGCTCAAGCGACTATATGGAGTCGCTAAAGCTACCCCCCCTTTCTTGGGACCACCTTATCGATCGCCAATCAGCGCCACAGGTTCATCTGGTCCATTCAGCTAGTTTTGGGTAATCAAGTCTTAGTAGCTTTCTTATCATTCCACCGTTACCGATTTCGCCAGGTTCCTCGGCTTGTCGACGTCCGTGCCTTTTTGCAAGGCGACATGATAGGCGAGCAATTGCAGCGGGATCGTGTGAAGGATGGGGCTGAGCAGACCGGCGTGTTCCGCCAGGCGGATGACATGCAGGCCTTCACTTTCCTGAATATGGGAGTCAGCGTCGGCAAAAACATAGAGCTCTCCGCCACGCGCGCGTACTTCCTGCAGGTTCGACTTGAGTTTTTCCAGCAGCGCGTCATTGGGCGCGATGGCCACCACCGGCATGTCTTTATCCACCAGCGCAAGCGGGCCATGCTTCAATTCGCCTGCTGCATACGCCTCGGCATGAATGTAGGAAATCTCCTTGAGTTTGAGCGCACCTTCCAGGGCAATGGGATAGTGCATGCCGCGGCCAAGAAAAAGGGCGTGGCGCTTGTCCGCGAACCGGGCGGCCCACTCCTTGACCTGCGGTTCGACTTGCAGGGCGTTCTGCAATGCGACTGGCAAGTGCCGCAATGCGATGATCATCTCGCGTTCGCCCTCGCCAGTGAGTTTATGGCGCATTTTCGCCAGGGTCATGGTGAGCAGCATCAGGGACGCGAGTTGCGTGGTGAATGCCTTGGTGGAAGCCACGCCGATTTCCGGACCGGCGCGAGTCAGGAAACGCAGATCGGTCTGGCGCACCAGTGCGCTTTCTGCGACGTTGCAGATCGCGAGGCTGTAGCGATGCCCCAGCGACTTCGCGTAACTCAAGGCGGCGAGGGTATCCGCGGTTTCTCCGGATTGAGAGATTCCCACTACCAGCGTGTTGGGCCCGATCGCTGGGTTGCGATAGCGATACTCACTGGCGATCTCGACGTTGCAGGGCAGTCCCGCCACCGTTTCCAGCCAGTAGCGCGCCACCACTCCGGCATGGTAACTGGTGCCGCAAGCGAGAATGAGAACGCTGTCCGTATGGTTGAAAATGTTCTCTGCCTCGGTTCCGAACAATCGCGGCGAAATCGATTGGGCGTTGAGCACCATTTCCAGGGTATTGGCGACCACGCCGGGCTGCTCGAATATTTCTTTCTGCATGAAATGGTCGTACGGTCCCATTTCCACCGCATCGTTCGTCAACTCGCTTTCCTGCACCCTGCGCGTGACCTCCGTGCGGTTGCCGCCTTGCAGATTGACGATTCGGTATCCGTCACGATGAAGTTCTGCCACGTCGCCATCTTCCAGATAAATCATGCGCCGGGTAACCTGCAGAAGGGCTGATGCATCCGAGGCGGCATAGTTGCCGGTGTCTCCCAGGCCGAGTAATAATGGCGCGCCGTTGCGACAGACGACGATGCGTTCCGGCCGCGCTTCCTCCATCACCGCGATGGCGTAAGCGCCTCGCAGTTCGCCAGCGGAACGGCATACCGCCTCGAACAGATCGGAACTCTCCTTCAAATGGAACGAAACCAGATGGGCGATGACCTCCGTATCCGTATCAGAGGTAAAGGTGAATCCTTCATTCTGGAGACGCTGGCGCAGCGACTCATGATTCTCGATGATGCCGTTGTGCACAACCGCGACCTTGGGCAGGTCACCCGAGAAGTGCGGATGAGCGTTGCGCTCGGACGGCGCACCGTGAGTGGCCCAGCGGGTATGGGCAATACCGACATCGCCGCTGAAATGCTGTTCATCCGCGAGCTTGCAGAGCTCCGCCACCCGCCCGGTCGTACGCAACCTTTGCAGATGGCCATTATTGAGTGCGATACCGGCGGAGTCGTAGCCCCGATATTCCAGGCGACGCAATCCTTCCAGCAGAGTAGGGACAATATTGGTGTTCGCTATCGCGCCGACGATTCCACACATGGGATGAGTTCCTTTTTGCTATATGCCCGATTATTCAACTCTGCCATCTCCCGCTGAGGGCTGGCTAACCCGCTTTTGGGGTTTTTTTCACCGGCCGCTGCCAGCCCTCGATGGTTGTCTGGCGCGCACGCGACAACGTCAACTGCTGTGGCGGCGTATCCCTGGTAATGGTCGACCCTGCTCCGATGGTGGAGCCTTGCGCCACCTTCACAGGCGCGACCAGTTGCGTGTCCGATCCGACAAAAACGTTATCCTCGATGATGGTCTTGTACTTGTTGGCACCATCATAGTTGCAGGTGATGGTACCGGCGCCGATGTTGACGCTCCTGCCCACCTCGGCATCCCCGATGTAGCTCAGGTGATTCACCTTGCTGCTGCTGGCAATGACGCTGTTCTTTACCTCGACGAAATTGCCGATATGGACGTCACGGTCGAGCCGGGTGCCGGGACGAATGCGCGCATAAGGCCCAATGCGGCAGTTTTCGCCGATTTCAGCGGCTTCGATCAGGCTGAACGGGGCGATGGCCGCATCGGCCGCTACCTTGACGTTCTTGAGTATACTGTGCGCGCCTACCGTTACACCATGGTCCAAGTGGACGTCGCCTTCAAAAATACAATCGATATCTATGGTAACGTCCCGGCCGCAGGAAAGTTGACCGCGCACATCGATGCGCGCGGGATCCGCCAAGGTGACGCCCTGCTCCAGCAGTTTACGCGCATATTCAGCCTGATAGATGCGCTCCAGCGCCGCCAACTGCGTCTTGCTATTGACGCCGGTCGTTTCCCATGCATGGTCCGGTTGTGCCGCTTCCACCCGAATGCCATCGCTGACCGCCATGGAAACGATATCGGTCAGATAATATTCCTTCTGGGCGTTATGGTTTTCCAGCCTGGACAACCACCCGTACAAATATTCGTTGGGTATGGCCATGATGCCGGTATTGGTCTCACGGATGGTGCGCTGGGACTCGCTGGCGTCCTTTTCCTCGACAATGGCCGCTATGTTCCCTGTTTCGCTGTTGCGGACGATTCGACCGTAACCTGAGGGATCGGGCAACCCCACTGTCAGGAGACCTAGAGTCTGTTCGTTCGCAACTGCAAGCAGCTTTTGCAATGTTTCAGCACGGGTAAGCGGTACATCGCCGTATAAGACGAGAGTCATTCCCCGTTTATCCAGATGGGGCAGCGCCTGCATGAGCGCATGACCTGTGCCCAGCTGAGGCGATTGCAGCGCCCAGGTCAGGGCGGGGTCTCCGATTGCCCGGGGTACGATCTCGCCACCGTGTCCATATACGATGCAAATCCGTTGCGGAGACAATGTTCGTGCGGTGTCCAGCACATGTGCAAGAAGGGGTTTTCCTGCCAACGGGTGCAATACCTTGGGCAGGCTCGAATACATGCGCTTGCCAAGTCCGGCAGCGAGGATGACGACATTCAGTTTGTGCATGTCGATGTGAGCTGGAAGCCAGGGATATGAAAGAAGTAGCCGGGCGACAACCTGAGGCCGGGAGTTTTCCGGGATTTGTGGCAGCCCTTACTCAGTCAGAGGGTTTCGATCAGTGGGCTACCAGCTATCCACTAGCTGGGAACAGCTTTGAGCCGGTTATCTGGTCGGGCTAATTTACCACATGCCACGATGAAACATCAAATGCAGCGGCCACTGTCGGCGGACACCTGAAAAGCATCCGGACGAGATACCGTCCCGGATATCGCAATCCGAATTCGGAGGGATACAGTTCTGGTTCTTTCTGATACAAAAAAAACGGCCGTTGCCGCTTTTTTTGTATCAATGCCCGCGCTTCCGCAGCTTCTGGATGGCCGCCAGTTGGGCGATCGCTTCACTGAGCTCAGCCTGGGCTCGCGCATAATCCAGTGCGGAAGAACGGTCCCTCATCGCCTCCTCCGCCCGCTTCTTGGCCTCCATTGCTTTCGCTTCATCGAGATTGGCCCCGCGCACCGCCGTATCGGCGAGGATGGTCACCACATCCGGTTGAATCTCCAGCATACCGCCGGAAACGTAGACCAATTCTTCTTCCTGAAGAGGCGCCTTGATGCGCACCGATCCCGGCTTGATGCGCGTGAGCATGGGGGTGTGCTGCGGATAAACCCCTACCTCTCCAGCTTCCGCTGGTGCGACCAGAAACTCGGCAGGGCCGGAGTAAATGGACTCCTCCGCGCTGACGATATCGACATGAAACACGCCCATTTTACTTCCCATTCATTATTGATTCGAGATCTGGCAGATATGCGCCAATCCGTTTAAATCTGGCTTATTGTATGGTCTTGGCCTTCTCGACCGCTTCTTCTATGCCGCCAACCATATAAAACGCCTGCTCCGGCAGATGATCGTACTCGCCTGCAACAATGCCCTTGAATCCCTTGATGGTATCTTTCAGGGAAACATATTTGCCGGGCGCGCCGGTAAACACTTCCGCCACGTTGAAGGGTTGCGACAGAAAACGCTGAATCTTGCGGGCTCTCGCCACGGCAAGCTTGTCTTCTGGCGACAGCTCGTCCATGCCCAGAATCGCAATGATATCGCGCAATTCCTTGTAGCGCTGCAAGGTCTGCTGAACTGCGCGCGCGGTGCTGTAATGCTCCTCGCCCACGACCAGCGGGTCGAGCTGACGGGAGGTGGAATCGAGTGGATCCACTGCAGGATAAATGCCGAGCGAGGCGATGTCGCGCGACAGCACCACGGTTGCGTCCAGGTGACCGAATGTCGTGGCTGGAGAGGGATCGGTCAAGTCGTCCGCTGGCACATAGACAGCCTGAATGGAAGTGATGGAACCTGACTTGGTGGAGGTAATGCGCTCCTGCAGGCGGCCCATTTCCTCCGCCAGGGTCGGCTGATATCCCACTGCGGAAGGCATCCGGCCCAGCAGGGCCGACACTTCGGTACCCGCGAGGGTATAACGGTATATATTATCCACGAACAGAAGCACATCGCGGCCTTCGTCTCTAAAGTACTCCGCCATGGTCAGGCCGGTCAATGCCACGCGCAACCGGTTGCCGGGCGGTTCGTTCATCTGCCCATAGACCAGTGCCACCTTGTCCAGCACGTTGGAGTCCTTCATTTCATGATAGAAGTCGTTACCTTCGCGCGTACGCTCCCCCACGCCGGCAAATACTGAATAGCCGCTGTGTTCAATGGCGATATTGCGGATCAATTCCATCATGTTGACGGTCTTCCCCACACCCGCGCCACCGAACAGTCCCACCTTGCCGCCTTTGGCGAAAGGGCATACGAGATCGATAACCTTGATGCCTGTTTCCAGCAGTTCGGTGGATGCGGAAAGCTCATCGAAAGCGGGCGCCTTGCGATGGATCGACATGGTTTTTTCGGCACCGACAGGTCCGGCCTCATCTATGGGCCTTCCCAGCACATCCATGATCCGGCCGAGGGTCTTGGTGCCGACCGGAACCTGAATCTGGTCTCCGGTATTGGTGACCATCATGCCGCGTCTCAGTCCGTCGGAAGACCCAAGCGCGATGGTGCGCACCACGCCATCTCCAAGCTGCTGCTGCACCTCTAGGGTCAGTTCAGTACCCTCAAGCACGAGTGCGTCATATACCTTAGGCATGTCTTCGCGTGTAAACTCGACGTCAACCACGGCGCCGATACACTGAACAATTTTTCCCTGGCTCATGTTGTTCCTTAAGTTCTTGAATCAAATATATTAAACGGCCGCCGCACCGCTGACGATTTCAGACAGCTCCTTGGTAATGGCGGCCTGGCGTGATTTGTTGTAAATCAGCGTCAACTCATTGATCACGTTTCCGGCATTGTCCGACGCGGCCTTCATCGCCACCATGCGCGCGGATTGCTCCGAAGCCATGTTTTCTGTCAGCGCCTGATAGATCAACGCCTCTATATAGCGGACCATGATGTCGTCTATCACCGGCTTGGCTTCGGGCTCGTAGATATAGTCCCATACCCCCCGCTGTCCCTGAGGGCCGTCACCTCCCTTGAGACGCTCGTCTGTGAGCGGGAGCAACTGTTCCATCACCGGTTCCTGCTTCATGGTATTGATGAAGCGGGTATAAAAAATATAGACGCGATCGAAGCGATCTTCGGTGTAGCCGTCCAGCAGAACCTTTATGGCGCCAATGAGCTTTTCCAGGTCTGGGGCATCGCCCAGGCTTACCACGTGAGAAATCACGCTGGCGCCAATGCGGTTCATGAATCCCAACCCCTTGTTGCCGATGCAGCACGCTTCGATCTGCTCGCCCTCGGCTTCCCATGCCTTCATCCTGTTGACGGCCAGGCGCAGTACGTTCGTATTGAGGCCACCGCACAAGCCCTTGTCCGATGTGACGACCACAATGCCGACACGCTTGACGGAATCCCGTTCGATCAGAAAAGGATGCCGGTACTCCGTGTAGGCGCGACTCATGTGTGCTGCAACGTTCCGAATTTTCTCGCCATAGGGGCGGGCTTTCCTCATGCGTTCTTGTGCCTTGCGCATTTTCGAGGCGGCCACCATTTCCATTGCGCGCGTGATCTTCTGCGTATTTTTTACGCTCTTGATCTTATTGCGTATCTCTCTGCTGCCGGCCATGGATCAGTAGGTTCCGTTCTTTTTGAAGTCCTGGATCGCGTCGTCGAGCTCCTTCTCGGTCGCGGCATCGAGGTCCTTCGTGGTTTCAATCTTTTCCATGATGGTCGGGTACTTGCTGCGTATGTAGCCTTTCAACGCGGACTCGAATGCCAGCGCCCTCTTGACCTCGACGTCGTCCAGGTATCCCTTGTTCACGGCAAACAGGGTGACGGCCATTTCGGATACGCTCAAGGTGGAATATTGCGGCTGCTTCATCAATTCCGTCACCATCTTGCCGCGTTCCAGTTGCTTGCGGGTGGCCTCGTCCAGATCTGATGCAAACTGGGCAAAGGCCGCCAGTTCACGATACTGAGCCAGCGCCAGACGCACCCCGCCGCCCAGCTTCTTGATGACTTTGGTCTGCGCCGCGCCGCCCACACGAGATACCGAGATACCCGCGTTGATGGCCGGGCGGATACCTGCATTGAACAGATCGGATTCCAGGAAGATCTGACCATCAGTAATGGAAATCACGTTGGTGGGAACGAACGCAGTAACATCGCCCGCCTGTGTTTCGATCACCGGAAGGGCTGTCAGCGAACCGGTTTTGCCTTTCACCTCGCCATTGGTTTCCTTCTCGACATAGGCTGCGCTCACGCGGGCGGCCCGTTCCAGCAAACGGGAGTGGAGATAGAACACGTCACCGGGGTATGCTTCCCGCCCAGGCGGACGCCGCAGCAGCAGCGAAATCTGGCGATAAGCCCATGCCTGCTTGGTCAAATCATCATAGATGATCAGGGCGTCCCTGCCGGAATCACGGAAGTATTCACCCATGGTGCAGCCGGAGTACGGTGCGATGAACTGCATAGCCGCAGATTCCGACGCGGTGGCCGCCACCACGATGGTGTATTCCATCGCGCCGTGTTCTTCCAGCTTGCGGACCACATTGCTGATAGACGAGGCTTTCTGACCGATCGCCACGTAGATGCAAGTCATATTTTCGCCCTTCTGATTTATGATTGCATCCACTGCCACCGCGGTCTTGCCCGTCTGCCGGTCGCCGATGATCAGCTCGCGCTGGCCGCGTCCGATCGGGACCATGGAATCGATGGACTTGAGTCCGGTTTGCACGGGTTGATTGACCGATTGACGCCAAATCACACCGGGGGCGATCTTCTCGATAGGCTCGGAGCGTTTTGTGCTGATCGGACCCTTGCCGTCGATCGGCTGCCCCAGCGCATTGACGACGCGGCCGATAAGTTCCTCGCCCACTGGAACCTCAAGGATACGCCCGGTACATTTAACGGTATCGCCTTCGGTAATGTGTTCGTATTCGCCCAGCACTACTGCGCCGACGGAGTCGCGCTCCAGATTGAGCGCGAGACCAAACGTATTGCCGGGAAATTCCAGCATCTCCCCCTGCATGACGTCGGATAAGCCATGGACACGTACGATACCGTCGGTTACGGAAACGATCGTGCCCTGAGTACGAATTTCCGCAGCGGCAGCGAGTCCTTCTATTCTGCTCTTGATCAGTTCACTGATTTCAGATGGATTTAAATGCATTTAAGATAGCTCCTAGCTTTTAAGGGCAACAGCCATGGCTTCCAGTTTGCCTCGTACGGAGGCATCGAGGACTTCATCGCCAATTTCAACCTTCACTCCACCTATCAATTCCGGGTCGACACTTACTTTCGCTTCAATCCTGCGCTGGAATTTTGCTTCCAGGTCAGTCAACAGGTTCCGCAGCTGCGTGTCATCCAGGGGAAAGGCAGAAATAACCTTCGCCTCCATGACGCCTTCGTGACGAGCCTTGAGTTGATCGAACATCTCGTACACTTCGGGCAATATCTCGATCCGCCCGTTTTCCGCCAGCAGCAGGATGAAATTGCGCCCTTCGTCGTTGAGCCGGTCGCCGCAGATCGCAATGAGGAGCTCGCCTAGACGCTTCGATGGCACATTCGGATCGCCGATGAGCGCGCGAATCTGCGCGTCGGATGCCATGGATGCTGCCAGTCCCAGCATGGCAGCCCACGAAACCAGATCGTTCTTGTTTCTTGCTACCTTGAAAACAGCCTCGGCATATGGTCTCGCAATGGTACGGGTTTCAGCCATTGCTCAGAGCTCCGCCTTGATCGAGGTGAGCAGATCAGCATGCACCTTGGCGTCGACTTCCCGGCGAAGTATTTTTGCAGCGCCCGCAAGTGCCAAATCCGCCACCTGTTGCCGCAAGGTTTCCCTTGCACGGGATACCTCCTGATCCACTTCCGCCTTGGCACCAACGATAATGCGATCACCTTCGTCCTTTGCGACCACTTTGGCCTCGTCTATGATCTCGGCAGCACGTTTCTCCGCCTGGGCAATGATATCGGCCGCGCGTTCCTTGGCGTCTCTCACGACATCGGCGGAGCGCTGACTGGCCAACTCCAGCGCATGCCGCCCCCGCTCCCCCGCAGCCAATCCTTCGGCGATCGATTTCTGCCGGTTTTCGATTGCACGCAGCAATGGAGGCCAGACAAACCTGACTGTAAACCAGATGAACATGGCAAAAGCCATAGCCTGGGAAATAAGCGTGAAGTTGATATTCATGACTAGCCTCTGGGAATGATACGAGAGCGTGTGTGACTATTTAATGACTGCCAGCAACGGATTGCCGAACGCAAAGAGCATAGCCAGACCCACGCCGATAATGAACGACGCATCGATCAGACCGAGCAGCAGGAACACCTTGCCTTGCAGAGCCGGAATCATTTCGGGCTGACGCGCGGCGCCTTCAAGAAAGCTCGCGCACATGATGCCGATACCGATACAGGCGCCCGCAGCACCGAGGCCGATCATCAGACCAATGCCAATGCCGGTGTAGGCCTGAATCATCGCCAAATATTGCAAATTCTCCATCTGGTTTTCCTCTTCGTAGTAGTAAAGTAAATCGCGGTTTTCGTCGGCGGAAAGCGCAGGATCGATATTCAGTGATCAGTGCGATTCGTGCGCCATCGAAAGATAAACGACCGTCAACATCATGAAAATGAATGCCTGTAATGTGATGATCAGAATATGAAAGATAGCCCATCCCAAGTGCAGGATGGTACCAAACAGGGTTCCCGCAATACCGGTAGCGGCCCACATGCCCAGCAACAGGAAGATGATCTCCCCGGCGTAGATGTTTCCGTAGAGGCGGAGGGAATGGGACAGCGGCTTGGAAACATATTCAACGATGTTGAACAGGATATTGACCGGCCACAGTATGGGATTCTTGCCAAAAGGAGTGCAAACCAGCTCATGTATCCAGCCACCCAGTCCCTTGACCTTCACATTGAAAAAGATCATCAGCAGCCACACGGAGAGCGCCAAGGCAAACGTGGTGTTTATATCGGTGGTGGGCACGCTGCGCCAGTTGTGCAACCCCAGCACCGAGTAGACTCCGGCCATGATGTCTATGGGCAAAAGGTCCATGGCATTCATTATCAGCACCCAGACGAAGACGGTAAGGGCAAGGGGTGCGACGAATGCGTGGCGATCACCGTGGAAAGTACTTTTGACCTGGTCATCGATGAATTCGATGGTCAGTTCGACAAACGCCTGGCGTTTGCCGGGAACGCCTGAAGTGGCGCCGCGCACGACCCACCAGAGAAAACCCATGCTGAGAAAACCCAGCAGTACCGCCATCACCAGCGTATCGACATGCAATGTCCAGAACGAACCTTCACCCAGCGAGACAGTCAGGTTGGTGAGATGGTGGTCCATGTATGAAGTGGGGGTGAGTTCCGTTCCCGATGCCATTTTTTACCTATCTAAGCTATTATCTGGTTCAAGCCTTTCAGTTCCGGGCAACCGCGCCCGGCTTCTCCGGCAACTGCGGCGGATTCCTTGCGTCATCCGTGACGAATAAAGCCATTCCAAAAACCAGGACCGTGAGGGCGAATGTTCCAATGAACCCGATCGCCACAACGTCGTCGTATAACGTCATCACCAGCCAGAGCAGGATGATCATTACGATAATCTTTACCGCTTCCGCTTTGAGCGCCGTAATCAGCACGCCGCTCGCGGTGGAACCCCGGTACCGGGAGGTGATCGCAGAAAATACCGCTGCGGAAGCCATACTGATCGCCCCGCCCAGCAAGGCAGAAGCAGCACCGTGAATCCCCCACAACAGGCCAAAGGTGGCCACCATCGCCACCGTGACGATCAGTTGCCAACGCATGACAATGCGTACTGGCTTGTTCCGTATCCAAGGCATAGTTTTTTGGCGTCAGTCAGACTCGCTGCTCGTTGACTTTGCCGTTGAAATTCTGTTCTCGGAAGATCTGATTTTTCGTTCCCGGCTGACGCCGGTTACGGGTTATTCTTTTCAAGTTTTCCCCGATGCCCGATGAAAAAACACGGGAAATGCATATACGGGTATTGGCCGAATTCAAAATAACCGGGATTTTAATCGGGTTTAACAAAGCAGTCAATGAGAAGTCGCTTCCCACGCATGCGAAAATGCTGCCGAGCTTGACGGAATCAGTCTCACGAATTCAAGCACAAGGATTTTTCGCCCTATATCAGGCATCAGACTCCCCGGTACTCTCGGACAGCCATTATAGTGCGGGCTGAGCACTCGCTTTTTGGGGGAAGCGGCATGATACGATTCTTTCATCTCCTGCTGTCTCGCGAGAATAGGAGAAAGAAAACCCGCCTTCGAATCGCGCTGGTCATGTCCAGCGCGGCAGTCTGCTTTTCACCGGCCCATGCGGGGAGGGACGGCGCCCCCATCACCGTGCTATGGTATACCTATGCTCATCCGGCCTCCGAATACCGTCAGATGATTTCGCAATTGTCTGGAATTGCCCACCAGCTTCCTCAAAATGACGGCTCAGCCTGGCATCTGACTTTCTGGGAGCCCCACGGCCCCGTACCGAACTTTGAAGAGTTTGATGTGCTGGTGATACAGAGCGGAGAAGCTTTTCTTACTGGAGCACCGGGCAGGCCGCCAGAGACACCCGATTACAGCGGGATTCTGAATAACAAGGCGGCTTTGGAAGCCGCTCGAGGAGATCGGACCTTTATTACTGCTGCGGATGCCGATTTTCACACGATCCGGGGCGATACGGGAAATATCGCCGATAGCGCGGACGCTCTCCCGGCTGAGGAAGGCAGATGCGCTCCGGCAATCCGCTCACCGGAGTGCTGGGATGGCGCTCTGGGACATACGGTGAATGCCATCAATTGGGCCGGAAGTGGAAACGGCCTGGGGATCGTCTCGTTTCTCGATGGAGAACATCCGGGATCTTTCTGGTGGTCACACGAGAATTCTTTCCTGCGCGGCGAACTCGACGGTCGTGTCAATTATGCCGGCTCGGAGCAGAATCCGGTTATTCATCCGTCACGGGCAACTCATCCTCTCAATTCGGGGCTTACCGCGCAGGGGCTCTCAAACTGGAACAAGTCATTCCATGCATTTTTCCTCCCGATTGAAGGTTATCTGCCGGTTGTCGAGTCAAGTCTCATGCCCGGCTTCTCAGTCGCCATTGCCACTGGCGCCATCATGCGCGAAAACGACCAAACCCACCCTGGCAGCATCCTCGAAGAACCCTTAGACTGCTTGGCGGCCTGTCTCGAGCCGGATCATGACGTGCCGCCACCCGGGGCGCAATAGAACTCGACGAAGAATCGGACTGCCCCCAAGGGCTCCACGTTATGCAGTGCCTCCGGCACAACAATGCCGATCTTCCCGGGTTGCAATTCGGTATCAATATCCAGACACGGCACCCGGTAACGGAGCCTGCCCTCCTCGACCCGTATTTTCGCCCAGACACCGGTTTTCGTTGAATGGTCTTTTTTCAGCCCGGACGGAACTGTTTCTTCCGTAAAGACAGAGGTCCGTTTATATGGAACAAAACTGTCGGGCAATTCGAAGTGGTCGCATCGTATGCAATTGAGCGCCTTGCCGAGCATGCTGGCGCGGCCATCGGTGGTGGTAACCCAGGGACGGTTGATGAATGGCGGATTGTGGCGTACGTGCTGCGGATGTCCACAACTGAGAATTGCGATCGGATCTCCGTCAGGGTCGACTCCAAAACCGGTAATCGGTCTTTCCATATAGCTTTTGAGAGAAGAGGTACTAAAGAGAAGAGGCACTAAGAACTAGACCGTTTCCGGCGTCCTGAGCATATTTTGAACCATTCGAGCGGTCAATCGGATCACTCCGCGGTCCCAAGGGGTAAAGCGCGGCAACTGATAAAAATCGCTTTCCGCGCTTGCTGCGCCGTGAGCGGTGGAAACCGCGGCATCGAAGCCCAGATCCCTGACCATGCCTACGTGATCCCGAGAATAGTCCTGCCCGGGCTTCCCATTGGGATAAGCAAAAAATCGTACCCTACCCCCGATCATGCCTTCGAGCCTTTCCTTGCCACCGGCAATTTCCGCACGAGCTGCGTCGTTACCGATCCTGGCCAGAATGGGATGGCCGATGGTATGTCCGCCGATATCCATGCCTGCATTATGAAGTGACCTGACCTGCGCCGAGGTCATCATGAGATCGTCCGGCAGATCAAAGGGAATAGCGGCGCTCATCGCATCCACCGTCGATTGCCTTGATTCCGGCGAAAGGTATTTCAGTTGCCCAAGCAAACAATGAATCGCCTGGCGGCGATCCGAAAGGGACTCTATCCGGAAACGACCCAAACCCGCACCTTCGAGATCGAGTATTTTCCCGGGTGTCCGCCGAAGCAACTCGATAACGGTATCGTTCCACATGCGCCCGCCATCGAGAAAACCGGCTGCTATGAAAAACGTGGCGCAGATGTCATGCTTCTGCAGTATCGGCAATGCAACTTCCGCGTTATCGGCATAACCGTCATCGAATGTGATACACGCCGCACGAGGAGGAAGAGTGCCTTTACGCAAGCCTTGAATCGCATCACCCAGCGGCATGATCCGGAAGCAGGCCGAGAGCTGACTCATCTGCTGATCGAAGCTTTCAGCCGTACTCTCTTCCGGAAACAGAGGATCGGGCCGGGCCAGTACCCTATGGTAGATCAATATAGACAGGCGGTTGGCTGAAGAAAATGAAGAAAAGAGATGCAGAAGTGCTCGACTTGGCAATACACTCCAGGAACGCCCCGGTCTGGCCAAGTTCCACTGATCAGGTTCACGCTGCATATGGCAGACGCTGGAGCCGGGACGACGGAATGACCACCAGGATCGGCAGAAAATTTTTACTAGCGGTCATGTCCCGCCTGCATCCTGCGCAATGGGCTGAGCCTGGACCGGATTCAGCTGACCGTGCTGCCGCGAAGTGCCCGCACCCTTTTTCTGTCCCGCCAGCAAGGCTTTCCGCTTCAACTCCTTCTCGACAAGGACACGCGTCACCACCATTGCGCTCATGAGATAATACGGCACATCGAAATAGAGCAGACTGAGAAAAGCACCACCTACCGCAAATCCTACCAGGCTCACCTGAATCATGGTAGCCAGACTGTAAGCCCACTGATACCCTTCCAGCTTTCTAGCATGGCGAATGATCCACGACCCGGTGCGCCAGATCAGGAATCCAAGCAGCAAGTACAGCCCCAGGCCGATAAAACCGTGCTCACCCAAGGCCTGGAAATAAATGCTGTGAGCAGCGTGCAGGTCATCCGGATTGGGGGCATAACGATAAAACAGTTCCGGCGTAATAACCTCGAACCCGCCACCGATCGGCCGATCCTTGGCCAGATTGTAAGCCATCCACCAGGCGTTGAAACGGCCTTGGACGGACTCATCCTCATCATAAGCGTGGATCGTATCCATTCTTGCTGTCCACTCCTCCGGCATGAATGCGAGCGCAGGGGGTATAGCCAGCACCAATAGCAGTCCGATACGAACTTTGTTCTGACTTTTGAGCCACAGAAAACCTCCCATCGCCGCAATAGCCAGCAAGGCCCCACGCGAATAGGAACCCAGGGCAGCAAACGCGCTAAGCACCATTGCTGCAGTCAACGCATGCCGCACCCAACTCCTGGGAGAAACCGTCTGGAGGAAATGCATCAGCGGACTGGCCATGATGAGCGCAAGCGCAATTTCGTTATTTCCGTCGATAAAGGTCCCTTCCGGCCCGAGAACCATATCCACTCCCCCGCCCGTTATGGTAAAAATACCGCCTTTAACCCCGTAATAGCCAAGGGAGATAACAATTATCCAGATCAGCAACTCTACGTGTTTCTGCGTCTTGATGAGCATGAGCGTCACAAAAGTCATCAGCATGATTTTCATGACCTTGTTCCACTGCTCATATACCGCCTCCGGATAAATGGCAAAAACGGTCGTTACATTCATCCACAGCACGAATACGATGAAAACCCAGGTGACGGAAGTAAGAGGCAAGCCTTTGGGTTCTCTTGTAAAAAGCAGTGTTACCATCGTCACCGCGGCTATGATCGCCGCGAACGGAAAGGTGGTGGCAAAACCCCATCCCTGCGTGTGTGGATTCATGACACTGATCCACACCCACATCAGCACGCCCATGTATGGCTTCCTGAGGATGGAAGGCAGCAGGGCGAAAACGATCACGGTGACCAGAATGTCTCTCATGTCTGCTTCACAGCCTCTGAGGCTTTTTCGTTAACGGATGCCGTTCCGGTCGGTGCTCAAAAATGTCACGCTGACCGAGGTATCCGATGACCTGTGCCACGCAGTCTTCCAGCGGCAACTCTCCTGTCTGCACCACGAGTTCCGGATTCACGGGGGCTTCGTAAGGGGAAGAAATGCCGGTAAACTCCTTTACTTCACCTGCTCTGGCGCGCCTGTACAGACCCTTTACGTCACGCTGCTCGCATACCTGCAAGGGGGCGTCGCAGAAAATTTCGATGAAATCGCCATGGGGAAAAATGCTGCGTGCCCGCTGCCGATCCGCCTGGAACGGAGAAATGAATGCCGTCATCGCGATCACGCCCGATTCGACCAGAAGTTTGGCTGCCTCGCTGATACGGCGGATATTCTCGGTCCGATCCTGAACAGAAAAGCCAAGATCCGAGCATAACCCTTGACGAACATTGTCGCCATCCAGGACAAAAGTCCGGCAATTAAGCTGATGAAGCTTATCCTCCACCGCATGCGCCAAGGTCGATTTACCCGAACCAGAAAGACCGGTAAACCACAACACTACCGAACGGTGTGCATTCATCCGTTCACGATGGGTGCGGGTGATGGTGGCATTGTGCCACACGGTATTGGTACTCATGATTATTTCGAGTTATTGATCCAAAACTGTCCGCTCGGTCTCCGCTCCATCTTATCTTCCGACTTGCTTGTGCCGACACGAGAACAAAAGGGGGAATCTCCCGCTGATCGGTTGTTTGCCCCTGACCTCAAACGAATACGGTAGCAAGTACCCGGCATACAGGCGCTCACAGAGTCGCCGCTTTTTAGCCACCGGATCATAGGGGAAGCCCTTCATCCTCGATAGCCATGATTCGCAACAATTATGGCAGCAAGCTGACGGGTCTACAATTGGACTATAGGGAACCTTTGTGTCCTAAAGGCAAGTTAAACTACCGTCTTGGCCGCAGTATAAACAGAACCGGAAACTCCAGAATACAGAGGTTTAGGTGAGCGAAATTAGTTCATTGATCATTTTAGGTATGCATCGCAGCGGCACTTCGTTGTTGACGGGGCTTTTGGGCCACGTAGGCGTCAAGATGGGCAGGAGCCTGTACAAAGCACAGAAGGGCGTCAATGAAAAAGGTTTCTGGGAACATGAGGACATCGTCGATACCCATGACGAATTATTGTTGGCCCTGAACTCTCAGTGGGATGATCTGCTGCCATTTCAGGAAGGTTGGACGGAAAGCGAGGCAGTCCGACCATTCATCAGCAGGCTGCACAATCTCGTGAAACGCGATTTTTCGGACGCCCCTGTCTGGGCGCTCAAAGATCCCAGGATGTGTCGGCTTTTACCATTGTGGATGCCTATCTTCCGGAAGGAGCGAGTCAAACCGACATTCATCTGCATGAATAGAAACCCGTTCGAGGTGGGGGCATCGTTGCAGAAACGGGACCGGTTTTCGCGGGAAAAAGCACTGGTCTTATGGTTAAGCCATTCCCTGTATGCCGAACGATATTCCAGGGGAGAATCCAGGGTTTTTATCACCTTTGACCAGGTTGTCCAGAATCCGGTCGAAGTATTGCTGCGAATAGAACGTGCGGCAGATCTCGCATTTCCGATACCTGTAACCGCGGCAACCGCTACAATCAACGGTTTTGTCTCACCATCTCTTCGCCATCATAAAGCCGACGCTGTGGAAGAGGCGGAGCAGGACACTTTGTCATCGATGGCATACAGGCTGTACGGGATCTTCAGGGAAACATCTGCGGATGACAAAGCGTTTCATCAGCTCGCCGATGCCGTCGCAAGCGAATTCTCTGCCTATCAGAAAACCTGGAGCATCGAACTGGTTGAACAAATACGCTACCTGAACGAAGAACGTGCCGATTACAGGATCAAATTCTTCCGTATCTACAAATCCTGGAGCTGGCTCCTGGTCAAACCATTCTGGCTGATCGAGAAAGTCCTGCGCAAATACTGAATTCTCCCGACCGCTCTGCAGGCTGCTACCACTTCGGCCTCCAGCCCATCAATCCGGCGACAATGTACGCCAGATTTTTTATCCGGAGGGGAAAGATGAGCCAGGACTTGAAAAAGGAGCGGTTGGCTATTTTCAGGTTACCTGCGGCAAGGTGTCGAATACCGAAATCCCTGTGATAACGAGCCATGGTTTCCCTGAATTGATGCCTGGTGATACACCGATTGACGGGACTGCACAGCCCCCATTTTGCTGCCGCCCTGCTCAGCAGTTCGGTCCGATAGTCTGTATTCCTTTCCACCAGGTTTCCTTGCCGGGGGTGCTGGCGATAAAGGGTCAGCGTTTTTTTCAACTTGGCAAAAGGATATTCCCGCGACATGCGCAGCCAGAGATCCCAGTCTTCGCTGTAGGGCAGGGACTCGTCAAATACACCACATCTCTCGAACACTTCCGCGCGAATCAGCGCGGAACTGGTCAATACCCAGCAGTCGAGCAGCAGCAGATGATATATCCAGCCAGAGAACTCCTCGTCCAACCCCGACGGCTCAGGCGAGGTTTGGTAACTGCCGGGATCGGGAAACCGGCCTTCGGCATTCGGATACCAGAAGGCAAAAGTACTGTATACCAGGCCGACGTCCGGCTGCCGCTCCATTTCCTGCACCTGAAGCGCAAGTTTGTCCGGAAACCAGTAATCATCATGATCCAGCAGGCAAAGATACTGCCCGGCGGCTTCACGGATTCCCCGATTCCGCGCGGCGCATACGCCTGAATTCGCCTGCGTGATGAGTCTCACAGGCGCTCCGTAAGAGGTAACGATCTGCGGGGTGCGATCGGTGGAACCATCGTCGATCACGATGACTTCCAGATCTCCGAAAGTCTGACCGAAAATGCTGTCAAGTGTTTCCGTGATATAAGCTTCACAGTTATAGGCGGGAATGATCACGGAGACGGCTGGCCTGGATTTTGCCATCATGACGGAGGGTTATCCCTATTGCTATGGGTTGTCGGAAAGGCTGGACTCAATCTGGGCCAGAGGCTCGACCGCAGGGGCGAAGTCGGCATTATAGGCGATACGCGCACCCATCCTTCCGGGCTGTTCAGGACAAAATGGCATACGCACATCGAAAGTATCTCGTTTACGCCATATTGTCATAAACGACTGCTTCCACGCTCTGGGAGCAGAAGGGATATCGTCGTGTATTTTTGCGCATTGATTCATGGGATGTCCGCTATGATAATTGCAGTTTTAAAAAATTTTATTGTCGCCCGGTCGATAGGATACTATCCATGCAATGCTGCGGCTTCCAGCAGGTCATATTCCTGGCCGACATGCTCACATGGTCCTTAAAATGCAGCGACGGGCTCGCGCAATGCTTCGCCGGTATCCCATCACCATGACAAGAAAAAACTATCCACGTCAATCTTCATCGATCAATCACGGCTGACAGGATCAGCGCAGTGACCGATACCACACTGAATATTGGAATCTATCAGAGTCCCGAGATTCCCCAGAGCTTCAGGGTTTATGCCGGAAATGTACAGCGATATCTGCCTGGGCACGGCATATCGGTCATTCCTTTCACAAGCAGGAACGATTTGCCGAAGTCGGCCGATGTTCTCTGGGACATCCGTTCCGGTGGAGGCAACCCTCCAGAGGGCTTTCTTCTGGGAAATAATCTGCCGCCCCTGGTAGTGACAGTACACGGTTTTGCACCGGTAACACTGAAGGGATGGGAATATTTTCGTACTCTGAAAGGAATGGTCATGTCGGGCCGCTATGCCAGCCGGAAGCGTGCGCTATGGCAGAAGGCCCATGCTTCCGTAGCTGGCATCATCGCGGTTTCCGCATTCGTGAAGGACGAGGCCGTCCAGTTCACGAATGTTCCGCCTGAAAAGATTCATGTGTGTCACCATGGGGTGGACAGCGACATATTCACGCCTTGCGATGAACCAGCGGCTGAGCCCTATTTCCTCCATATCTCCAACGATGAGCCGCGCAAAAACATACGCCGGATAGTGACGGCCTTTCGCCGGCTCCGACGCGACCATGATGTCGGGCTCGTGCTGAAGCTTCCAGCGCGGAACGCGCGGCATTATGAAGGGATCGACGGCGTGCGCGTGCTCACGGGCATACTGGAGACGCAGGAAATGGCAAAACTCTACCAGCATGCTCTTGCTTTCATTTTTCCATCGCTGTATGAAGGTTTCGGCATGCCCATCATCGAGGCCATGTCGTCCGGTTGCCCGGTGATTACATCCAATGTGGCCGCATGTGCGGAGGTTGCCGGCGAGGCCGCTCTGACCATCGATCCGCGCGACGAAGAAGCGTTGCTGGAAGCCATGCGGTCCCTGTGCCGGAGCCCGCAGGCGCGGGCTGAACGGATCACTGCCGGACTGCAGCGTGCGGAATGCTTTTCCTGGGAGAAAAGCGCAACATGTCATGCACATGCGCTGCGTGTGGCGGCAGAGAACGCCTGCTGACTACGACGTCTTAGGGGGCGACTTATCAGCAAGCACATATTGAGGAACTGATACCGATGCTGAAATTGTGGGTTTGGCTGCTGCAAGCCACCGTTCGCAGTGCTCTCAAGACAGGCATTCTGAAGCATAGGACCTGGAACCTGATTTTAAGACTGCGCAGATATTTTTCCCGTGTCACCCCGCCTCTGGAACTGGAGACGACGTTCGACGACAATATCCGGATCATCACGTCGCTCTCCGATCACATCGAGTCCCAGGTATTCTGGCAGGGATTCCAGGAAGCGGATGAAGGTGTGATCGTGCTGCTCAAGCGCTATCTACCTGCCGACGGTGTTTTTATCGACATAGGAGCCAACATTGGCACCTTTACACTTGTGGCGGCACGCGCAGCTTTCCGCGGACAGATCCACGCCTTCGAGCCGAGTGGTCACCATTTTGGGCGGCTAAGTCGCAATGTGGCACTGAATCGCTTCGACAATGTGACACTCAATCAGAAGGGACTCTACGATCAGCCGGGAGAAGCAACTCTTTTTCTGCCTTCGCGGGCAGGCGAAATGAATAATAGCGGCGCGGCCAGCCTGTATACCTCCCCGGCCGAGAAGGAGGCGCAGGTTTCCGAAGCGATCGTACTGGTCCGCCTGGACGATTATGTGAGAGCCCAGAATATCACGCGTATCGATATCATCAAGATTGACATCGAAGGGGCGGAAATAAAGGCACTGAATGGCGCCCGGGAAACCATTGCGCACCTGCGTCCGCTTGTTTTCATGGAACTCGATCGTGACAATCTTGCAAAAGCCGGGTGCGGACCGAACGAGGTCCTCGAATTCTGGGAATCGATGAATTATGGAACTTCCATAATCCTGGTCACGGGAAACACCGTTCCTGTGAGGAGCGCGGAAGAATTGGGATTGCACCAAAACCTGGAGTGCCGCCCCCTGTAACAAGGCCCGGTGAATTCCGGACGCATGCGTGACCTCATCGCCTGTTTCTAAATAACCGAAATAAGAGCAAGAAAAGACATGTTAACGGAACTGAAAAAATTCGTGCGTCATCTGACGGCTTCCCTCGATGAAATTTCTGTCAATTTGCATCGTAGCCGGCAGCTTTCCGTGCGGTCTGAAATAGACCGCCTGCGATCCGATGCACGATATGCGCATCCTCGCAGCCTGATTCCATACGGTGGAAAGATATATTCTCAAAACGATGAAGATGGGATCATCCGGGAGATATTCAGCAGAATAGGCGCCACCAACAAGGTATTTGTCGAGTTCGGAATCGGGAATGGGCTGGAAAACAACACACTTGCACTTCTTTTCGACGACTGGCAGGGATTGTGGATCGATGCCTCGTCCCGTTCCATTGCCAGTATCACCAGTCATTTCGCCGAAATCATAAAAAGCGGAAAACTGGCGGTAGCGGAATCGTTCATCACGAAGGCGAACATCAATGATCTGATCGCGGCGCATGTGAAGCACAGAGAAATCGATCTGCTGTCAGTGGATATCGATGGAAACGATTTCCACGTGCTTCAGGCGATATCATGCATCAGTCCGCGCGTGATCATCATGGAATACAACGCAAAATTTTCCCCTCCCCTTCTATTCTGCATGGATTACCTGGCGGACCATACGTGGGTAGGCGACGACTGTTTTGGTGCGTCGCTGAAATTTCTCGAGGTCAATCTGGACAAAATGGGCTATTCACTCGTAGGCTGTAACTTGTCCGGCGCAAATGCATTTTTCGTCAGAAAAGATCTGGTGGCCACTGAGTTTCTGGAACCTTTCACTGCCGAGAATCATTTTGAGCCTGCCCGATATCATTTATCGGGATATGCATCGGGGCATGCCCCCTCGTACCAGACACTGGCCAGGTCGCTGACCATGCGCTCGCGTCCCTTAAGGCGCTGAAGCAAGGTCAGGATAGAACCCTTAATTCCCGGCAATGGATCAGTCTGGCTGGCACAGCGCCTTTATCCGTTTATTGCCCGGTTTGCCAAGTCGAACCGACCGCTGGGCCAGGCAGGGAAAGCTCCCGAATCCTCCGTTGTCGTTTTGAGAGGCCAAATTGAATTTCACAAAAAACCCTCCAGAATCCTGTTTGAGCGTCGCCCTGTCGAAATCTGCCCTGTTCTGGGTGATGAGCATAATGGCCTGCATGACCATAGCGACGCATATCGCACAGGTCAGCGGTATCACATTCAAGGTATATGCCTATATAAGTCTCGTTTTCATGCTGACCATGACGCTGCTTACATGGTTCTTTTTCCAGGGACAATACAGCAAGGTCACTCAGCACGATTCGGGAACGGTAGCGCTTGTCGTTGGCAACGGTCTGGCTGGAGCCTTTATATCCAGTTTTTTCAATACCGGCGCTTCCAGAATCAGCCACGACCTTTTCTATTATGTACCCAATGCTGTCTATCACCTTCAGAATCCGGAACTGCCCATGGATTTCGCAATTCATTTCATTGCGACAGGTGGCGAGCCGTTTTCATCCTATTTCGGAGCCACTTCCCTGCCGTTCGAGTATATGCAGGCGGTCATCGCCTATTTCCTGGGAACCGACTACCTTACCGTCTTCTTCACTTTTTCTTCCGCCTTGTTGGGTGGGCTCGCACCTGTCGCATTCTTTTACCTTGTCTGCCAATTCAGCCGTCCAGCATCCGCAGCGGTAGGAGCATTTTTCGCAGCCGCGGTCATTCTCCTCCTCGGGGAAACACCACGCACACCCGGAACCTGGTCGTTTCCCTATATTTATACCGGCAAGGTTTTCTTCATTTCGATGGGGCTGCCCTTATTTGCAGCCGCAACCATCAATCTCTATCGCACTTCTTCCCGTGCAGACTGGCTGCTGGTATTTGCAGTCACTACGGCCCTGGCGGGCGCAACCAGTTCCACAATGGCTATTCTTCCGGCGTTGACGGTTGTATTGGTCGCTGCTTATGCGGCGGTCAGCAGCAATTACAAGGCGTACATAAAAAACTCGCTGATGTATCTGTCCAGCCTGAGTTACCTGCTGGTCTATACCTTGATCGTTTTTCTGAATTTCCGTTCGAACGTCGGTGCGAACAGTCCGGTCAACGAAGATTTTCCGGTCACCTTTCTCGGCCATGCGGAATTTTTTCTTGAAAAAACGGGACCCGCCACGCCGCTGGCCCTGATCGGCTCGACCGTCATGGCGCTGATGATGACTTCCGGCAACACCAGGAAATTCATAGTGGCCTGGATTGCGGCGTCCATCGTTCTGTTTCTCAATCCGATTGTCGCTCCATTCGTCATCAAATACCTGACGACACCCAACATATACTGGCGCATGTTCTATATCTATCCCCTGGTTCTTCTGCTGGGTTTGACGGGGGCCATGCTTTTCGAATACAGCGGAAAATTCACCCGTCCGGTTCGCACGGCGCTCATCGCAAGCATGATCGGTATTCTCGTCATCTCGCATGTCGTGCCGTTCACTACATCGGTTCTGTACCTGAGAACAGAGCTTGGCTGGCCCCGCTACAAAATGCCCCATGCAATCCAAAACCAGGCCACCGCCATCATCGCGGCCACCCCCCCGCCCGGCCCCATGCTGGCCCCGCTGCCACTGGGGGGGGTTATTGCCATGATGAGTTCCCGCTACCCGCAGATGCGGGTATTCGATGAACCGGAAAGAGCATGGTTCGGGAAGCGCGGAATGGATGCCGAGATAGAAAGGCGAATCTGCGCATCCGAGTTCGTGAACGGAGACCAGCCCGACTGCTTGCCGGCTTTCCAGACCGTGACAGGATACGATAATCTACGTTCTATCGTCATTGCACGGAGCGTGGCTGCCGACCCGCAAGTCCAGCGTATCCTTGAGCAAAACGGATATGTTCACGATGAAGCAGTGGATGATCTGCTGGTCTTCTGGAGATGAGGCAACAAGTTCCTTCCAGTACCGGGGATGAATCTTTTCCTAAGAAGGAAAAATACCTGCCCCCTTGTACAGTAAGCCGTCAGCAGACAGTCAGGCGGGAGAATCGGCCTTGCGTCTCCCCGTGAACAATCTGATGGCATCTTCGAGAAGCCTTCCGTAGAAAATACGCAAGGTCAAAAGATAGATGAGCGCACCCAGTCCGACGCCCACCAGCAGTACCGCAAGATTGATCTGATACTCAAGCGCCATCTTTGCGCCGATCAGGCATGTTGCCATCACTGCGGAGGCCACCACAGCCGGCTGGAAGCTTTCGGCGATTCTTGCGAAGGACAGTTCGAAAACCGATGCCGCCATGACCACGGTGACCAAGGCGACGATCACTTCGGTCAACATGATGGCCGCCACCAGGCCGATCACGCCATAACCGGTACCGGCCAACATCAGGGGCAACAGAATGCCCAGCGCGACTAGGCTGGACCGGAGGGACAAGTCAGCGCGCCCCATGCTGGCCAATATCGGCCTGAGAAACGACGTCGCCATCCTGAACGGCATCGCGACGGACAACAGCGCCAGCGGCAAGGCGACAGCCGCCCATTTATCGCCGAGCACCGTTGCCACAAATTCCTGAGAAACGCAGGCCAGTCCGATCATGATCGGAAACAGGCCGAGTGAAACGATGCCGAGTGACTTTCTCAGGTAGTGCGCTGCGGCGTCCCGCTGATCCTGGAATTTTGAGAATGCAGGGAAGATAATAGGATTGATCACGGGCATGATCTTAGCCAGCGGCAGCAAGGCAAACTGGAATGCAACCGAGAAGATGCCGAGCAATCCGGCGCCGAGGATCGGTCCGCCGATCAGGGTGGCGAGCTTGTCGGTAACGAGCACAACTGCCCCGCTGAGTGATAGGATCCCTCCAAAAATCATCATCGGTCGCACTGCCGAAAAGCTCAACGAGGGCCTGATGATCCACGGCTGCAATATCATCAGCATGACCGCCAGAAGTGTGCGGTTGAGCAACAACCCCGCAACCAGCGCCCATATGCCAGCACCCAGGATGGCAAGCACCAGTGTCGCAATGGCGGCGCTGACGCCTGCGACGAACTCGGCGAAGGCGCGCAGCTTGAACTTCAGGCTGCGGTCCAGAAGCGCGTTGGGGACGACCCTGAAAGGCGCCAGGAGAAAAACCACCGCCAGCACCTTGGCCAGCAGTTCGAGCCGGGGCTCATTGAAATAGAGTGCAATCAGGCTCCCTCCAAAGAAATAAGCAAGGAAAAGGAATCCATTGATAAGCAGAAGCCAACCGAAGACGCTGCGTAACTCATCTTCCGCGATATTTTTCGCCCTGACCAGGGCGAGATCCAGCCCGACAGTGCTGACGAGCGCCAGCAACTCCAGCGGCGCTTCCAGCATGGCATTGAGTCCATAATCCTCCGGGCTGATGAAGCGCACCACGATGATGGTGCTGATCCAGCTGATCAGCTGACCGCTCAGCCGGAGTATCACCGCCCAGCGTGCGCCGGACAAAACCTTGTCGACGATTTCGCTGCCACTCTGCTGCTTATCCTGCTTATCCATGATCCGAACTTTCTTGCCTGATCAAGCCGGTGCGATATTGCTTGCCGGTTTCGCCGCATCATATCTGCCAGAAGCGGCAACCAGGTACTCGGAGCCGGCTTTTGTAAGATGCGAGACGTCCCGACGCATCATTGATTAGACGCTATGGCCCACTTTTGTGAACGATCATTCATTCGAATAAAATCGCGTACGGCAAGACGAAGCTCGGCCCATGCTTTTCAGCGAATTTTTCATCTGCGAATCGAGTTGCTTCACCGCTGGGCCCACCCAAGCACGGCTACGCAGTGCAGTTCGGAAAAGCCCATATCGAAGCGGGTTGGAACAACGGGTAGGGAAGGATGACATCTGGGTAAAGGCCTATGATATCTATCCGCTTGACTCCCAGCTTTTTCAGCCCTTGCATGATTTTCTCAAGCCTTTCCCATTTTGTAGTTTCCCGCTTATCTGCGCGGAATGCGAGTCTGTCCGTCGCGATCAAACAGTAGCAGCAGCCCACCCAGCAGCGACGGGATGCCGATGACTAATAGATAGGTCAGCAGGGAGACGCCCACTGCCACCTCCGCCGGGATGCCGACCAGCGAGTAGAAAAACACGAACGCCCCTTCCCGAACTCCAAACCCGCTCACGGTCAAGGGCACCACCGTCAACATCCCGATCAAAGGGTACAGCAACAGGTTCTGCACGAAGGGCACCGGTTGATCGAAGGCCAGGAAAAGCAGATGAACCACAGTGACCAGCGACAGTTGAAAGACCGCAATCCACAGCACCGTGGGGAGCAAGCCCAGCCGGTAGGGAAAGCGCTGTACCGCCTGATGCAAGCGATGCAGATACTGCAACGCTAAACCGACCGTCCGGGCGATGCGCGAACCGCCCGGCGCTGGCGCCTTCCAGCGTACCAGAAAGACCGCCGATAACAGCAGGAACAGCCCCCCGTCTATCGCCAGCACCAGAACCAGAACCGGGCGGAACCGCTCCTCCTCATAGACAAAGGACAGGGCCAGAAGGGCAAACAGGCCGAGCAGCATGAAACCGATCATCCGTTCGATGACTACCGTGCTCCCCGCCACGCCGCGACTGCCGGGGTGACGACGCTCGATGAACAGAATGCGGAAAAAATCTAGTCCCTGCGATCCGGGTAGGAAGAAACCGAGAAAGGCTGCCTTCCAGTTGAGCCCCCAGAGCACAGTCATGCGCTCTTTAATACCACTTAAACCCAGCAAATAACCCCAGCGGCTGGCGGCCACCCATGGGATCAACGTCAGCGGCAGCAGGGCCGCGACAACCACATAACGAAAATTGCGCAGGCGATCGAAGATGCCGACAAGGGAGATATTCGACAAATGGAACAGCGCCAGCAACAGAGCCAACGTCAAAGCGAGTTTGATCAGACTGCGTGTCACTGCACCCGGCGGCCGATGACTGCGGAGGTGAAATGGTTCATCGCGTCCTGACCGTCGAAGCTACGATAGACCTTCAGGAAATCAGCCCAGCTGCTAGCGACCGCTGTCTGATACTCTTTGCGGATGCGCACGTTTTGCCGTGCAATGTCCCAGGTTTGCCGGAAATAGGCGCGCAGATAGGGTAGTCGCCGCCCTGCCAACAGGTCCGGCCGGGCCGTCATCTGGGGGCACTGCCGGTGGCGTCCAGCAGACGCGCTCTGGTATCCGTCAGCCGGACCACGTGCACAGCGGCATCATACTGGTGATTCGGCCGGATTTGGACGCTAATGACCAGCCCTCCTGCAAGTGCGGGTCGTTCGGCACAGGCGAAAGGCCATCGAACACCCGCGTGTGGAAGATGAAATTCCCGGGAAACGTATGGAAACATCAGCGCAGCGTGCTCCCGGTGGGCAACAGTTGCTGAAGATCGGACGACATGCCGCGAATAATGTCCTGCCGTTGCAGGCAATGTACGATTCGCTCGTACTGGGCTTGAGTGAATTCCATGCCTATAAGTATATCCGAATAATGCCTATGGTTATTAGGGTTAGCAGGACCTAAGTTAGGGATGTCAAGTTGTACAAAACCGTTGGGTATGAGGTTTTTGTTTTACTTACTTTATGCTGCCATGCGCAGTAGTTCTTTTTTCTGTTCTTGGTAGTGTCAGGACTTGAACTGACCCGCTTCGGCTTCATCCCAGCAGCTAACTGATTCAGGGGCCAGGCAAGCATTCGTTTTGTGGGCGGGTTCTTTCAGATTAAAGCATGCATTCCGGCTGTAGCCCTAACAACAAAATAGGCGGGATTGTCGGGAACCAGATCACCTGACCTGCAAAGCGCCCAGAGAACAGGATCTGGCAAGGCTTCCATCTGTTGGTGCGTGATAGGTTTTAATCCGACGGGTATAACTTCGGATATGGAAAAACCGGCGGCGGTCAGATGGTGTTTAAGGAGGTCCAGCGTATAAACTCTTCGATGCCCAACCTTCAAGTCGCTTTTGGACAACTCGTCGATCCTATCAATCAGACCGGCGCGCATTGCCACGACACGATGAATGGACGAAGCATTGGGAACAGCGACAAAAATGGCACCATCCGGATCACATGCTCTTCTTGCTTTGACAAGTATGTGGATGGGATCCTCCACATGCTCAAGTAACATAGTCAAATAGACATGATGCCAGGTGCGGTCTGGCGATTCCAGGAAATCCTCGATCAAATTAACATGCCCACGAATGGTTGCGCCCTTGTTTTTCATCTCGTTGACTACGTGCTCGACAAGTTCGGCAGCAGCATCAACCGCGTCCACTTCCTGATAGCGCTCACACAGCACCTGGGTCCATCGTCCACTACCACAGCCCAGTTCCAGGGCGGAACGTCCACCCTGTCGAGGTATTGTCATATCTCTCAAATAGAGATGAAAATGATCCACAGCCTCGGTTGCTTCAGTTGAATGATAAAACCCGGCAATCTTCTCCAAACGATTCTTTTCATTTTGACTCATTTTGTTTTCCTGTTGATTCGAAAATATCAGTGGGAGACGAATACGACCTTCACAAGCGAAGCCAGATCAACGGCTAATTGCTCGGCCTCAACGACTGATGAGCCTGTGGCGATAATGTCCCCGATGCGATCCGGTCCAACCCGAAACTGGCGCACTGTGTCACCGGGTTTGGCATAGATCGACAGCCGATGAAGATTTGGATGCGACCGCACCGATTCCGGAACTCGAATTTCGAGTACCACACCATCTCGCGGGCTTTCAATCATACGAGATGCATTTGGCATTCCTTTGCATATATCCGTCACTAAAACCTGCTCGCCTAGAGCCAGAGACAACACTACATCATAGGCATTGAAACCCCCATAGATGGAAATTGTTTCTGGAAGGCAGGTCGCACCCATGCGAGCTGCGATTTCAAGGATGTAGGGCGTATCGCCGACAAGCATCAAGTCCACATTCGACACCGTGTCACAGATGCCCAAAGCTTTGATCGCGGCCGCGATCTCCCTACATGAACGGGCTTGCTGATCAGGAGTCAAAGTGCAGGGAATCGAGTGCCCGACTGGCGCGTGATTCGGAGGAGGAGTCAGTTGATCATTATGAAGAAACACGGTTTTAACACGATTTCCCTCAACAATAACCTGGGCTCCGTATTCAAGGCCTTCGAGATACTCCTCCAGAATGATTCGCCCTGAACTGGAAGCTTGCTTTGAAGCGCTCCAGGCATCATGAAGCTCTTCCGGTCCATCGACCTTGAAGACGCCTTGACTGCCCGATGAATCCACTGCTTTGCTCATCAAGGGAAAACCGACCGTTTCCGCAGCCAACCCTAGAGCATCAGGCACATCGCAAGCTACCCCACGTGCAGTCATCACGCCGCACCTGATCAGAATCTGCTTCATTAGCCATTTGTCGGAACATGCAACAGCGGATTCATAACCGGTTCCATACAGGCCAAGTTCATCGATCACACGGCCAATTGTGGGAACGACAATATCAGTTCCCGTGCTCGCGATACCGTCAATTGCGTAATGTTTTGCGTATTTGAGAACCGTTTCGGTCTCGCGAAAATCACAATGGATTTGATGGTCGGCGAGGTTCAAGCCTTTATAGTCGCCATCGGGGCTAACGACGATCGTTATAAGCCCTCGCCGCTTGGCTTGTTCAATCAGAGGGGTGACGGTGTTGCCGGCCCCCAAAATCATTATTTTCTTCGTGCCCCTCAATGACGCTACCCCTTATCCGTTGTATCTGCCGAAAAGCCGATAGTCCGCCGAACCATAGTGATATCTGATTTTTGCAATTCGCCCAATACGCGAGCGATATATTCTCCGATGACTCCCAGTGACAGGAGAATCAACCCAGAAAAAAAGGTAATTAGGATCACCAAACTGGTCCAGCCAGCCAGGGCAATACCGCCCGTAAAGTATTTGATCAGGAAATAACAGAGCAACCCGCCGCTCAGCATGGAAGCCAATAGCCCGGTGGCTGAGATCATGCGCAGTGGCAGCATGCTCACGCTGCATATATTGTCAAAAGCCTGCTTGAACTGCTTTGCCAAAGTGTAATTCGATTTGCCGGAAAACCGCTCGTTGTGGGGAATGGCAACAGACTTTATTCGCGCGGCGTTTGCAATAATAAGACCTCCGACGCTAGCACTTATCGACCGGTTTTGGCGGACAATCTCGGCCATATATCCCCGCATCAGTCGAAACGACGAAACTTTGATCTTTTCTTTGGATCCAAACGCCTGAGAGTTGATCCCGCTTATGACTTTTGAGGCAACATTGCGATAGGCCGCATGTTTTTTCTCCGGGAAATAGGCGAAAACACAGTCGTAACCACCCTCTTTCTCCAGTTCGTCCAGCAGCAGCGGAATGAGTTGAGGATCATGCTGAAGATCGTCATCCATCGTGATGACGATCTCTCCAACGGCAGCTTTAATCCCAGCCATGGTTGCTTTGGTCTGGCCTGAGTTTTTAAGTAACTGAATTCCTTTGTAGTGAGGCCGTGTTCGCACCAGTTCCGAGACCACGTTCCAACTATCGTCCGGGGAGCAGTCATCCACCATGATAATCTCATGATCCGAGTTCAGTTCGCCGAAGACTTTATCAAGCCGATTAGCCAGTTCCAATAAACACTGACTTGATCTGTACACCGGTATAACAACGCTATAGGAAGTCATAGAAATCACGAATCCCCGATTTATGAAACCTGCTCTGCCGTTTAGAGATACTCAAATAGGTAGCCAATTGATCTTCTGTTCACATTTCGCAGGTCGCTTCGCCTAGCATGGAGCAAGAGCCTCCATGTTAAGCCAGCGCTGCTTTGAAGCGCTCATAGCTCTGGCGAAGCCGATAATCGTGCTGACCCAGCTGATCAGCTGACCGCTCAGGCGGAGTATCACTGCCCAGCGGGGGCCGGACAAAACCTGGTCGACGATTTCGCTGCTGCTCTGCTGCTTATCCGGCTTATCCTGATTATCCTGCTTATCCATGAGCCAGACTTCCCGTCTGATCATGGCGGCGCAACGTTGCTTGCTACAGAGCGAAACTTGCCCGATTTTTCTGCTGGAATTTCAGCCACTTCCTCGATCAGAACATTACCGGCCTGACCCAGCCTGGCCTTGAATCCCTGCTTGATTTTGGCGGCAGCCTCGAAACCGAATGTGCCGTCGGAAACTACCCACACCCGGGTAAGATCCCGGCTTTCCTGGACGATCCTGAAATTGGTCACACAGGACAGGTCGCGCAGAATATAGATCAGCGCCAATCCATGCATGATGGTGCCGTCCTGGGCGACCAGAAAATCAGTACTGCGGCCCTGAATTTCCTTGAGCAGGGGAAGACCGCGCCCGCAGGCGCAGAGCCTGTCGTCCAGCACGCCGATATCACCGGTACGATAGCGGATGAAGGGAAAATCCCGGGTTGCGAGATGAGTCACGACTATCTCTCCCGCCTGGCCGCAGGGCAACGGCGTACCGCTCCGGTCCACGATCTCGACGATGATATCTTCCGCCGTGACATGCATGCCGCCTTCAGGACACTCGTGCGCGATGAAACCCGCGTCGCGCCCCCCATAGCCGTTGGCCACGGGACAGCCGAAGGTTGTGCCGATCTGCTTGCGTTGCTCGTCGTAAAGCCGTTCAGAGGTCACGAACGCGACGCGAATACCCAGCCTGTCCATGCGCCGCCCTCTTTCGTCGGCATGGCGCGCAATAAGGGACAGAGCCGAAGGATAACCGAAAAGCATTTTTGGGCGTCTCGCCGCGATCTCATCCAGAAACCCGTCGAGCTTCTGCTCGGACATCTCGAAGGCAGGGAGCAGGCGGGTCCTGAGCAGTCGGTCACGCAAGCCACGCAGGCCATCCTGCGCGCCCAGTTCGATCGGAGAACCCCAGACCACGATTTCCTCATCGCCGATATCCACATTCCACCAGCGCGTTGCCCGCCACTTTGCGGCAACATCGTGGCTGACGCGCTCCTTGCCGATGAAAAAGATCAGCGGCTCGCCGCTGGAACCGCCGGTATTGAAACGATCGAGCCCGCGCGCTTTTTCCGACTTCAATGCTTCCGTGCGGGTGCGTATTGTCGATTTATCCAGGAGCGGCAGACGCGCGAGATCCGCGAGAGACTCAATGTATGCCACATCGAATCCAATCTCGGAGAATAGATTGCGGTAATACGGTACATGCGCTCCCGCATGGTCGAGCAGGTGGCGCAGTCGCGAAAGCTGGAATTCTCGCAGATGTTGCTGGTCCCACCACTGGGATACCTCCATCTCCTTCCGAACTGCGACGCTGCTGTGATTCTTGATGCGCTCATGCAAAGGAAACAGGGCGCCCGATATGACGGACGTATACAGATCCTTCTCTCTTGATGGAGTGGGCCTCATTTGTCGTTCATTGCAAACCGGTCCGATTCTGCCAGGACTTGTTCATAAACATGAAGCAACCGGTCGCGTACATTCGGCCACGTATACTGCTGTACGGATTCAATGCCTGCCTCGCTGATCCGTTTCGCCAGCGAGGGGTCGCCAAGCAGTGCAAGGACAGCTTCGGCCATCGCTTCCGCGTCCCGGGCGGGTACGAGCAATGCGGTTGTCCCATGATCCACCAGATAAGGAACCCCCCCCACATTGGTACTCACCACAGGAACCCCGCTGGCCAGCGCTTCCAGGACCGAAATGGGCATGTTATCCGCCAGGCTCGGGTTGATCATGACATTTGCGCTCCGGTAGAGGGAGGCCATGCTTTCGTTGTCCACGCGCCCGGTGAACGTCACCGCCTCGGCAATACCCAGCTCGGCTGCGAGCTTCTGCAAGAATTCCCGTTCCGGCCCGGAGCCCGCCACGACAAGTTTCGCCGTGGGAAATGCGCGCCTGACAATCTGAAAGGCACGCACGGCAGTGCCGTTGTCGTAAATCGGCTCCAGGTTGCGGGTAACGATAATGCTTGGAAAATCGCCTTTCGGCGATACCCTTGAGACTGTACCTGTCCCAAACCTGTCCAGGTCGATAATGTTGGGCACGATGCAGCTTGCGAAACCGCGCTTTCCAAATACGGCTTCGAGAAAACCGGATGGAACGACGATTGCATTCGCCCGCTCCAGGCTGGGCTTGACCCAGAAGAAGGCTTTCTCAAAAAAAGTATCTGCCTCGCCACCTCGATAATTGACCACGACCGGCACGCCTCGCAGCCTGCCGATCCAGATTGCTGGCGCAGCAAAGAGATGCCACGACCACCCGGAATTGGCCATGACGTGAAAAAGCTGCACCCTGCCTGCGGCACGCCAGAGATGGGCAAGGTAAGGGAGCAGGCGGAATACTGCCCTGATGCCTCTGAGTGTTCCAGTCCACTGCGGACGATAAGGGCGGTTGACCTGAACCAGCTCCACCGCGATATCCTCATCACGCAACATTTGGGCCAATTGCAGTGTCTGATTCGCCATTCCCCCTGATGGGGGCGGCAGAGGCCCAATCAGTGCTATGTGCAGGCCGGATGCTTTCACTGCAATTGTTTCTTTGAGGTGAGCAGGCCATAGACGTTTTGATAGCCGGCCACACTGGTTTGCCAGTTACGCTGCTTCTCGACGAAGCTCCGGGCAGCGGTGCGCAGAAGAGGCCAGCGATCGGGGCTGAAAAGCAGATTCAACGCCTGAAAAGCAAGAGCATCGGCATCTCCGGTCTTGAAAAGAATACCTGTTTCCCCGTCCCGGATGAGCTCCCGATGACCACCGACATCCGAAGCCATGACAAGCCTGCTCTGCGCCATGGCTTCAAGAGGTTTGAGCGGGGTAACAAGATCGGTGAGCCGCATCTTCAGCCGTGGATAAACGAGAATATCGATCAGATCGTAATAACGCTGCACCTGATCATGAGGCACCCGGCCTGTAAAAACTACCTTGTCTTTCAGAGCGGGCTGGTTCGCCATGGCCTTCAGTTCTTCCTCCTGCGGACCTCCACCGACCAGGAGCACACGGATATCCGGATTTGCAGACAGCATTTTCGGCAGTGCGCGCAGCAACACACTCAAGCCTTCATAGGCATAGAAAGACCCGATAAAACCGAGTACCAACTTGCCATCAAGGCCGAGTTCCGTAGCAAGTAGTGGATCACGGCTCTGGTTTGCGCTGAATTTGTGGATATCCACTGCGTTGGGTATGACCGTCACCTTTTCCGGCGGAATGCCGCGGCCCACGATATCGCCACGCAACCCTTCGCATATGGTGGTGATGGCGTCGGCCTGTTTCAAGGCGTAACTCTCGAGCCCGCGCGTAAGGCGGTACCGGACTCCCCATTCGCGGCTGGTGCCATGGTCCACCGCCGCGTCTTCCCAGAATGCGCGGACTTCGTATACCACAGGAATGCCCAGCCTGCGACCCACGCGTAGCGCCGGTATCGCGTTCAGGACCGGGGAGTGCGCGTGCAGAATTTCGGGCTTGATATTGCCTGCCACTTCATACAGTCGTTTGGTCAGTCCGTTGATAACCGCTGTCTGGTTCAGGATGGGCAGTTTTGAAAACAGGGTGTCTGAAACCGGCGTACGATAGAAATGCCACTCCTGTACATCCTCTTCCAGCGCGGGACTGGGCCCCTGCTTCGATCCGGTCAGATGCCAGGTTTCCCATCCCAATGCACGTTGCTCCCGGAGAATCGACAGGGTGCGAAACGTATAGCCGCTCTGCAAGGGGATGGAGTGATCAAGGATATGCAGAATTTTCATGGATGGTCAGCGGCTGGCGGAGGAACACGAACACCCAGACACCATATTACTACTTGTCTGCCGCTCGTTTACTCTTCATATATGTATATGGATTATCCGTTCATTCGCTGGCACCTATTCCCTTGAATAGCGATGAATAAAGTGCGCAAATCGTTATCGGTAAAGAGGAGGCGGAAATGAAATCGGGAACCAGCGCCAGCACAATTCATAATTCGGCCGCCACCTCGTCGATGACCAGGCGCTGGAATTCTTCCAGGCCAAGCCACAGCGGCAGCCGTACCAGGCGCTCGCTCAGCAGCCTCGTCTGTGTCAGCTGCCCCGATCTGCGCCCATACTTTTTCCCCATTGGAGAACTGTCAAGCGGCACGTAGTGAAAGACGGCTCCTATTCCTTTTTCCTTCAGGGTGTCGATGAAT
>CAYXQR010000157.1:0-13897 GCA_964466955.1 uncultured Nitrosospira sp.
GGACGCATCCCGACCAGATCGTTTCCGAAAGAATGTCCGCCGGCCCGCCATCAACCCCCTCTTTGACAGCTCGATCCCGCCATGTTTGTCAAATGCAAAACAGGTTGTTGCAGCGATGAAAGCAGGTTTTTCATCCCTGCCTGATGGATGGGATGTACCAAAGTCCAATTGTTTGCGCAACCGGAAACAACGACAATTCTTCCTGCGCTTCCTTAAGCGGGGAAACGCACAGTCCCCCTGCCGGTTCAGGAGATATCTTAGGGGCTGTCAAGGTACAGGGGAGTATAGGAGGAGGTGCAAATGGACATGCGGAATTTTTCCCTGGCGGGGGTCAGGGTGTTGCTCGTGGACGATGAGAAAGATGCGCTGACCGTTACCACGCTCATGCTGGAACTGCACGGCGCGGAAGTCATTACCGCTCCTGCCGCTGCAGAGGGATTGGAGAAGGTGCAAACGCATACGCCGGATGTAATTGTCAGCGACATCGGCATGCCTCAAATGGATGGCTATCAGTTTATTCGCGCCATACGGAGACTGCCCGAGCATAAAGGCGGGAATACTCCCGCGCTGGCGCTAACCGCATTCACCCGTCCCGAAGATCGGGAAAAAGCGCTGGATGCCGGCTTTCTGGCACACCTTCCCAAACCGGTCTTGCTGCAGCAGTTGATTACGGAGGTGATGACCATCCTGAGTTCGACCAGGCTTTTGAAAAAAATTTGACGTCGGGACCTCCAAGGATAAACATCATAACCCCGGCATGCTGGCGCGGGCGCGCGCACGAGGAGAAGAGATTTTTGTGCGTCAGGCCATGAAAAAACTTGCGTCACCACGATCGCAGCAGGACAAGAATCTTGCAGGGAAGGAGGCCGCGAAGTGTTGGGCAGCATGCGTGCATCCTGGATTATGACGCAACCGGATTAGTGCTACGGAGCTTGCGACCATACGCACGTGGATCTAAGAAGCACCCAGACGTAATGCCAGCGTCGCCAATGTCACAAGCAACACCGGCATTGTCAAGACTGCGCCGACCTTGAAGTAATAACCCCAGGTAATTCTCATGCCCTTGCGTGCCAGAACATGGAGCCATAGCAGCGTGGCCAGTGAACCGATAGGCGTGATCTTGGGTCCCAGGTCGCAGCCAATCACATTCGCATAGATCATCGCATCCTTGACTACACCCGTGGCATGGGTCGCATCGATCGAAAGCGCCCCCACCAGAACCGTAGGCATATTGTTCATGATCGAGGAGAGGACGGCCGTAAGAATGCCTGTTCCGAACGCGGCTCCCCATATGCCCCCTTGCGCAAAATAATCCAGCAGCCCGCCAATATAGGCTGTAAGCCCCTCGTTACGCAGTCCATACACGACCAGATACATTCCAAGGGAGAAGATGACGATTTGCCAGGGCGCGTCCAGGAGGACCCTGCGCGTACTGATGACATGGCCGCGCGCCGCGACAGCGAACAGGAGCAGCGCACCCGTCGCGGCAACAGCGCTAATGGGTACCCCCAAAGGGTCGAGACCAAAGAATCCGACCAGCAACAGCAGCAGCACTATCCAGCCGGCGCGAAAAGTGACCCCGTCACGAATGGCATCGTCTGGCCGCTTAAGCTGACTCACGTCATAGCGCGCCGGAATGCTCCGGCGAAAATAGAGCAGCAACACGGCCAGGGCAGCGATGATCGCGGCGATATTCACCGGCATCATGACTGCCGCGTATGCGTTGAAACCGATCTTGAAAAAATCGGCTGATACGATGTTGACCAGGTTGGAAACAACGAAGGGGAGGCTGGCGACATCGGCGATGAAGCCTGCCGCCATTACGAACGCGAGCGTGGCGCGCGGATTGAATCCCAAAGCCCGGAGCATTGCCATCACGATCGGCGTGAGGATCAGCGCTGCGCCATCATTGGCAAACAAGGCGGCGACCGAGGCGCCGAGCAGGACGATCAGGGCAAACAGGACCCGGCCATGTCCACCGCCCCACCGTGCAACGTGCAGGGCCGCCCATTCGAAAAAGCCGGCTTCGTCCAGCAACAGGCTGATAATGATGATGGCGATAAAGGTGGCGGTAGCATTCCAGACGATCTGCCAGACAATGAGGATATCACTGATATGCACCACGCCAGACAGCAGCGCCAGGACGGCACCGAACATCGCGCTCCAGCCGATGCCCAGCCCTCGCGGTTGCCAGATGACCAGCACGAGCGTGAACAGAAAAATCAGCGCAGCGATCAGCAAGTCGGTGTTTCCATCTGTTCAAACCGTCACGGCGGAATTCAGCAGACGTGCGCTAGGCCCGATCGCCGCCCCCGCAGCAGCCATGGTCGAGTTGAACCGGAGGACACCGCACAGTTCCGAACGAACAGAATACGCAGCAGTCCCCCGAATTCGGCCGCAACAGCACCTTGCAGTGGGTGCATTCGTAGTAGAACTGGCAGGCATCAGCAGGCATGGTTTCCTGCTTCGCAAAACCGCAGTGCGGGCAGGTCAGCAGGGATTCAGAAATTATGCCGCTCACCCTGAGCGCCTAGCAGCACTTCGCGGCTTTGCGATTCTCCGCCTCGACAGTCTTTGACGGTGGCGCGCAGCACGCGGCCGCCTCATCCGCCTCATCCGCCTTGGTATTGCTGTCCGCACCGTATATCTCAGCCTCGCCCAAGGTGTGGTAGGTCTCCCAGGCAATCCCTTGCGGATCGGTGATCCAGTATTTATCCGAGCGCGCGTAGCAGCAGGTGGCATCCGGCTGCTCATGCCGGCTGATCTCCGCGGCCGCCACCTGGCTGCGCAATGCGCTGAGCTCTTCGTCCGTATCCACCTGGAGCCCGAGATGGTCCAGGCCTGCCTTCGCGCCCCGCTGCGAAATGGCGAAATTGATGCGCGGGTCCTCCATCATCCACTTTGCGTAGTCGGCCTTGCGCACCGAAGGCTCGGCCCCGAATACCGCCGAATAAAAGCGGATGTTCGCGCCGAGATCGTCGACGGCGACATGCACGTGAAAGCGTTTCATGATCTGCTCCTTTCAAGTTTACGTTTGGTTTGCGGTGGCGCACAACAGCTTTCGAGCGCCGTTTCCATCACCGTAAGGCACTCCTGCGGCATGCCCTTGCAGCAGTTCTGCGTGAGGAATGTCATCAGCGCCGCCATTTGCGCGAAGTCGGCCATGTAGTGGATGAAGCGGCTTTCCTGGCGCGACGTCACCAGACCCGCATGGCTGAGTTCCTTCAGGTGGAAAGACAGGGTGGCAGGAGCCACCCCGAGCTTTGCACCGATGCTGCCTGCCGGCATGCCTTCGGGACCCGCTTGAACGAGCAGGCGGAAAACCGAGAGGCGTGTTTCCTGGGCGAGTGCCGCGAGTGCGGCTACGGCTTCTTTAGTTTCCATAATTTAATATTAATGGAAATATAGAATAAAGTCAAGTTATTTGGGGCGTTGCCCCGTTGACGTTATCCCCAAAAACTGCAGCAGTTCCAAACTGAAGTAAAGTCGCATCTGTCTCTTCTATTGAAGGAATGTGAAGCGATGAAGATATCCCGATTTACTGAGGTTCAGGTGGCCTGCCGTTCAGACTCCTAGGCCATCTATCCATACTGGTCATCTGCTTCGGGCGGGAGCCACGGATCGATCACTTCGATCCCGCAGCCCTCATAGTCGCCCGTATTACGCGTGGCCACGGCCGCCTCGTGAGCGCGGGCGATGGCGGCAATCTGGCAGTCGAACTGGCTGATCGGACGACCGGCGGCGCGGCGCTCGGCTGCGATAGCGGCATAAGTACTGGCGGCGGCGCGGTCGAAGGGTAAGATACGGTCGCGGAAATCTTCCTCCAGAATGCCCTCGATCGCCCTGGAGAGCCCGGTGCGCCGCCGGCCGGCTGCCAAGATCGCAACACCGTGCCGCAACTCAGCCTCTCCCACCGCCGTGAAATAGACCGTCGCGCCGTCCTGGGCAGAAAGCCACGCCTCGACTTGCTTGGACGGCACCGGCCGCAGCAATTCAGAGACGACGTTGGTGTCGAGGACGATCATCACCGATCCCTGCCAAACTGTGGTGGTTCGCGCATCGGTTCACGCGCAGGGAGGTCGAGATCGACGCGGTCGGAAGGGCCGACGCGGGCGCGGATCGCAGCTGCAAGATTGCGTGGCGGTGCGCCTTCCCCGATCACCCGCCGCAAAATCTCACGCGCTTCTTCCTCCATGGAGCGACCGTGTTCGGCAGCACGTACGCGCAGGCGTTGCTTAATGCCATCTTCGAGATTACGAATCGTGATGCTGGCCATGATGACGGTCTCCGTTGCAGGTATGGATAATGCGAGTATGGGTAATTGTAATCGATGATATCAACGCAATCAACGCATAATTTACTGGTGCACATGCCCATACCGGGGCCTGTGGAAAGTGGAGACTCCTCCCTACGCAGGGTGGGTGTCGCTGGCCATCAAGGATGCGCTCACGTTCCTGCGGGATGGTTCAGCCGGAACCGCGTCATGACGCATTTCCTTGAGGCGCAACATGGAAAGCATCCGTTCGAGCTTACGGTGCCGCCACGTTGCGCTCCGCTGTGCCGATGGACTGCGGAGAAAAAAGCCAGGTAAAGCGATGACGGCACGAGGCATCGGCAAGGCCGGGGTCATCCCGCGGCGGGACGGCTGAAAGGAGAAGCAGGAGAAGCGGATTTCACTTTCCGCCCCTGCGGAAACTCATCCGAGGCGGATGATTTCAGTCTGCTTCCCCAGGTATTTCAGCAGCAGCTTGTAGGTGTCCACATCGAACTTCATGGAAGCGCGCGTTTCCATCAGTTCATTCAGGGCGGCTTCGCTGTCTGCTGTCGCCATATGGCACCAGTAATCAAAGACATGCACGTCGCAGCGCTGCGATGATTCGTCATATTCCCTGACGCCGATTCTGCCCGGATAAGGCCAGGATTTGAGCCTGAGCGGAATCAATGCCTGCTTCAGCCGCAGGTAGTGCAGCTCCGGAGCTTCCTTGCCCGTGCAGACTCCATTGCAGCGCTTCAGCTGGTGCGCGAAACACGCGCCTTTCCCGGTTTCCAGCCCCACCACGCGGGGACACAGGCCATGCTCGCGGACGACCCCCCGCAGGGCATCGACCGCTTTCGCTTTCGAGCGGAAGAGGCCGTACAGGTGTCCAAACACCTCGGGCTGGATGTCCTCTTCCGTCACCATGTTCACCAGAGGAGCCGGGGCCCAGTCAGGGGCGAGGTGGAAGGAAAACAGCGTGCGCGAACGGCGCAGGCGCTTGTTGTGGATGGGCTGGTATTCCTTGATCAGCCTCGATTCCAGCAGCAGGGCGCCGAGTTCCCCGGCGGTTACTCTCCACTCGACCCGCTCGATTTCCTGGCTGAGGCGCATGTCGCTGAAGGATGCATGGTCGCCGCTGAAATGCGCCATGACGCGCGACCTGAGCGCCACGCTCTTGCCGATATAGAGCGGAAGGTCGTTTTTGCCATAGAACAGATACACGCCCGGCGTGTCCGGAATCCGGTCCAGCACCGCCGCATCCAGGCGGGGTGGCAGGCTGGGCTCTTTCAGCAGCGTGCCGGCAGCTTCCGCCAGTCGCCCCGAACCCAGTTCGCGCCGGGCCAGCTCCAGGTAGGCTGCCACCAGTTCCACATCGCCCATCGCCCGGTGACGCGCATGCGCACTGGTCTTCAGCCCATGCCGCTGCACGATGGCATCCAGCCCGTGCCCCCTGTGCTGGGGATAGAGCTTGCGCGAGAGCCGGACGGTGCACAGCACCCGGTGCTGGAGCAGCGCGCCGATGCGGCGGTACTCGTTCTTGAGGAATCCGTAGTCGAAGCGCACGTTGTGGGCGGCCAGCACCGCCCCCTCAAGGAAGCCGTAGAGCCGGTGGGCCACATCCGCGAAGGAGGGGGCGTCCTCGACCATATCGTTGCTGATGCCGGTCAGGCGCGTGATGAAAGGCGGGATGGACGTCCCGGGATTGACCAGGGTCTCCCAGCGTTCGCTTTCCAGCCCATCCTCGAAGCGGATGAGCGCGATCTCAATCACGCGATCATGCAGGGGCGTGCCACCCGTCGTTTCCAGATCGAGGAGCACATAGGGGAAAGGGAACACGGCTGAAGATACGGGGCAGGGACAGCCTGAAAAAAACGGGCTATTTTCGCACAGGCGAAGTACATTCCGCTTGCTTTTATTGCCCAGGCCGATCCCGGAAAACGGTGCAATTGCAGTTCAATATATTCGTTGATGGAACATGGAGGCCAGGATAGAAGGCATAGAGGCCACAAGCATGCCCTTGACCTTGGGAAGGAGCCCCTGCGCGATTACGAAGACAGGCGGAAGCGGCCGTGCCGGGAGAGCGGGAAGGAAGCGCGAATTGCTTCCTTCGGGTCCGGGCGGTCGGAAAAAGCCCGGTTTCCTGCTTCGCCCATGCTCGCCTGTACGGAACCGGGGTCATAAACCGGGCCCGGTATCCGGACTCCCCGGCCGAGGTTTTTCAATCGCATATCCCTGCGCATGGTCCACCCCTATCTTTCGCAGCGCCTGAAGAATGGAGTCATTCTCCACGGATTCCGCTATGGTCTCGATCCCCATTACATGTCCGATGTTGTTGATCGCCTCCACCATGGCATGGTCTATCGCGTCATCCGCCATATTCTTTATGAAGGCGCCGTCGATTTTCAGGAAATCGACAGGCAAATGCCTGAGATAGGTAAATGAGGACAACCCGTTTCCAAAATCATCCAGCGAGAAGCGGCAGCCCAGTTCCTTGAGCTTCCGGATCAATCCGGCGGCCTGGGCAAGATTTGCAATCGCCGCGGTTTCCGTGATCTCGAAACAGATACCGGCAGGGGGAGTCTCGTATAGGTTGAATTGCTCCATCAGGAAATCATGTAAATTCCCGTCGCCGATCGAAGCGCCGGATAAGTTGATCGTGCACAGATCTCCCGCATTCCAGCGGGGGTGACGTGAGGCATACTGCGAAAAGGCCGTCGCGATCACCCACCTGTCGAGTTGAGGCATGAGACCATAGCGCTCCGCCGCGGGGATGAAGGCCATCGGCGGTATGATTTCTTCATTCTCCCCTCTCATCCGCAACAGCAGCTCGTAGTGGTCGGATTGTGCACGGGTCGGGGAAAGCGACAATATCTTTTGGGAGTACAGGACGAACCGCTGCTCGTGAAGGGCCTTATGCAGACGCTCCACCCATCCCATCTCGCCCTTGCGTCTTTCCAGAACCTCATCCTCGGCCGTATAGAGCCTGACACGGTTACGGCCGCTATCCTTTGCGAGAAAGCAGGCTGTATCCGCCATGCGTAACACGTCCGAGAAAGTCTGCTCGCCGCTGGAGAAGGTAACCAGCCCGATACTCACGCCGAGGGAAAAGAAGCGTTCTTTCCAGGCAAACCGGAACTCCTCAACCGTCTGCCTCAACAACTCAGCCACGCGCAATGCCGCTCCCCGCGGACAGTTCTCCAGCAGCACGCCGAATTCATCTCCTCCAAGGCGGGCAAGGGTATCATCCTTCCGGAGCTTCGTTCGCAGCAGACCGGTCAGTTGCTTCAACAGCTCGTCGCCTGCCAGGTGGCCGCAGGTATCGTTTACGATCTTGAACTGGTCCAGATCGAGATAAAGCAGGGTGTGCTCCTCGCCCCCCTGTTTTTCACCTCTCAATGCCTGCTTCAGCCGTCGCTCGAACTCATGCCTGTTGACCAGGCCTGTCAAGGCATCGTGCGTGGCCTGGTGCCGCATTTCCAGCGCCATCTTCCGGGCCTGGCTGACATCACGGAATACAAGCACCACGCCGATAATCGCACCATTTTGATCCCGCAGGGGCGCGGCAGAGTCCTCCACCGGAAAAGTCCGGCCCTGCCGCCGTATGAGAAGCGCATGTGAATTGAGGCGTACGGTTTTCTTGTCAAGAAGCACTTTCTCGACAGGGTTGGGAGCTACCTCGCTGGTTTCCGCGTCGATGATCTGAAATACCTCCTGCAGCGGCAGCCCCTTCGCATCATCCGAACTCCGGCCGGCCAGCGTTTCCGCGACCGGGTTCAGGTAGGTAACCCGGCCGTCCGTATCCGTCGTGATGACAGCATCGCCGATACAGCCCAGCGTGACCCGCAGGCGCTCTTTTTCCTCGAAAAGCGCTTTTTCCGCTATTTCCCGTTCAGTGAGATCGCGTCGAAGCTGGGTGTGGATTTCCTTCGTGCGATGACGCTCCGTGACGTCGCGGATGGCGCTGGATACCAGGATGCCTTCTTCGGTCTCGAGCGGGCTGAGGCTGATTTCGACGGGAAACTCGGTACCGTCGCGGCGAAGGCCGTACAACTCCAGCCCGATCCCCATCGGCCGCGTTCGCGGCGCGCTGAAAAAATCTTCCCGGAAGCCCGGATGCTTGGGCCGATAACGGGAAGGAATGAGTATCTCCATCCCTTTTCCGAGCAGTTGTTCGCGCCGATAACCGAACAGTTTCTCCGTCTGGGAATTCACGAGCACGATTTCACCCTCGCGGTTGACGATGACGATGGCGTCGGGAGCCGCTTCCAGCAGTCCGCGGAATTTCTGCTCGGCTTTTTTCCGGTTGCTGACGTCCCGGATGGAGCTCATGCTGAACATGGCATCTTCCGTCTCGATCGGGCTCATGCTCACTTCTACGGGAAACTCGGTGCCATCCTTGCGGAATCCGTGCAATTCCCAGTCGATCCCCAGCCTTTGCGTACTGGGGTTGGTAAAGTAATCTGCGCGCGCCGCGGCATACAGGTAGCGCTTGGGGGGAGGCAGCAGCGTTTCCGCCGGTCGGCCGTGAAGTTCGCCCGGTGGGTAGCCGAACATCTTCTCGGCTTGCGTGTTGGCCAGAACAATGCGTCCCGTCGAGTTCATTATGACGATTCCATCCGGTATCGAGTCAAGCAGATTGCCGAATTTGGCCCCGATCAGCTTGGCATCCCGCAAGGCCTTGAGGTGCGTGATGTCTGTGCAGTTCATCAGTACGAAGCGGTCCCGCCGCTGTTTCGACGCCACCGCCTTGCACGAAATGTTTATGTGGATCAACGTCCCGTTTTTCCTGCGGCATACCGTTTCGCTGACCGCAGCGCCTGATTCGAGCGCGTCCTGCAGGCTGCGGCCGATCTGATGATCCGCGTTGCCGACAAGTTCGCCCAATCTGCCCTGCAGGGCTTCCGCCGCCGTGTAGCCGAATATCGAGCAGGCTCCCTTGTTCCAGTAAACGACGATACCGTCGCATGTAGTGACAATGGCCGCGTCCGGCATTTCATCGAGAACAAGGTCGTCAAAGTCCATGGGTACTGCCTCCGGTTTCAGAAGACGATGGAATGTATTAGTAATCGCGCGCGACTTCAAGATCGGCATATTATTGGTATGGGGGTTACAGAGGCGCGGCCCGCCCTGGTTCGCACCAGTGCCACCGATGCTTTTATCCGGCTTCAGGAAGGCCGGCTTCTGGAGACACGCGGCCCGGACAGACAGAAGCCGCGCGCAAAGAGGGAGACGTATCACATCCGGCCCGGATAATGCAGAAAGCGATCAGCCCGCTGCTGCTGTCGTGGCAGCAACTGCGCCGGAACGTAACCCTGTGTCCCCGCTTCCCGGCGCTACGCCGCCCCTCTGCCCGGCGCCTGACGGGTCAGCAGGTCAGAAGCATACGGGAAGAACGGGTCATGACAGAGGCAGGGCAGATGCAGTCGAGAATCGACCTGGTATCCGCTCAGGGCATCTCGCTGATCGTCCAGTACGCATCGATCGATCGCATGACTTCGACGAACCGCCCGTAATCGACAGGCTTGGCCATGTATCCCGCCACCCCGAAGTCGAAGCTGCTCAGCTTGTCCTGCTGCTCGACCGACGTGGTCAGCACCACGATCGGAATACGCATCATCTGCTCGTCATCTTTTACCGCTTCCAGGAATTCGATCCCGTTCATGACAGGCATGTTCAGGTCGAGCAAAATGAGGCAGGGCTTCTCGCTTTTCTCATCCCGGAGGTGATGCAGCGCATCCTCTCCGTTTTCCAGGTGAATGACCGTGTTTATCACGTGGATCTGCTTGAGCGCCCGCATGACCGTCATCATGTCGACCCGGTCATCTTCGACGAGGAGGATAGGTTTGTTCTTGACCCTCATTGTACTTTCTCCTTGGCTTACGTTATTCCAGGAATTTTGCTTTTCCGCAGTCCCGGCATTAGAAACTAGATTAGTCCTGAACGGGCCGCTCATACTGTTCGGTATGTCACAAACATATTCACGGGTGCCGGCGCGGGAATTTACGGGGATAGCGGACATATTTCCCCCACAAGGATAGTGAAATGCCCCGCTGAGTGGGAGTCATTTTTTTGACTGATTGTTTCCCCGATCGGAAGAAAAGCTATCAGGGCCGAAAATAGGGAATTTGTACGGTTTCAGGCAGGAGGGGTTCGACCGCTGGCTGAATCGGCATCAGCAAAAAGCCTTGCTCTTGCCGGCCAATCCGGGGCGGGCTGGCCGCGCTGCCTGGCCGTATGCAACGGTGACAACGGCTCCCCACCTTCAGCGATGGCCGCGCCCGTAATGGATGCACCCTTCACATGAAGGCCTTGCTACCGCCTCCCGGCGGGCGTTTCCCCGCTGACGTTGACAGGGCTCAACCATCCCGAGGATCGACAAGGCATTCGGTGCGGCTTTCCGTATCCTATAATCATGCCGTTTTTATCTGAACGTGTCGGAGGAGCAGGAAGAATTCCACAAGTGCTCCGTTCCCGCAAACCAATCTGCCGGAAAAAGCCCGTTTCCCGGATAATACGACGCTTCCAATCTTCCGGTTTTCCAAAGGAACCGACATGCGACTGGCCGATTTTATCTTGCGCGACATGGAAGCTATCCTCGGGGAGTGGGAGGCATTTGCCGCGATTCAGCTGCCCGCCTCCAGACACATGACTTCGCTCGCATTGCGCGATCACGCGCGCGAAATTCTTGAAGCGGCGGCGAAGGATATCTCCACTCCGCAGACCAGCGAAGCCCAGGCGGCAAAATCGTGGGGCCGCACCCTCCTTGCCGGCGCGCCGGAGACGGCTGCCCAGACGCACGCCCTCCTGCGCGCGCGGAGCGGTTTCGACATCAACCAGCTCGCCGCGGAGTACCGCGCCCTCCGCGCCAGCGTTCTTCGCCTGTGGGGAGACAACTCTCCGCCGGAAAGCGCGCACCTGGACGACATCATTCGCTTCAACGAGGCAATAGACCAGGCGCTCGCCGAATCCGTGGCCTTTTTCAGCGCGGAAGTCGATCAGGCCCGCAACCTGTTTCTGGGCGTGCTCGGGCATGACCTGCGCAATCCCCTGCAGACGATCCAGATGACTGCCTCCTATCTGGCCGCCCTCAGCGCCGGCTGCAAGGTATCGAACGCCGCCGGCCGCCTGATCGACAGCGGCCGCCACATGCAGGCGTTGCTCGACGATCTGCTTGACTACAACCATATAAAGCTTGGCGTCGGTATCCCTATCACGCCCGGGGATGCCGATCTCAACCAGGTGTGTACGAGCGCAGTGGATCAGCTGCGAGCGGCTAATCCCAAGCGGACGATCGATCTGGAAGTGCGCGGGGATACCCGCGGCAGCTGGGATAGCCAGCGCCTGCAGCAGCTGCTGGGCAACCTGGTGCGTAACGCGATCAAGTACGGATTGCCAGGCACGCCAGTGCATGTGGGTCTGAAAGGAGATGGCGGGTGGGTTACCCTCGAAGTCAGGAACAGCGGGCCCGCCATCAGCCAATCGGACCTCGACCGGATCTTCGATCCGTTGCAGCGGGGCTCCGATAACGAAAACACGCGGGACGCCGATGGCAGCCTCGGGCTGGGACTGTATATCGCCCGGGAAATTGCCAAAGGCCATGGGGGGTCCATCGACGTCCGGTCGGATGACACCGAAACGGCATTTGCGGTGAGATTGCCGAGAACCCGTGAATGATTCCCTTCAAGAGCATGCATTGGCTTCTTTTGAGGCGCCGGATTTGCCATGTACATGACACAGCTTTTGCTGCCGCTCTGGAGTAACGATGGAAAGCGGTTCCCGCACGCTCTTTTCGAACAGGTCGGTGACGAGCTCGTGCGCAAGTTCGGGGGACTGACCGCCTATGCGCGCACGCCGGCCAGCGGCCTTTGGAGGGAGAAGCAAGGGGTCACCGTCCACGATGACATCATTGTGTATGAAGTCATGGTGAAGGATCTGGACGAGGTTTGGTGGACCGACTATCGGAAAAAACTCGAACGGCGGTTCAGCCAGGACAAGCTGGTGATACGGGCACAGGAAATCCGGTTGCTGTAATTGCCGGCATCCCGATACGAACCCGTCGCCGCCGCGATGCCTGAAGCAGCATGGTTTTTTTCCCTGCTCCTTCAGGCGCGGTTTCCGATGCGGGAGCGGTACGGTCGCATGCCCGTCATCCTGCTGCCTGAGGCCGGGGGCAATCGGGTTCTGGCCGCAGCCGGCCTGGTGCTGAAAGTGATCCATGGAGCATCCCTTTCGGTTCTATCCATCTGTCCCTACTTGCTGATGGGAATGGCTGATGGTGATTGCGGCGGAACCGCCGAGTGTCAGCATCCCATCCCCCGGCCTGATCTGCACCCTGTTCGTTGTGGCGGCCCCACATGCCATTACTTCGCCATGCTCTGATATGCCGCCTGACCTGCTCCCTGTCCGCACATGGCCCAAGCGCATCGATTGACGCCTTCCCGCTGAAAAGTTACAGCGAGCAGAAGCTGGCGCGGCTTTGATGGCGGGAAACCCGCCCTCCTGAATGACCCTGCAAACCGCAAAGAAGCCGGCTTTCGTGGTAAATTCGCAAACATGGCACCCCGCATGCAACGTGCGGCTGCTGCCGGATAATGACAGCCGGAACCAGACCGGCGCGAGCTTGGCTATATGCCGGCCGATTATTGAATGCGTGGCTCTCAAGCCCGATGCACCTGTCAGCAGGCTTCAGCGTAAAACAAATATACGCGCGGCTTTCCCTTGAATTGTGATAGTCGGTCATAGTCATCTTCTTATGGAAACCGGAGCTTACAAACCTATTTTTCGTGCCGGATGGAGGCCCTCCCCGCCGGTTATCGCCACTCTGACATTCACCGTTTTCTTGTCCCTCACCCTGGCGGGCTGGTCTGCCTTCCGGGATCTGCAGGATCAAAACGAGAATACCCGGTTCGATACGACGGTAGCGAAAGTCGCCAGGAAGATCGAGCGCCGCTTTTCGGGGTATGAGCAGGTATTGGAAGGGGTGCGGGGGCATTTGCTTGCTTCCGGCTCCGTTACACGCGATGGATGGCGTATATACGTGAATGCCCTGCGAATAAACGACAGGTATCCAGGCATTCACGGCATTGGTTTCGCCAGATATATTCCATTTTCAGACCTTTCTGCACATGTGGAAAAAATACGAAAGGAAGGCTTTTCTGACTATAAGGTCTGGCCGGAGAATCTGCGGCAGGAGTATGCCCCGATCGTTTATCTGGAACCCTATGCGGCACGGAATTTACGAGCCCTTGGATACGACATGTTCTCCGAACCCATGCAGCGGACAGCCATGATCCGGGCGCGCGATACCGGGGAGGCAGCGCTCTCCGGCGAGGTGAAACTCGTCCAGGAAACCGGGGAAGATGTCCAGGCCGGGGGCCGGATGTATCTGTCGTACTACGGGCTGCCGAATCTTCCGGAAACAGTGGCAGAGAAACGCGCATCGCTGGTTGGCTATGTGTACGTGCTCTTCCTTATGGATGAATTTATCGGCGCGACTCTCCGCGGCGACCTGGAAAATCTGGACCTGAGAATTTTTGCAGGCGAGGCGACGGAAGAGGATTCCCTTCTTTTCGACAGCGGAAAGCACCGGTCCGGGCCTTCGCCTGTACCGAAGCTCAAAAGAGTCGTATCTCTGCCCCT
>CAYXQR010000158.1:0-17753 GCA_964466955.1 uncultured Nitrosospira sp.
TGGACTCATCCTGATATGTGAGGTCCATATGTTTGCTTTTGGCCGGAATTTCACCACCGATCCTGGAGGATTCGGTAAACCGTTTCAAGGAGCATCTTTTTCATGAATGAAAACCCCTTCAGCGCCCTGCGAGAGCTTTCCTTATCCGAGGGAAACATGGTGAAGTATCACTCGCTGCCAGCCCTCGAAGCAGCCGGCTTGGGCCGCCTTTCCCGGCTGCCAGTTTCGATTCGTATTGTGCTGGAGTCGGTGCTGCGCAATTGCGATGGCAGGAAGGTTACCGAAGCTCACGTGCGCAGGCTGGCGGATTGGCAGCCGAACGCGGAGCGCGTGGATGAGATTCCTTTCGTGGTATCACGGATCGTGTTGCAGGATTTTACCGGCGTGCCTCTGCTGGTTGATCTGGCGGCGATGCGCGGGGCGGCCAAAAGGATGGGCAAAGACCCGAATCTCGTCGAGCCGCTCGTGCCGGTGGATCTGGTGGTGGATCATTCCGTGCAGGTCGATCATTACGGCAGCGCTGATGCTCTTCATCTCAACATGGAAATCGAATTTCGCCGCAATCATGAGCGCTACCAGTTCATAAAATGGGGCATGCAGGCATTCGATACCTTCAAGGTGGTGCCTCCAGGGATCGGAATTGTTCATCAGGTCAATCTGGAGTATCTCGCTCGCGGTGTTTATCAGAAAGACGGGGTGCTCTATCCGGACACTCTGGTCGGCACGGACTCGCACACGACCATGATCAATGGGCTGGGCGTGGTCGGATGGGGCGTGGGCGGCATCGAGGCGGAGGCGGGAATGCTGGGACAGCCGGTCTATTTTCTCACGCCTGATGTGGTTGCCGTAAATCTGACGGGCCGGTTACGCAGCGGGGTTACGGCCACCGATCTGGTTCTGACTGTCACTGAACTTCTGCGGAAATCCAACGTGGTTGGCAAATTCGTGGAATTCATCGGGGAAGGCACCGCTTCGCTTACGGTCCCCGACCGGGCTACTCTCGCGAATATGGCGCCTGAGTATGGCGCCACCATGGGTTTCTTCCCGGTGGACGATGCTACCGTAGCGTATTTTCGCGACACCGGCCGAAGCGAGGAGGAGGTGTCCAGGTTTCAAGCCTATTTTCAGGCCCAGGAACTGTATGGCATTCCTCGCAAGGGCGATATCGATTATACGCGCGAGCTGGAACTGAATCTCGATACGGTCGTGCCTTCCCTGGCGGGTCCGCGGCGTCCTCAGGATCGTATCGAACTCGACAACATCAAGTCAAAGTTTATCGAACTGTTCACGAAGCCTGTCGCCCAGAGCGGTTACGGCAGAGATGAGCCTGCCCTGGATCAGCGCGTTACCGTCACGGGAGAGGGTGGCAGGCGCGAGGAGGTGGAAGCTGTTGCGGGAAGCGCGGATCCAGGCAAGGTGGCGGTCAGGCCAGGCACTGAACGCAATATCGCCGAGATGGTCAACAACCGCCCTATTCTGGGGCCGGATGCTGCGTCGGTGCACTTGCCGAATGGCTCGGTCGATCTCGGTCATGGCGATATTCTTATTGCAGCCATCACCTCGTGCACGAATACTTCCAATCCGAGCGTTCTGCTTGCTGCAGGGCTGCTGGCAAAAAAAGCGGTCGAAAGGGGCCTGAGGGTAAAGCGGCATATCAAGACTTCGCTTGCGCCCGGCTCCCGTGTTGTGACGGAGTACCTCAAGGTCACCGGTCTGTTGGCCTACCTTGAAAAACTTGGCTTCAATCTTGCTGGTTATGGCTGCACGACCTGTATTGGTAATTCGGGGCCGCTTGCCGAACCGATCGAGGATGCAGTGGTGGCGAATGATCTGGTTTGTGCTGCCGTGCTTTCGGGCAATCGCAATTTCGAGGCGCGCATTCATCCCAGTATCCGGGCGAATTTTCTGGGCTCCCCCCCACTGGTAGTGGCATATGCCATAGCCGGATCCATGCTGCGGGACTTGACGACCGAACCGCTTGGCTACGGTAAGGATGGTCAGCCTGTGCTGCTGGCAGATATCTGGCCGAGCGACGATGAGATCCAGGAACTGATGAAATATGCGGCTGACGCGGACACGTTCCGGCGGCTCTACAGTAACCTGACCAAGGATCATCCGCTCTGGAACGACGTGTCGTCCGCTACCGGGCGGGTGTACGACTGGCCAAAATCGACTTATATCGCGGAGCCACCTTTTTTCAAGGATTTTTCGATGCGCCCAGGGTTGCCTGCCCCGATTCGGGACGCACGCATTCTCGCGATATTCGGGGATTCCGTAACCACGGATCATATCAGCCCCGCCGGCAGCATCAAGGATACTTCCCCGGCAGGGCAATACCTTTTGGCGCACGGCGTATCCAAGCCCGACTTCAACAGTTATGGCGCTCGCCGCGGCAATCATGATGTCATGATGCGCGGCACCTTTGCCAATGTGCGCATCAAGAACCTCATGATTCCCGGCAGCGAAGGCGGGATCACCCGACATCAGCCCGATGGTCAGCAGATGAGCATATACGATGCGGCGATGAGATATATCGCTGAAGAGGTGCCCACATTGATATTCGGTGGGGAGGAATATGGCGCCGGGTCGAGCCGGGATTGGGCTGCGAAGGGAACACAACTGCTCGGTGTCAGAGCCGTCATAGCACGAAGCTTCGAACGGATACATCGCAGCAACCTGGTAGGGATGGGTGTGCTGCCTCTCCAGTTCCTGGGCGAGGATAGTGTTGAATCATTGGGGCTCACGGGAAAGGAAAGACTCGATCTCTCGGGACTGGACGATATTCGCCCCCAGCAGGATGTAACGCTCGTCATCCGCGACGAAACGGGGAGCCAGCGGGAAATTACCTTGCGATGCCGAATAGATACGGCAATCGAGGTGGATTATTACCGGCACGGCGGGATATTGCCTTACGTGCTCAGGAAGCTGATGGCGGACTGAACAGACAGCTCTGGATTATTTTCGGATGCAATAGGCCGGATTACCCAGTTTGAGCCAACGTTGGGGAGGGAAGTTTGGTTCTCCCTGAGTAATCCGGGGCTCTCCTCAGTTTACTGACCACAACTCATCTATTTCATCTGCGGCAGCGTGCTGAATGGGATGGGTGGAGGAGTCATTCCAGAGCAGGCGGTCGTATTCGTCATTTACGACGTCGTAGCACTCGCACACCGAATCTTCCAGCTCTTCCCGATCTGTTACGGTGATGTGGCCGCGGCTGTACTGAATGGCGCCTATGGTTTGAAGCTTAAGCGCAGCCTGGGTCACACTTTCCCGACGTACGCCGAGCATGACGGCGATCTGTTCATGCGTCTGTTGTAATTTATCTCCACGGGAACGATCGAGGTTCATCAGCAGGAAACGGGCCAGTTGCTGTTCGATATTATGATGCCGGTTGCACACCGCGTTCTGAGCTGTCTGGGTCATCAGTGCCTGCGTAAAGCGCAATACCAGATGCTGCAGCTTTTTCCTGGAGTCGAATTCCTTTTTCAAGGCATTCATTTTGATGCGGTATCCGTGTCCCGCGCTTTGCACAACGACTCCGGCGGGAGTGCTGGCCCCGCCCAGAAGAGACGAAATCCCTGTCAGCCCTTCGTTGCCAATGATTGACAGCCTGACCGATGCTCCGTTCTCCACGCTGTAAAGAGGGGCAACGATGCTGCTTGTCGGGAAATAGGCATGGGTAATCGATGATCCCGGCTCATGAACTACCTGTCCTGAGGACATCGGAGTAAATTCAAGATAAGGAAGCAGCCGCGCATAATCTTCCGTAGGGAGCGCGGCAAGGATCCGGTTTTCCTTCGGGCTGTGCATTGAAAGCATCGTGAAAAGACCTCCTTATGTTTCGGTTCAGGCCGTGCCGTCAAAGTGTGGCTCCGACGTATGACAGCTTTCGGGGCGGATTCAATATCTTTATGCATCGGTACGGTTCAGGCATTGCGTTTCGGAAACGTCACCTGCCTGAATCGATAATGATCAGATAATGCAGCATCATTCATAGTCTAAGCACTTATCGTGCCAGGAATATAATCTATTTAAAAACAACGTCTTATATTAAAAGGGGGAAATGACGAATTGTTGCTGGACAGCAACATAAAAGAAGGGATAAGAGATAACTCTATGAAAACAAATAAAGATAATATGTCTCCAAATAGAGACGTTTAAATTATCGTTTAAATTCAAACGCTTGATATTATATTGCTGATCAGCTTGAGGGTTGTTGTGAAAAACATCATTCCCTGGCTTCGCATGGGCCGTTGCGGTAATCCATGGGATAAAAGAAGCTCGACGCTATTTTATGAAGTGAGGGACACTTCCAGATTGTCAATGAGGCGGGTATTTCCCAGTCGGGCGGCACCCAGCACAACCAGCGCCGAGTCAAACGTTTGTGCCGGCAGCAGGGAAAGGCGTTGGCGGGTCGATATATAATCTGTCGTCCAGCCATGAATCTGGAGCATTTCTTTCGCGTTTTCCTGCAGATCGGAAAAGCGCCTGTTCCCATGCTCTATCTCGCGCTTCATTTGGGATAGTACATGGTACAGCCGGGTCGCTTCCGCGCGCTCCGCTTTTGTCAGGTAACGATTTCGGGAACTCAGCGCCAGGCCGTCATCCGCCCGTATCGTTTCACCGGCAACGATTTCGACAGGCAGATTCAACTGCCGTACCAGTTCCTGCATGATATGCAGTTGCTGATAATCCTTTTTTCCAAATACTGCTATCCGTGGTTGCACGATATTGAAAAGCTTCAGCACCACAGTGGCCACCCCTCGAAAAAAACCTGGTCGAAATTCGCCTTCGAGGGCATCGGCTAGCGGGGGTGGATCCAGCAGGAATGTCTGGGGCACCGGGTAAAGCGTTTTTTCGTCAGGCGCGAATATTACGCCAACACCCTGATCTTCAAGCAACTTACAGTCATCGGCCAGGGCGCGGGGATAGCGGTCAAAATCCTCGGATGGCGCAAATTGCAGGCGATTGACGAAAATACTGACTACCACGCAGTCCGATTTTTCTCTTGCAACCCGAATCAGCGACAAATGTCCCTCGTGCAAGCCGCCCATAGTCGGGACAAAGGCAATAGAATGCTCACCCTGGAGTCGTAACCGAATGGACGGAATGTCGGTAATGATTTCCATGCAGGTCAGAATGCATGCTCCGGTCCCGGGAATTCCCCGGTTCTGACTGCGCTGACGTAATTCTTCACAGCTTCCTCGATGCTTCCCGTATCCGCAAGAAAGTTCTTCATGAATCTCGCCTTCTTGCCAGAATAAATACCGAGCATGTCGTACAGCACCAGTACCTGAGCGGAGCAATCGGGCCCCGCGCCAATACCCAAGGTGGGTATGGAGAGCGTTTTGGTAACCTGGCTTGCGAGCGTGGCAGGAACCACTTCCATCAGAAGCATTCCCGCTCCAGCCTGCTCCAGAGCAACTGCGTCTTCCATCAACTGTTCCGCTTCATAGGCGCTTTTGCCTTGCACCTTATATCCGCCTAACTGGTTGACAGACTGAGGTGTCAGGCCGATATGGGCGCAGACCGGAATCCCCCGCCGGGTCAGAAATTCCACTGTTTCGGCCATCACCGCACCGCCTTCGATCTTGACCATGTTGGCCCCGGCGGCCATCAGCTCAGCAGCATTCCCGAACGTATCCTCCGGGCTGACCTGCGATGTACCGAACGGCATATCCGTCATGATGAAAGCTGTTTTTGAACCACGCGCCACGCAACGGGTGTGATAAATCATGTCATCCAGCGTAACCGGCAAAGTGCTTTCTTCTCCCTGCAGGACATTTCCAAGTGAATCGCCCACAAGCAGAATATCCACGCCAGCATTTTCCAGAAGGGCAGCGAAACTTGCATCGTAACAAGTGAGGACGGCGATTCTTTCGCCTTCATTGCTCTTTTTTTGAAGCATATCTTGGGTGACACGCATGTCAGGACTCCTGTGGAGGGCAAACGTAATAAGAACGCTATACAAGCAGGGCGACTGGACTACCGGCACGCCTGCGCAACCGGGTCTCACGGCGGGGAAGGCGGGACGAAGTTCCTTGGCTTACAAGATCTGTTTTTTCCAGGGGGGAGAGATTGCTTGCATGCAGCATTGACTCTCGCCGTCGAGTCTAAATTCCCCGGTTGAAATATTCCCGTGCGCCGCGCATCTGTTCGACCTGCCTCAACAATAATTCAAAGTCCTCCTGTTTATCAACAAAGTTGATGTTCTCGCTGTTGATGATCATGAGAGGCGCATCCATGTAATGATGGAAGAAACGGGCGTAACTGTCAGCCAGCCGCCACAGATAGGTTTCGGAAATGTTCTGTTCAAAATGGATGGCGCGCTGCTTTACCCGCTCAACGAGGGTTGCCGGAGCGGCTTGCAGATAAATTACCAGGTCGGGCTGGGTAGCCTTGGGCTGGAGATGCTCATAGATTTGTCTGTAAAGCTGGTATTCAGCGTCATCCAGCGTGAGCCGGGCGAACAGAGGATCTTTGTCGAGCAGGAAATCGCTGACCGTGGTCTGCGTAAACAGGTCGATTTGAGCCAGACCCTGTAGCTGGTTGACACGCTGGAAAAGGAAGAACAGTTGCGTTGGCAGAGCCTGGCGCGCCATGTCATCGTAGAATTTTTCCAGGAATGGATTCTCATCCGGTTTTTCCAGGAGCAGATGACTGCCCAGATGTTCCGCCAGACGTCGCGCCAGACTGGTTTTTCCTGCTCCTATCGGCCCTTCCACCGCGATGTAGTGATACTTTTCGAGTTTCATCCGTTCGAGTCGCGTTCGATCCTTTGATCTGAACATGCAACCATCAGGTCAGCAGCGGAGCCTTGTCCCGGGATGTGGCAGGCTGGGGCGATTTCCAATAGCGGATGCAACACGAAGGCCCGAAGATGCATGCGTGGATGCGGCAGAACGAGATTGAAATCATCCCATTGCAGCCGATCGTATAGCAGCAGGTCCAGATCGAGTGTTCGCGGTGCATTTGTATATTCGCGTACCCGTCCATGTTCGCGCTCTATTTCAAGCAGTAAATCGAGGAGTTCGTGTGGAGACAGCGCGGTTTGGATATGGGCTACGGCGTTGATGAAATCGGGCTGGTCGAGCTTGCCGACCGGCTCACTGCGGTAAAGCGAGGAATGTTCCAGGAGCCGGGTCGAAGGCAAGCGGGCCAGCTCCTCGAATCCTCGACGTACGTGTGACGCCGGATGATCGAGGTTGCTGCCAAGGCCGATGTATACTCGATCAACGATCCGGGGAAGAAGTGAAGTCATGTGGGGGAATTATCCGAACTGCCCGAAACTGCATTGTCGAAGCCCCCCGAATAGCCAAGGCCTGCATCGCCGGCATCTTCATCCAGGTGACTTGTTGCGGGGCCTGCTCTGCGGCTGCGGTTGCGGCGACGCTTCTTCCGGGTTTCATCCTTGAACAGCATGGCTTCACGGTCGCGGGACGGGGCATGCTGAAAAGCATCCCACCATCTGCCCAGTTCCCCATCCACTTCGCCGCTTTTGCATCTCAGCAGCATGAAGTCATATGCAGCCCGAAAGCGGGGGTGTTCCAGGAGGCGAAACGGTCTGCGCCCCGATCGCCCAGTAAAGCGCGGCTGCATCGCCCAGATTTCTTTCATGATGACATCGTAGCGGCGCGGAATTGCGAGATTCTTGTTCTGGATCTCGAGGACATCATTCATGGCATGATGCAGGGCAGGAATGAGTTTTTCGCCCGCGACCTGATGAGCATTCCATGCCGCGAGCACCTCGTGCCATAACAACGCTGCAAACAGGAAGCCGGGAGATACGGGTTTTTCCTCCCGCACGCGCTGGTCCGTATTCTCGAGCGCAAGTGTAATGAAGCGCTCACCCAGCGGCTGCTCCAGTATTACATCCAGCATCGGCAACAGTCCGTGATGCAAACCTCGCTGACGCAACTCGACGACGCAGGCAAGTCCGTGACCGGACAGCAGCAGCTTCAGCATTTCGTCAAATAGCCGCGATGCAGGCACATTACGCAACAGCGGAGCAAGATCGCCAATCGGGGCGGCAGAATCCGGATCGATATGCATGCCGAGTTTGGCTGCCAGCCGGACTACCCGCAGCATACGTATCGGGTCCTCGCGATATCTGCGCACAGGATCACCGATGATACGCAAACGCCTGGCCCGGAGGTCTTCGTAGCCGTTCAGATAATCCCAGACTTCTTCGTGAACAGGATCGAAAAACAATGCATTGACCGTAAAGTCTCGCCGGCGGGCGTCTTCTTCCTGACTGCCGAAAACATTGTCGCGCAGGAGGCGCCCATGTTCATCGGCATGGGCAGTCACGCTGCTGTTGCTGCTGTCGGGCCCCTCGCCGCGGAAAGTGGAAACTTCCACCGTCTCTGCACCGCACATGACATGCACCAGCTGAAAGCGCCGGCCGATAATGCGTGAACGGCGAAAAATCGCACGCACCTGCTCGGGAGTGGCATTGGTGGCAACATCGAAATCTTTCGGCTTCAGTCCCAGAACGAGGTCTCGTGCTGCGCCGCCCACAATGAATGCGGAATATCCCGCATCCTGCAGGAGCGATGTGACTTTCAGCGCGCAGGAATTGATATGATCGCGCGCAATGCCATGTTGTTCTCGCGGGATGATACGCAGACCGGGGCCGGAAGCGCGGGCAAAGGAGGCAGGGGCAGGCTTGTTGCGGTTAAAGACGCGATGAAGCAGTTTTCGAATCATTACAAAAGCATCCGGCTGCGAGTCCGGAAGCCAGCCTGTGAATAGCGGGACATAGGCAATCTCGATACAAAATATCGGGGCAAGCTACGGTCAGATTGGAAAAATATGCGGAGAACGGGTTGTCTGGCACCGCATTTCGGATTATACACTCGGCATCGTTGCCGGCACGAAATGCCGTAGCGGGCCCGCAGTCAGTTCCATTATATCGCACTGATAAAGTGCTTCCAGGTTGTGACGAACGAGTAATTCCTGTGTGTTTCCCGCAAGGAGATGACCATCGTCGAAAAGCATCAGCACATGATCGCAGAATTGGCTCACCCAGCCAATATCATGCAGCACCATCACGAGCGCGTTGCCCCTGCGCGCCAGTTCTGCAAACAGCGTCATGGCCGTATGCTGATGGCGGAGATCAAGGTGCTGCAGTGGTTCGTCCAGCAGGTAGAATTGCGGCGACTGGGCAAGAAGCAGGGCGAGGCGCGCGCGCTGGCGCTCGCCTCCGGACAGCGTGATGAAAGAGCGGTTCGCCAGGCTGGCAAGGTCCAGGCGCGCAATCGCACGATCCGCAATTGCATGATCAATGGCTTGCCAGCCAAAGGAGTGACCCGCATAGGGGTGGCGCCCTAGCAGTACATACTCGTGCACGTCGCCCCAGAACTCGCCCGGTTCTTCCTGCAGCAGAATACCGATATTACGGGCGAGCTCACGCCTGGGCCAGTCACGAGTGGATTTTCCTCCCAGCGCGACAGCTGAGTTCCCGCCAGGTTTCACTTGGTTCAATCCGCCCAATGCATGTATCAATGTCGTTTTTCCGGCACCATTCTGTCCCAGTATGGCCCAGCATTCCCCCGGACGGATGGTGAGATTCAGGTTGCGGCACAGCATCTTGCCCGGATACTGCAGCGTCAGATTTCGGATTTCCAGCCTCAATTGCGTGTTTTGATCCATCAGCCTGAGTTCATTATTTAACCTGCAATTGATCCGCTGCCCGGCTACTACACTTTCAGATATTCTTTTTTTCTTCCAAGCCAGCGCTGGAGATGACGTTGCGCCGCCTCGGGATACGCCTGCAACAGTTCCTCAGCTACGATACGGGCCGTGTCGAGCAGGTCCGTATCCCGCTCGGGATCTGCAAAGCGCAGCAGCGGCACGCCGCTCTGACGCGCACCCATGAATTCACCCGGGCCGCGCAACTTCAAATCCTGACGCGCGATTTCAAAACCGTCTGAATGTTCGAAAATGATTCTGAGGCGTTCTCTGGCCGTGGCCGAGAGTGGGTTCTGATACAGCAGAACACATACGCCGCCGGCCGCGCCGCGTCCTACGCGGCCGCGCAACTGATGCAGTTGCGCCAGTCCCATGCGTTCGGCATGCTCGATCACCATCAGCGATGCATTCGTCACATCCACGCCTACTTCGATAACGGTCGTCGCTACCAGCAACTGCACGTCGCCTCGCGCAAACGAATCCATGACTGCTGATTTTTCCCGCGAAGAAAGACGTCCATGCACAAGGCCTGTTTTCAGTTCCGGGAAGGTCAGGCTGAGCGTATCGTATGTTTCCAGGGCAGCTTTGAGCTGCAGGGTTTCGGATTCCTCGATCAGCGGACATACCCAGTACGCCTGTTTTCCGGCAAGACAGGCTTCCCGGATGCGGCTGACAACCTCGTCCCGGCGGGTATCGACCATCAGCCGAGTGACAACCGGAATTCTTCCTGGGGGTAGCTCATCCAAGACCGATACATCCAGGTCCGCGTAATAGCTCATCGACAGCGTACGTGGAATAGGTGTGGCGCTCATCATCAACTGGTGAGGAATCAGCCCGTTTTCGTCACCTTTTTTTCGCAACGCCAGCCGCTGCTGAACGCCAAAGCGGTGCTGCTCGTCGACAATTACCAACCCCAGCCGTTTGAATTCCACCTCGTCCTGAAACAGGGCATGCGTGCCAATGGCAAGCAGAGCGTGACCCTGTGCGATAGAAGCAAGCATGGTTTCCCGCTCTTTCTTTTTCTGGTTGCCCGATAGCCAGGCGAGTGTGGCTCCTGATTGAGCCAGCAGCGGGGCGAGCCACATGGAAAGCTTCTGGTAGTGCTGCTCGGCCAGAATCTCGGTTGGTGCCATCAGTACCGCCTGCCACCCGTTTTCGATGGCCTGCAGTACAGACAGTGCCGCAATGATAGTCTTACCGCTCCCGACATCGCCCTGCAGCAGCCGCTGCATGGGATGGGTGGTGCCGAGATCACGGCTGATTTCGGCAAAGGCGCGTTCCTGTGCCTGGGTGAGCCGGAAGGGCAGCGATTCCAGCAGCAGTCGGGTCAACCGGTTTCGCGCGGCCAGAAGCGGTGCGCTACCGCTGCGGCGCTGGCGATAATGCAGACGCAGCGACAGCTGCTGGGCCAGCAATTCGTCGAACTTGATACGGCGCCATGCCGGATGCGCCCGATCCTGCAGCGACACGGCCGGCGCATCCGGCGGCGGTCGATGCAGGAATAAGACGCTGTCCCTGAAACCGGCGAGACCATGACGCGTCAGTATCGGTTCCGGCAGGGTTTCCGCGAGGGGTCCCGTCGGGTGCTCGTTTTGTGGTGCTTGCAGCAACACCTGCCGGATCAGTTTGCGTATCGTTTCTGAAGACAGTCTCGCAGCAGCGGGATAAACAGGCGTCAGTGCGTCCGCCAGAGGTTCGTTTTCCCGCACGATGCGGCATTTCGGATGCACCATCTCCATCCCGAAAAATCCCGGTCGCGCTTCGCCCAGCAGACGAACTCGTGTTCCCGCTGAATAAGCCTTCACCTGGCTGCCATAGAAATTCAGCAGGCGCATGAAGAGCACGCCCGTGCCATCTTCCACCGCGCATACCAGCTGGCGCCGCGGGCGGTACTTGATTTCACTGCGTGTGACGATACCTTCCACCTGGACCGTTTTTTGTGCGGAAACGTCGCCGATGGGATAGAGATGTGTTTCATCTTCGTAACGCAAGGGCAGATGCAGGATCAGATCGAACTCGCTGGAAATGCCGAGTCCGGCAAGTCTTTCCTGGATTGATCTGCTGACAGGAGAAGTGGCGGTGGCGGATGGCACGAAATACGGAACAGGCTTGGACGCCCTTTCAGTCTCCAGGCAATACCAGCACGGCATCCACTTCCACGAGCGCCCCGCGCGGCAGCGCCGCAACACCGATCGCCGCGCGTGCCGGGTAGGGTGTTTCAAAATAATCGACCATGGTTTCGTTTACTTTCTGAAAATTGCCAAGATCGGTGAGATAGACATTCAGCTTGACGATATCCCCAAGAGCGCCACCGCTTGCCGCAGCTACAGCCTTCAGGTTCAGAAAGACCCGATGGATTTGCTCTTCGATACCTTCCACCATTTGCATCGAAAGCGGATCCAGGCCGATTTGTCCGGACACGTAAACGGTATCTCCTCCACTGACTCGTATCGCCTGGGAATAGGTGCCGATTGCCTGCGGCGCGTCACTGGTATGGATAGTTTTCTTATTCATTCGATCTCCCCTGATTGTCAACATTGCCTCGGCCGGAGGCTCATAGATTTGGAACCTTGAAAGTGCCCTTTGCGATATGATGACGGGAACCCCGGTACATTTCAACTATGCAGAAACTGATTATTCAGGGAGGGGCGTCTCTTGCCGGTGAGGTTCGTATTTCCGGAGCAAAAAACGCTGCCTTGCCGATTTTATGCGCTTCTCTCCTCACCGCTGATACTCTCGCGCTCGAAAATGTTCCCCATTTGAATGACATTTCCACGATGCTGAACCTTCTCCAGCAGATGGGCGTCAGCACGCAAGTGAAGGGAGAAAGCGTGGAACTGACCGCCACGCATCTTTCTCATCTGGTTGCCCCCTACGAGATGGTTAAAACCATGCGTGCCGCCATTCTGGTGCTGGGACCCATGCTGGCGCGGGCCGGCGGCGCAAAAGTCTCATTGCCGGGCGGATGCGCCATCGGTTTGCGCCCCGTCGATCAGCACATCAAGGGATTGCAGGCCATGGGTGCCGAAATCGAGATCGAACATGGATACATCCATGCGAAGGCAAAGCAGCTTACCGGTACGCATATCATCATGGACATCGTGACCGTGACCGGTACAGAAAACCTGATGATGGCCGCAACCCTGGCCGAGGGGACGACCGTGCTGGAGAATGCCGCCTGCGAGCCGGAGGTGGCGGATCTGGCCAATTGTCTGATTGCCATGGGAGCCAGAATTCACGGAGCGGGTACCGATCTGATCACGATCGAAGGCGTGGAAACGCTGCATGGTGCCTCCTATCGCGTCATGCCAGACCGTATCGAAACCGGCACGTTTCTGGTGGCGGCGGCCGCGAGCGGTGGCGAGGTGCATCTGAGGGAAACCCGATCCGGTACGCTCGACGCGGTGCTCGACAAGCTGCTGGAAGCGGGAGCGGCAATCGAATCGGGGGAGAATTGGATACATCTGAAAATGAACAATCCCCTGAAATCGGTCAATTTCCGCACGGCGCCCTATCCGGCTTTTCCGACCGATATGCAGGCACAGTTCATGGTGCTGAACAGTGTTGCTACCGGGACAGCGATCATTACCGAGACCATATTCGAGAATCGCTTCATGCACGTGCAGGAGTTGCAACGCATGAATGCCGATATCAAAGTGGAAGGCAGCACCGCGATTGTATGCGGAGTAGCGGGACTGGAGGGCGCAAATGTCATGGCAACCGATCTGCGCGCATCCGCCAGCCTGGTGCTGGCTGGATTGATCGCCAAAGGGGAAACGGTGATCGACCGCATTTATCACCTGGACCGCGGCTATGAGCAGATCGAGGAGAAACTATCCGGGTTGGGTGCAAGAATTCAGCGGGTGAAATAAAGGCGGCAGCCGTACCAAAAAAACCGCGATCCGAAATCTCTTCCATGATCTTTTACCTGGGATGCCAAACTGGAAGGCCGGAAAAACTACTCCGGTTTTACATTCCGTTCTCTGCCTGTTCAGGGCAACGTCATGACAGGACGAAAGCCCAGGTAACGCATACGCTTGTTGGTGTCGAACCAGTTGCACATCCCTGCGCGCATGTCCTGCGGACGATGATTCCAGGAGCCTCCGCATAGTACCCGCTTGGCGCAATTGTCCTTCCGGCAGGTGCTGGTCCATTGCCAGACGTTGCCCATCATATCGAACAGCCCGTAGGCATTGGGCCCGAAGCTGCCAACCGGCGCCGTTCTCCTGTTGTCCCACTGGCTCCCGCAACCGTCACAGTTCGCATTATTGCGTCCCACGTCATTACCCCAGTAATATTCGGTCGTTGAGCCCGCGCGCGCGGCGATTTCCCATTCCTCTTCGGTCGGAAGGCGATATTTCTTTCCCGTTTTGTCCGATATCCACTGGATGTAAGCCTGAGCGTCATCCCAGCTTACGTTCACCACCGGCCTTTTCCCGCGGCCCCAGCCGTTATCGGAAGGCATATATCCACCGCACCCGCCTGCTGCCACGCAAGCTTCCCAATCATCGAATGTGACAGCGTACTTCCCCACTGCAAATTTCCGTCCTGGGATCGTCACCATTTCCGGACAGCCGGGGCAGAGTTGCGCCGTGCTCAGGGCACGGTCCTCGGCTGCGGCAACCGCATCCGGAAAAAGCGTGTCCATGGTGAGGGTGGACAGAACAAAGACTGAAGCAAGCAGGAGGCGGAAATGGACAGGCATCATGGAGCGCATCGAAGAAGTGAAAGTCTGCTGTATGCCGCAAACGTCAATTGTATAGAAAGTAGTCGATATCGAAAACCATTTGAAAAATCAGGTTAATGGCATCGGTGGGCGCATGCCGCAGTGTCCCCGGCGATTCAAATGCGAATGCTGCGTGCGCCAGCGTACCGAAAAGCCCGTTTTATCCGTTCAATCTTGGAACCCTCTCAACCGACAGGAGACTGCCATGAAAGGTTCATCAATGTGGAAGCCTAAGGGGGCTGCAATCGCCAGCGCGCTGATTTTCGGGATGGGCACGTTGGGCACGGCAAGCGCGGGCGAGCGCGATATGCCCAGCGAGATCGCGCCAGCGGATTCACCCGCCGTAAGGGATACCGTGGAAAAGGGCGACGATAAGAGCCTGAAGCAAAGGTTGCGGAATAAAGGCGATGCTTCGACCCGATCGGGGCAGGGCAATTCCCGATACAGCACCGATGGCACGGAGCGGTATGAAGACTCCAGCAAGGACTATGGCGGGACCGGAACGAAGCAGGAAGGGGGTTACTGAGCTTTCTAAGTCGGGCCGCGTGTGTCCATTGCTCATATGGCATTATGAGCGGGTGATCGGTTTGTATCTTATCCGGGTGGGGCGAGCGCCTTCTTCTCCCAGCCGCTTGCGCTTGTCCGCTTCGTACTCCTGATAGTTGCCATGGAAGAATACGACCTGCGAATTACCCTCGAACGAGAGGATATGAGTCGCGATCCGATCCAGGAACCAGCGGTCGTGCGAGATAACGAGGACGCATCCTGCGAATTCCAGTAAGGCGTCTTCCAGCGCGCGCAGGGTTTCCACGTCGAGGTCATTGGACGGTTCATCCAGCAGGAGCACATTCCCGCCGGCAATCAGCATTTTTGCCAGGTGAAGCCGCCCGCGTTCGCCCCCTGAAAGGTTGCCGACCATTTTCTGCTGATCGGCGCCTTTGAAGTTGAAACGCCCCAGGTAGGCGCGCGCGGGCGTTTCGTACTTGCCTACGGTCAATATGTCGTGGCCATTGGATATGGTGTCAAAGACGCTCTTGTCGCCTTCCAATGCCTCGCGCGACTGATCCACGTGCGCAATCCTGACAGTGGTGCCGATTTCTATCTCCCCTGAATCCGGCTTCTCTTTTCCCGTGATCATGCGGAAAAGGGTCGATTTGCCCGCCCCGTTGGGACCAATGATGCCCACGATGGCTCCGGGCGGCACCTTGAAGCTCAGGCTGTCGATCAGCAAGCGTTCACCATAGGCTTTGGACACGTCCCTGAATTCGATGACTTCATTCCCGAGCCTGTCCGCCACCGGTATGAAAATCTCCTGAGTCTCATTGCGCCGCTGATATTCCTGCGAATTGAGCTCGTCGAAGCGCGCGATGCGCGCCTTGGATTTTGCCTGCCGTCCCTTGGGATTCTGCCGGACCCATTCAAGCTCTTTCCTGAGCGCTTTCTGACGTGCCGATTCGGCGGATTCCTCCTGCTTCAGGCGGGTTTCCTTCTGCTCCAGCCAGGAGCTGTAATTGCCTTTCCAGGGAATGCCATGGCCACGGTCGAGCTCCAGTATCCATTCGGCGGCGTTGTCGAGAAAATAACGGTCATGAGTAACGGCCACCACCGTGCCGGGGAAGCGGGTCAGGAACTGTTCCAGCCATTCCACCGATTCCGCATCCAGATGGTTGGTGGGTTCGTCCAGCAGCAGCATATCGGGCCGGGACAGAAGAAGTTTGCAAAGCGCGACCCGCCGTTTTTCCCCGCCTGACAGGTTTCCCACCGTCGCGTCCCATTCCGGCAACCGCAGGGCATCGGCGGCAATTTCCATCTGCTGTTCTACATTCCCGCCGCTGGTCGCGATGATGGCTTCCAGCCTGCTTTGCTCGGCCGCCAATGCATCGAAGTCGGCATCGGGCTCGGCATAAGCCGCATATATTTCTTCCAGTTTATGCTGTGCGCTGAATACTTCGCCCAGGCCTTCCTGAACGGCCTCACGCACGGTATGTCCGGGATCGAGCTGCGGTTCCTGCGGAAGATAGCCGATATTGAGGTTGGGCATCGCCGTGACTTCGCCCTCTATGTCCTTATCCACGCCAGCCATGATCTTCAGTACCGTGGATTTGCCCGAACCATTGAGTCCAAGCAGGCCTATCTTCGCTCCGGGAAAGAAGCTGATGGAAATATCCTTGAGAATTGTGCGCTTGGGCGGGACGATCTTGCCTACGCGATTCATGGTTAATACGTATTGAGCCATAAGAGGAGTCTGGATAATGAGTAGCCCTGGAGTTTAGCCCATAAAGCGCTCGGGATAAACCTGCCGGAACGGGCCTCCGATCAACTTGCGGCGGCGCATCAGTGCGGTGTCGCTTTGGCGAGTCGCTCTGCGTTGTCCCGGGTGTCGTAGATATTGATATGTGGCTGATTCGCAGCCGCCTTTTCCATGCGAACCCGGATTTCGGATGCCAGTCGATTGTTGCACTCTACCGCGGGTCGTGCTTCCACCGCCTCGAACCAGCGCATGAAGCGAGGAAAGGCAGCCTTATCAATGCCTCGTTCCGCGTGGCGTTTGCACCAAGGGTAGGTTGCGATATCGGCAATGGTATATTCATCGCAGCCAAGCCATGCGCTCTCATGCAGGCGGTTCTCCAGCACCCGGTACAATCGCAGCGACTCATTGTTGTATCTATCCCGCGCATACTGATTCCCGTCTGCCTGTCGATTGAAGTGATTGGCCTGGCCGAACATCGGGCCGATGTGCGCAACCTGGAAGAACAGCCATTGCAGGACATCGTAGCGTTTGCGTGGCTCCTTTGGCAGGAATCGCCCGGTTTTTTCCGCCAGATAAACCAGGATCGCGCCTGATTCCATCATCAAATAACGCTCGCCTGCTGGCCCTTCCGTATCCACGATTGCGGGAATTTTATTATTGGGGTTGAGTTGCAGATGTTCAGGCTGAAATTGCTCACCGGTTTCGATATTGACGTCGATATGCTTCCATTCGAGTCCGGTTTCCTCAAGCATGATCATTATCTTCTGCCCGTTGGGGGTGGGGTATGAATGCAGCTCGATCATTGCTTCCTCCGTATCATATTTATAAAGTGGAGCAGGATGGGTGGATGGACTGATATTATCTAGGTGAACCGGAGCACAAAGACTGTTCCGAATTCGAGCGTCCAGACCTCCATTTCATGGGAGTACCCTTGTTCAGGATAATCCTTGCTTTAACAGGCTACTACTTCTTCGGCATTTTCGGTGCGCTGATCGGATATTTTGCCGGAAGTTTCATCGATCGCTATCGGGCGTTTGGAGCAGGTGCGATCAACCCATTCACGAGCGCCCATCGCCAGACGGT
>CAYXQR010000159.1:0-7344 GCA_964466955.1 uncultured Nitrosospira sp.
CCGTCGAGCAGCATGAAGCGCCTGCCCGGGTCCATGAGCCACCAGATCACGTGGTGATAGTGCTCGACATGCTCGTTGAGATGCTTGAGCAGGCGGTCGCGCAGGCGCAGGTCTTCCAGGCGCGGGTTCAGTTCCTCCTCCCTGGACAAGGCGTAGGTGGCGAGGAATACCGCGTCTCCCGCCTTGATCTCGTCCCGCACCCTCCGCGGAGACACCAGTGCGAAACTCCGGTAGCGGTTGCGATAGCTCACGTGCGCATAGCGGAGAATGCTGCGGGAACCGGGCGTGATCTCGCCCAGCGTCGTCGAAAACCGCACGCCCCTGATGCGGGCGCGCGCGACCTGCTGGCCTGAGGGAAGGAGGCAGCGGAAAGCGACGAGATGCTCCCGGCCCGCGCGATAGTCCGAAACCATGCTGAAGTCGGCCGCGGCCGGAACGTATACCGGCGTGCCGTTGACATCGACCCACAGCTCGAAGCGCAGGGTGTCCGCGAAAGCCCTGGCGATGCGCGGCGCCAGCTCATCCGCGAAAATCCTGTCCGCCAGGGCGCGCTCGCGCACGCTCTGGTCATAGGCGCGCGCGGCGGCGCCGGCCCCGAACAGCGTGTTCCACGCGTTCCAGTTGCTGTTCAGGTAGTCGTTGATGTCTTCGTTCTCGCGCGGCTCGCGCGGCCGGCGGATGTCGAGTTCGACGCGGAGCTCGCCCCACAGCTCGGTGACCGCCTCGTCGGCATAGCGGGCAGGCGGAAAATCGCTGTCCACGTATCCGGCAAGAATGCGCTCGATGGCCTCGAACCCGCCCGCCAGGGTGGGGTCGCTGAGATAGCGCGAGAGAATATCGCGCCAGCGCAGCGACTTCATTTCGTCGAAGCGCGTCATTTGCAGCGGGATGAACAGGCACTGCTGGGCGGAAGCCAGTTCGAGATCCACGCGGTAGTGCTTCAGGACTTCGAAGTACTCGACCGTCATCGAATGGCAGTGATTGTAGTTGGCGACCACTTCGGCGGTGACCGATACCGATTCGTGCTGCTGGCGGCCGGTGACCACGGTGGCGCGCTGGCTGCGGACCGCGGTGGCGGCCTGCTGCGTGCGGTCGGAGATGTTTTGTCCGGCCGATGCGCTCAACGAGCGGGCGGCATTCTGCCAGGCTTCGGAATCGGAACCGCCGCCTCCGCCGGCCACCCCCAGGCCGAAGAAGCCGCCTGCAAACGGGACGCCGAGGCCCAGGCCGCCGCCGCCGCCCCAGGTGCGCGTGCTGGAACCCGCGCGGATGCTTTCGGTGACGGTGGAATTCACGATTTCGGAAACGTCCCGGTCCCGGCTCAGGTCGGCGCTGAAGGATTCGGTGACGCTGCGCGCTTCCGTGCGCATGCCTGTCTCGCGCCGGTCCCAGTCGACGACCACGATCTGGCGCTTCTGGCCCGGCGCGAGCGGCAGCGAGTAGAGCAGGTCGCCGAGCGAGTAGCCGTCCGCGCGCCATACCTGCCGCCATTCGAGCAGGTGTCCATGCGCGATGGTGGCGGCCTGGTATGTCTTCGGCTGGGCATCCCACTGCGGCATGTTGCCGGCGGCGATGGGCATCCTGCCGCTTGGGGGAACAGTCTCCACCGCCTGCCCGAGCTGCTCGAAGGCGCGCTGGCGTTCGGCGGTCATGAGGGCCACGGGGGTGAAGCCGTCCGGGTCGGCCAGCGCATGGCGCAGCGTCTCCTCCGAAAGCGACGAGGCCCGCTCCGTCAGGGCGTTCAGCACCCTGTCCCTGGGTGCGGTCTCACGCCAGGCGCGGGCCGCCGCAAGACCGGTGGAGCGATAGGCGTGGCTTTCCAGCCGCAATGCATCGAGGGCGGCTTCGCTATCGCGCAGGAAGGCCCTGCCGGGCGTCCCGATTGCGCCGGCCGCGGCCTGCCCCAGCTGCGTATCGAGCGCATTCACGCCGTAGGCCAGTTCGGCCGCCAGCGTCAGCGCGGTCGGGGATAACGGCGGCAACGGGCGCGGGCGTGGCCGCTTCGTCGTGAACAGGAGCGGGTCGGTGGTGCGGACCAGGGAATGGAAGCTGAATTCCTCGATGGTGCGGTTGGGAACAGCCAGATCGACGCAGCCGCCCGCGACCGGATCCGCCGCGAACACTCCCGAGCCGACCAGCTCTTCATGACCGGGGGTTCTCGGCAGCGCCGGTTCCTTGCAGTCGCACCCGGCTTCTCCGGCCGGCGGTGGCGGCGGACCAGGGTCAAGGTCGACGAGGAGATCCGTGGATTCCGCGGGCAATCCGCCGCGCCCCTGCTTCAGCGGGAAGCGCCTGTCCGGCCCGCGATGTCCCGGTACCTCGATTTCGAGCGACCGCCACGTCGCCCGCGGAATCTCGACCACCGCGACACCGCGGGGATCGGCGTAGGCGGCGCCCAGCACATTCCGGGCCGGCTCTGCCCCCCTTGCGGCAGCGCGAATGCCCCAGACCGACACCAGCTGATTCGCGGCGCGGGCCTGTTCGGTCTTGTCATGAAGATGGATGCGTATCTTCAGCGGCCCGAGCGCGGGATCGGTGGGGGAAGTTTCCGGCGCGACCGGCAACGCGGCCTGCGGCAGCACCTCGATGGTGAAATCCGCAAGCGCCGGCTGCGGCAGGAAGGCGAGGCGCTCCCCCGAAGGCGCGCGCACGGTCACCTCCATCGGGCTGCTGAGCGTGGCGCCGGGTTCCTCGCCTGATTCGACCTCGAAACTGAATCCGCCGTCATCGGATACCGGCACGCGCACAAACGCAGGTGCTGTAACGCGGGCCCCGGTTTCAGCGGAAACAAGGGCGGGAACAAAGATTTCCACCTGATGCCCCTGGTAACCCGAGGGCGCGCCGGTGAGCCGTCCGTTCAGTTTCATCGCCTGTTTCTCCTTACGCGATCACAGGATCGCCGACTGTCAGGCCGGTGGGAACCGTGGTCCCGCCAAAGATAATGACCAACTCGTCACCGGGCTGAGGAACGGTTTTCACATAACCCCTCATCACCGGTTCGTCCATTGTCGTCACATCCAGTGACTCCAGACGCTGTCCGCCGATTTCCGCGGCGAGTGGAATACCGTTCACCGGCATTTCGTCGAGCGTGACAAAGATCCGTGCCACCCATCCGCTGGTGGGTTGAAGCTCCTCCGCAACTGAAAGGACTGTCAAGTGCTTGGCGATCATAGGGTCTCCTAGTTGATGACGATGTCGATGCTATCGAGCCAGATCTCAGTAGCGGTTGCAGGGACTGTGAACTCGAAGGTGATCCTCCGAAGCCTGGATTGATCAATCGACGTAATCTGTGAGGACCTGATCTGCATGGTCTGCAGAAACATCAGAGTCGAATCGCCGCCGACCAGCTGACCTGCCGGATTTGTATCCAGTGGTACCTTCGCAGCAGGCCGTGCCCAGCCATTGCTCTGGTTGGATAGTATCGTCGCCCGCGAAATGCGCACCGATTGTCCCGCGATGTCTTCAAACACCACATCGAGCCTTGGTGGGTTGACGTTACCGATCGCCGTTTGCGCATTGCGAATCACCGTCCTGAGCGCCGGCACATCGACAACCTGCGGCGTTCCTGCCGTAATCGTCGCGATGATATCCGCACGGGCAACAACTGGGTATAGAACGCCAAGTCGGAAACGCACAGCATCAAAGGCGGTAGGCGCATTGTCGGCGACCTCGTAGATCACCGCTCGCACGCCGGCAGTGTTCGTGCTGATGACGCACGCGTTGTCATCGTGCGGCACTTTTTCGTCCCGTTCATTGGCCGGTGTGAGCGGAGCGAACCGTCCGACAGTGGCATCAGCGGGCAGCGTTCGGGTGCCTAAATCCGGATTGGTCGCATTGTCGAAGTTGTCCACCGGCGCTATGGCGCTGGCAAAATGCCATTGATGTGCGATCGACACCCCGGTGGGACTCTGCACCTCATTTCGGAATCGTGCCTGTTCGTTCACATTGCCGTTCAGGATGAGATCAAAGAAGCCCCCGATGAACTCCCGGGCCAGCGTCTGATGCGTGACCTCGTCCACTGCTGTGTCCGGCACACCCGGCAGCGAAATCCCACTCGCCACCGTTTTCCACTCCACTTCTGTCTCGCGGGGCGTCCAGACGCTGTTGAAACGATCGTGTGTAGCGAACGGGACATACACCATGGCCTTATCGCATTGCGACCGGTCATAGAGGCGGAACCCGCTTCCCCCGAAATCGACGTTCCCTTGTAATCGCTGGCCGCTCACATCACCATCCAGCCCGCCATAAAGCACCAGATAACTTACTGACGATTGCGCTGGCAACGACAGCTGGTCAGCATTACTCGCGCCCAATTTGTCGGTAGGAGCCAGGGAGCAGACGGCCTTCACACGAAGCCCGGCAACAGCGGTAGCAGGATCCTTCTGCACAGCAAATGCCCGCACCACGCCTTCGCCACCACGCGAGTGCCCCATTAGCCCTGTTGATGAGAAGTCGACAGCATCATGAAGCAGACTACCGGCGGTATTGGCATCCGCGATTACCTGCCGGATCGCTGCGAGCAGGAGCTCCGACCTCATCTCCACCGCGCTGCTCAATAAATTTGCCCAAAGATGCGAAAAGCTGATCGACACAATCGGAGTCTGCAGTTGTGCGAGATGCCTCTGCAAATACTCATAGCCCTTATAATCTTCACGGTCCGTCGCAGGCACCGTCATGACGGGCAACCCACTGCCCGTGATCGTTGTTGCAGGCGTTGCCGTCGTTCCTAACTCCCAGGCTATGGATTGCCCGTGTACGATCGCAACAAAGCCATACTTTTGTTTTGCCGGCGGCTGGAGAATCTTATTGTTATCATTCGGGTCAGCCGGATAACCAACCATGGCTTTGACCCGAAGCTGGAATCCAGTCCCCACCTTCCTGATCAATCCGAGATTCATGAGGCTGCCGGCGACATCGAGCAGGATATCCGTGCCATCGATGAGTCTCTTGGGCTTGGCCAGTTGGAGGCGGGCCGTCTCGAAGTTTCGGATAGGCGGCTGAACGGCGTAAGCCCGAGTCGTCTCATCCACGTTGTCCAAAGTCAACGGAACGTCCACCCATATCTCGACCGGATACTCCCGCACGTGACTGGTAGCGCTGCCGATCGTCAGCGCCGATTCGTCGACGGTGAAGGAAACCTCTTCGGTCTTTTCTCCTTTTTCACGCTTGATCGTGGCCGAACCATTGGGCGTTTCCGACGCTTTCTTGATCGCCTCTTCCACTTCCGGCGTGGTCACGACGTCTTCCGGGGAGGCCGGCGTCTCCGCGATCGACCGCAGGATGGCGTCGCGCATGGCTTTGCTCGCTTCCTCCGGGGTGAGCAATTCCGCTTTCTTCGCCGCTTTGATCTGCTCCAGCGTGCGATCGAGATTGCGCGCCGCGTCCTTGGCCATGGCGAGCTTGAACGCTTCGCCGGCGAACGCCTCGCTGGTGCCCATCGCGGTGGTCAGGGCTGCCATGGCGTTCTTCTGGTTGTTCGTCAGGCCGGTGAGGTCCTTGAACACGTCCTGGCCCAGCAGGCTGAGCGCGGCTGCCATGCCGGTGGGATCGGGCAGCGAGGGCAGGGCCTGGAACTTGACGATGGCATCCGGAAGCGCGGTGGGACGCAGGTTTCCCGGCGCGGCGAAGCGACTGCCCGTGGAGAGGGGGCTGATCGCGGAAGGAGAGCCGGGCAGCGGAAAATCCTTCCAGCGCCAGAAGCGGTCCTCCTCGATGATCTCGCAGCTGTTGCACTTGCCGGGCATGGCCTCGGCGAACACGCCTTTCGTCGGCACGCTGAGGCGGCGCGGCGGCGCGGGCTCGATTTCGTAAAGCCGTTCGAGGGCCTTTTGCGGGTCTTCTTCTTCAGCGAGCGCTTCGGCCAGGACCGGATCAAGCTGAAAGCCGGCGGCAACCGGCATGACGAGGCAGTTTCCGACGATGCCGATCAGGCGGTTCTCCACCACGGAAGCGACGGAGCGCCCATCGGAGCGGGGCGCTTCGAAGCCGTCGAGCAGCATGTAACGGCGGCTGGCATCCATGCCCAGCCAGACGGCGCGGTGATAGTACTCGATGCTGTCGTTGAGATGGCGCAGGAGGCGGCGGCGCAGGCGCCGCATCTCCGCCAGCTGGTTTCTTTCTTCCGCGCGGCTCAGCTGGCTCGCGGAGAGGAACGCGGGGTCGCCCCTTACGACATCGTCGTTGACGGAACCCGTGAACAGGTTCCCGCTGAAACGCTCCGTCGCATAAGAGGCGGAAGCCGATTCGACGATGACTTTCGAAAATTCCGGCAGCTCGAAGTCGGTCTGGATGGACAGGCCGGCGATCTGCGCCCGCGTCAGCCGCGGCCCGCCGCCGGTGTCGTTGAGATCGACCTCCATCACGCCGTTCTCGCTGTAGCGGGACGCGACGGTGATGTCGAAGCCCGCGTCATATTCGCGCCCGTCCCGGTCGACGAGCATGACGCGCAGGCTCTCCAGAAACGCCTCGGCGATTTGCGGCGCGATCTCGGTGCGGAAGATCGTGTCGCGTTTCGCCTGGTCGCGCCGGTAGAGCTCGTACAGAACCTCGGGGTTGACACGGAGCACGACACCGAAAAAGCGCCACTCCGTATCCTGAACCGCGACTGTCGCGTCCGCGGGGTCCCTGGGACGGGCGATCGAGATGCGCACCCGCAGGCTGCCGGTCATCTCCCGGATGGGGTCGTCGGCGTAACGGCGGTCGGGCGGCAGCGGCTCGGTGGAATTCAGGCGGCGGATGGCTTCGAAACCCGGAACCAGGCGGCGGTCGCGGCAGCCATTGAGAAGGATGTCATGCCAGCGAAGCACTTTGGCGTCATCGAACGGGGTCATTTCCAGCGGCACGAACAGGCATTCCTGCACGCCCGCCAGCTTTTCGTGCACCGCGAAATGACGAAGCACCTCGAAGTACTGGATGGTCAGCGCGTGGCAGCGATTGTAGTTCGCAATCACTTCCGTGGTGGCCGTGACGCGCTCGCTCTGGCCGACGGTTTCGACGACGGTGGAACGCTGGTTGCGCACCGAGGAAGCTCCCTGCGAAACACGGTCGCGCAGCTGGTTCAGCGTCTGGGCGGAGAGGTTGCGCGAGTTGTCGCTCCAGGCATCGGAATTGGCCTTGGCGGCCCCCCCGCCTCCGCCGATGACGAGCGGCCCGATTGCCAGGCCGAATCCGCCGCCGCCGGCATACGTGGACGCGCGCGAGCCGCCGCGCAGCGATTCGCTGAACGCGACGTTTGCGATCTCGTCGATGTCGCGGTCGCGGCTGAGCGTGGCGCTGACGGCTTCCTCGACGTCGGTGGCTTCGGTGCGCGCGGCTGTATCCGCGCGATCCCATTCCAGCACCGCG
>CAYXQR010000160.1:0-18368 GCA_964466955.1 uncultured Nitrosospira sp.
TGACCTCGTGCTGCCACTGGCGGACACCTGGCATGACGCCTGGATTTCTCTCCTGATAAGCGCAACATCCAGCCTGGAAGCTTTGTCCGAGCCGCTCATTGCGTATCGCCAGCATGGCGCCAACCAATTGGGTGTTCCACGGCGGGGCAGGAATCGGGGAAAAACATGTGCAGCTATCTATGGTCCTCAGGCTCGCCGATATGAGAGGTTAACTAATCGCCTTCTGGAAGTAGCTGATCATTTTCCGTGTAGCGATAGAAATATGCGAATCATTGAGGAAACGCTAGCTTTTTCCCATGTTCGCGCTACGCTTCCTAATATATGGTGGCGTCGATTTCCAAGTGTCTTACATGAACTCGTCACACTGCGTTATCACAGGTATGCGTTCGGCTTGAGCAGTCTTTACAAAGATCTACTACGATAGTTTTTACTCAATACCGGTTGGTCAATATTAGAGATAGCGCGATCAAGCTAAAAATAAGCATAAGAAATATGTAGTTTAGGCTGAATTGCTATACCAAGTCTTTGCTAAAGAAAGATTTTTTCCATGCAGCTCAAGATAAAGGTTCTCATATTTATTTAGCATTGCTACTGGGTCGAATTTAGCCGACGCTTTAGGAACTTGCCGTAGATGCTCAAGATATAATTGTCGATTTTCAATATAGGTAATGATACTAGCGGCCACCTTCATAATTGGGATAGTCCAATTATCCAATTCAAATACGGTTCCAGCTGAGCCTTCATCCGTTGACACCATATCTTTTATTTCACCGATATTACTTGCAAGTACTGGTCGATTGGAGCGAAGGCACTCGATTAATACGAGGGGGAAGCTTTCTCCTAAATAGCGGGACGGTAATAAGCCTAGATCAGATGTTGCAAAATAATCGCGGACGTTTGCACGAAAGCCTAATAAGTGAATAAAATCATCTTTATTTATAGATTTCAATCGCTCATACTCGGGCCCTTCGCCAATAAGTAATAAATGAATATCTTTTAGGCTTATCTTTCGGGCTAGTTTGACAGCCTCTATAGCTTCCTGCCAACCCTTTTCTGGGATTGCTCGACTCACCAAGCATATTAAGAATGCATTTTCTGGAACCCCAAGTGTTATACGAGAAATGGGGGTGATGGGGAGAATATCTATTGCATTCCCTACTTTGACAAATTGCTCTATATCAAAACCGTGTGAAATAAAAACAGGTAGATTTTTTTTTGTAAGGTAAACAAATTTGCTTACCCTTTTTCTCAACAAGGGAATAATAAACCCTAGTTCAATCGGATTAGTCATCTCATACATCCCATGAGTAGTGACAATCAACGGGATATTGGGCTTCTTTTCTAAGAAATAACTGACACCTACATCAGTCCATATGTGATGGGAATGAACCAGTTCTATGCCCATATCATCAACAACAGCGTCTAATTTCTCAAGGCTTTCCAGCTCCAAAAGCGGTATATCCTGGCGAAGCATCTGTCTCACTCCAATTTCGGTTGGAGCTTTACGACAATTGAGAAATGTGATGCCGTAACCAGCATTCTTCAAAAGATTTGACAGTCTGATAGGAAAAGTCTCTCCTCCCCCAACCGTTAGGGCAAACGAGACCATCAATAAATTTGGTTTCCTTTCAATAGATGCGGATTGAAGTTTTCCAAAGTCATAATATTGTTTAAAAAAATCTTCAGAAGAACTTTGAAGTATATTTCGTCGCGATTCTAAAAAATCCCGCTGACGCTCAAGTACTTCCTTTTCAATTCGATACAATGACACTAGCTTTGCTGCTACGTGTTCATACTCCTGATAATAAAACTGATTACTATATATATTTGACACACTTTCTTCGTTGAATCGATAGTAATTGAATGCATGTTTCGAGTACGCCACTAGACCACCACGAATAACTTCCAAATAGAATATCCAATCGGCAAATATCTCTGAGGGAGGAGAGTCTTCTTTGTCCAATAGGAGGGGGCGCCGAAAAACGGCACTGCCTATGCTTGGTATTATGTTTTTTATTGCCCATACTTTGTTAACCAACTGATGCGCAGATTTCACTAGCGAATCCGCCCATAGTTTCGATTCCTCTATATCCCAGATTGAGTCAGTCGTTCCCTCTGCAGCAAGCTTGCTCTTGCAATATGCAAGCATCACGGCGCTATTTTCAAAATATTTTATAAGCTCAGTCAGCAGGTTATGCGAGCAGTAATCATCTGCTTTAGCAACCCATATTAAATCCCCGTGTGCTGCTTTAACCCCATCAAGCCATGGCCGAAATCTCGTTTGGGAGTTTTTATTGCTTAAAATCAATCTTGTTATATCAGGATAGCTCCCTTGATATTCCTCTAAAATGATTTGATTTTCGCTTGTTAACGCATCTACTAAAAAAATGACCTCAAAATTAGAATAAGTCTGCTCATAGATAGAATTAAGCCGTGATCTTAAGAATTTAGAATTACTTTGGATGGGGACTATTATCGAAACACGAGGACTGAATTTTGGTTGGCCACGCCGTTCTACTTGATAAAGTTTGTCGGAAACCAAAATACGAGTAGAGCAGTCTCGATACAAATATTGTTTTATTAGATATAGCTTGAGTTTGCCGAAGAATAGCTGATGCAAATTCGGAGCCAAAGGGAATATAGTTTTATTAGACAGGCTTTTAACAAAAGTATAACAACTACGAACCGAATAAATAGAGATGTATTGTTTGATCAGGAATTTGGAAGCTGATCTAATTAGAAATGCATAAAAACTCCTGAAGGTTCTCATTTTATACGTCATGCTGCAGCTCACTTTGTTCGCCTATAATATTAGGGTTTCTGCCTGTTATTATTCCAACGATTGCAACCCTAATAACTCCCATGTTCAGAAGGTAGCATGCTAAAGATAAGAAGCCATAATTGAAAAAGAGCGCAAGATGGGATTTAAATTACTCCATCAGTAAGTTGCTCAAATAATTCCCCGGAAAGAACCTCTTCGCAAGCTCCTTCAGATCGATCTCACGCTCTTCGCCATCTTCGAGCTGAAACCTCCATACTTCCTGTTGCCGGGCGGTTCCGCGTAGCGGGACCGGATCGGCCGCCAGCATGATGCCGCTTTTGCCGAGGATTTGCCGGGCTTTCCTGGCATCTCCCGTCAGCAGGGAATGCAGCGCGTCGGGAATGCCCTTCTTCTTCGCGAGATAGACCTTGTTCATCCATGGCGTCATTTCTTCAAGAAGACCGTGCTTTTTATAGATATTCGCCATTCGGGTCAGTTCGTCCGCGTCTTCCGGCAGATTCCCCGTCAGCATGCGCCTGCCGATCATCTCATCCGGGGCCATGGCTGCTCTCCGTTTTTCGGGTTTGTGCCCGGTCAGGCTGGCAAGACCCGCCGCGCCTGTGGCACGCGTATCGGCAATGACAGGATGCCGCGTCGAGACGCTCGCCAGCCCCGGCGGGAACGGCTGTCGAGGGACCGAGGGGTCCGGACGACTCCGTTGCCACCCGAAGGCGATTTCGGCGTTCGCGGCCTGGAGCCGCTTGCGTTTTTCAGCGTGGAGATTCGCCCGCCCGACTCGCGCCCGGTGCAGTTCCGCGTCGCGTTCGTCGCTCCTTTCCCTTCTGTCGGCATACTGCTGCCGCATTCTCATGTCCAGCCCGCTGCGCAGGCCCTCCGCCAGTCCGCCCGCGAATGCACCCAAGCCTTCAACCATGATCGCTCTCCTCCCTGTCATCGCCCCTTGCCCGCTTGCTCCCCAGCATGGCCAGCCCGCCGCTGTTAAGGCGGTGGATGAAATCTTCGCCCACCAACTCTACTGCCTCCCTGTTCAGGACCGCTTCGCCGTCCGACAGGCGGATGGGCCGGAGCGTTTCGATCCAGGCGAGAATGGAGTCGCTCGTGCCCGTCCCCGGCCCTTCAATCACCCCGCCCTTCGCATAACCCTTGCGCCTGAGATGTGCAGATCCCTGGACATGGCCATTTTTGACGAGGCCGCCAGCCCGCATTCCCGGCGATTTGAGCAGATACGCGCTGCCCAGCGTTCCCGCGAGGCTTCCGAGCCCGCCCAGCCCCGCCGCCTTGTTCTGCTGCTGCTGACGCCAGGCATCCAGCTGGCCCTGGAACTGGTTCAGCATCAGGTTGCCTGCCGAATTACCCGCATCCGTGGAGCCGCTGAACCAGTCCCGCGCGGCATTCATTCCGGCGGTATGCAGCCCCGCCTGGGTGGCAAGGTTGCCGGTGGCGGAATTGCCTGCGTTCAGCGCCGCCGCGTCGGCGGCGATCCCCATCGAAGGCATGTTGCGGCCGAATTGAGCGGCGCTCTGCCGCATGGCCATGCCTTGCAGTTCCGTGTCTCTCCGCGCCTTGTTCATCGCGCCCGCGGAATCCCGGGCGAGATTCAGGCCGGCTTCGGGGCCCAGCGCCTGGAACCGCCCGGAGTTCGGGTTGATCCCCATGCGCGCCAGCGCTCTCTCTCGCGATGTCAGGGCGCTGCGATAGCCGCGTGCCACGTCCGCTCCCGCTTCCGCCGCCATGCGATCCTGCCGCTCCTTCGAATCGAATTCGCTGGCTTCCCTGACCATGTGCTCTTCCATGGGCGCAAACAGATTGCGGTATGCCTGCCATTGGGCTTCCGCCCTGGCCGCATTGGCATCGCCCGATGCGATCTGCTGGTCGATGATCTTCTGGATCAGCGGGTCCTGGGCCTTTGCCCGATCTTTTTCCCATTCCAACTGCTGCCTGGCCACGTCGAGTTGCTGCTGGGCAATGTCGGCCTGCTGCCGGGCTGCCTGGCCGATGAGCGGATCAGGTCGCGGGGGTTTGGAACTGCACATGCTCTGCCTCCAGTATCTTGGTTAGTCCATTTTCCACGTGGCGGTAGCCGAGCATCCGGAAAAATCTCCCCGCCTTATTGACCGTTTTCACGGTGACATTGATTTCCCTCGCGCCCAGCGCTCGCATTGCCTGCTCGACATAGGCGACGAAGCGCCTTGCCACTCCGCGAACGCGCGCCTCGGGCAGCAGATAGAGCGTATCTTCAGTGGCGATGAGGGTCTGCGTGTGCGCACTGCGATCCAGGTACATCGCGCAGTTGCCCAGCAAGCGATTGTCGCGCCTCGCCGTCAAGAGGACATAGCGCCCGGCGCGTTCATACTGGACGAAGGTCGCATAATCCGGACGGAAAGGCAGTCCGTGACGATGCGCTTCGGTTTCCTGCCAGTGCGCATGATGCATCGGCCTGATCTCGTCGGTGATATCTTCGATCCGCTCCAGCGCGAATACAAAATCCTCATGTTTCGCTGGCCTGATCCGTTCCAGAGCGCCCGCTTCCGCCAGCCTTTCCATGGCATTGGCGGCGATGCAGATGTCCGCTGCCAGATCGGGGGATAAAGGCTTGCCCAGATGGGCGCGAAGCATCGATATAAGTTCCACATTCATCAACTGTCCAGCCTCGTGATGATCTTGTCCACGGCTTCCCGCACCTCGTTCACATGCGCATAAAGCGCCTCGCATTCCGTGCGGGTGGGCGTGTCCGAAAAAGTGAGCGCGCGAACCGGGGGCGCGGGTATTCTGTTGCCGCGCCTCCCGGTCAATATCTCTATCATGGTCTTGAGCCATTCCGGGGTTCCGGCTGGAACGCCGGGTTTCCTGACGCGCATGCGGGTGGCGGCGCCACGGGCCAGCGCAGGCTCGACCGTGACGCCATCCGTGATCGAGCCCGCGCTGGCCCTGTTTTCCTGCCATGTCCACGATGAAACGGGGACGAACAGGACATGCGCCTGGCTGATCGCCCCTGCCGTCCCCGTGTTGCCTTGCACGAACGGGATCGCCGCAAATTCACCCTGTCCTCTCGTTATCCCGCCGGCCTCGGCCAGATTGGTCTGCCGGATTTCATGAGCAGCCAGGTTATGTACCTGCCCTGCTGCGCCAGCGGCAACCACGTTCGCCTGGATGGGGGAAGCCAGGCCAGGCGCATGGGTTTGCGCGATGCCCTCCTGCTCGCCCGCATTCTCCTGGACCGGGCTGGCGGGATCGAGGTCGAGAGCGCTGATTGCCGCCAGGATGGAAGCAGCCGTATTGGCCTGCTGATCCCCGCTCGTGACGATGGCATGAACCTGGCTCAGCGCTGCGGTCCCGCCGGCATGAACGACGCCCAGGCTCGCGACAGCCAGCTGGTGATGTCCGGCAGATACGGCGATCCACGATCTGGCCGCTTTGAACAGCCGATACGGGTTTTCCTGGAAAGCGAGCAGTTCCGCGGCGGACAGGCCCCTGTCCCACAGGGCCACGTACTCGATGTCGCCGCTGAAGTCCGGATGGCCGGCCCAGTTATACGCGCCCAGCTTGACGGTCGTTGCCGTTCCCGACACCGATATGACTCCCGGCGTGGAAGTTACCTTACCGTCGAGCGCAACCAGCTGGTTGCCACCGAGAAACGAAAAGGCGACTTGCGACCATGCCCCCGCGACGAGATCGGACGAAGGGGCAATCAGAGCATTGTTGAGACGGCCTCCAATCTTCAGGCCATTCTGATACAGAAGATAGCCGGTTGACGAGTTTTCGTGGTTGCCGAACAGTCGCCTGGTGGAGCTGGCTAGCAGGCGCAACCGCAACGCGATGGTGATCTCGCTGCCGGCGATATCGATCACATCGCCAGTGTCGACATGCCCTGTCGTGAAATTGAGAACATGGCCGTAGGTCGAGATTCCCTGGGATACCCCGCCGAAACCGACGGCCTGCTTTGCGGTAACGTGATTGCGTATCAGCGGGGAGCCTTCTCCCTGCGGCATCCAGCATGCGCGCAATCCCTGCCCCAGGCTGGACTGAACGGCGGATGCCGCGTGCCGTGGCTGTCTCAGCGAATAGGAGGGTTGCCGCCTGAACTGCTGTGGCGGAACCATCGCCGCAACTCCCGGCGTCAGCCGGAAACACCGGTGATATGGGCCTTGTAGATATTACCGGAAGCCAGCGGCACGCCCATTTCGTTCTTCGCCACCAGCTTGAGATAACGCGCAACCGGCAGGCCTTGCAGGCTGAAGAATTTCCGGTGCGGGTTCGTATCGTTGCAGAGCAGTGTTCCGATCCAGTGGAGGTCGGCCTCGTTCGCGCTGTCTGTCCCGCCTTCCGGTCCGGTGCCGAAATGGATGTTGTCCAGCGACAGCTTAACGAACAGAATCAGGCGCTTGTTGCCTGCCGGCAGCCCATTCGGGTCGCACTCGACTTCGAGGGTGACATCCAGCGGAATGGCGGCGCCGAGGTCGATTGCCGGCGAGGCCAGGTAAGTGCCGGCAGCCAGGGTTCCGAGATCGATCAGGGATGGGCCGCGCGCGGCCTGTGCCTGCGTGAATATTGCCATTGTTCTTCCTCAGGGTTGGGTTGCGAAACCGCTCAGGCGGGTTGCGAACTGGTGTAAGTCAGACTCGGGAAATTGACGGTGTTGCCGCTCGTGACAACCTGGTCGGTGGTTTCATCCGTCACCAGCAGAACCTTGCCGACATTATCCGTGAATGCGACATGAAGATCCGGGCTTGCGCCGGAACCGGCCGCGGCCGTTCCGCTCCTGGCTGAGACGGTCAGCACCCTGGCCGCCCCGTCCGCGCCTGAGAGCGTGTAATCGAGAGAACTCATGGGCACGGTGCAGATTGCGTTGGCCATGACGGTCGCGTAACTGTCGGCCGGGGCATACGCTTTTATCAGCAGCATGCGTGTTGCATTGTTCCTGATCGCATTCAGGCCGCCATCCAGCACGTCGGCATGCGCATATTTTGGCATTTGCTTCTCCTTGAAAAAACCATCCACGAAACCCCGCTTCCGCTTCACGATCCATCCGTATCCATTCGGGCCTATGCCTCTTTCAGGCCGGTCATGGTTTCCGCGAGCGCCACACCGCTGACCTTCACATTGCCTGCAAGCACGATCTCCACGTTATCCGCCTTGTATCCCCGGGGGAGCCGGAAAGCACGGCTGTTCCCGACTTGCCTGGAAAACCTCAGCGTGTCGTCGGCCCATAACTGGAATTGCAGTGAATCGATGCGTAGCGGCGGAATCTCCTGCATCGCATCTCCACCGATTTCGAATTCTCCCAGAGGAGGTTCGGCCAGTCCGTCCTCCATCCGGTCCGAATCCATTTTTGCCAGGTTGGCCGAAATGGCGGCGCTGTGAGAAGCCTGCGCCGCGGCCGTTTCCGTCTCCGCCATGTCGAAATCGGCATCGATCCTGGCGGCGCCATAGTTGACAGGCGAGGCGGAGATGAATTTCCTGCTCTTCCATTCATAGGAGAGCTTCGTCCCGGCATCGCCTTCCCATTCGTAGATTCTCCGATCCGCCGCGATGTACAGCCTGCCCGTCCGGGGGTCCACCCATATCGAGGTGATCTTCTGGTTGATCAGGATGAAAGAGGCAGCCTCCGATTTGTCGATCACGAGCATCAGGCTGCTGCCATTTGCCGAATAGCCCGCATAGTAGCGATTGTCGGCGGAGGCCGCGATGAAGGTGGAGGGGTTGAGTCCGGACCATTCTTTCAGCGTGAACAGATCCCGGGTGACAATTTCACTTTGCGCGCCGATGACAGCCAGGCCTTGGGGCGCCGGGTATCCTACGCCAAACGCGAAACCGGTTACGCCGCGTTTGGACATGCAGGGCCAGGCAACCCCCAGTTTTTCCATGCCGCCCCCCATGGTCACCGGTTCCACGCCCGTGATGGTGAATGGGTTACCCTTGGTCAGCCCGACGAGCGTAGTCCCCGATACGCCAATGGCGACGATGTCCTGATCGTAGGTCTGGCGGTATGCTGCAGGCCAGGCGTAGGGCTTGAACGGCTCGGAAAAGCATATTTCATTGCCCACGAATCCGCAGGCGATGCCATTCCCCATGATGACGACGCCTTTCATGCCCGCGGAAGGCATATCCCAGGCTGTGGAAGGCAGGACCTCGGCCAGCGCGATGGTTTCATCGCTCGCGGTATCGCTGAATGCGGTCATTGCCGCCAGGATGGTTGCGACATAGTGATATTCCGTTCCGGATGAGGTCGTGAGCGTGCGGTAAATCCGTTTCGTCATCCCTGACGTGTTGTGCGGGGCCACGCGAGCCCAGTTTCCACCCGCCGTATAGGTCTGTACGGTGGAATGCTCCACCACGACCTTGCCGGCGGCGGTATCCACATCCACCAGGGTGAACCGGCCGTTCAGTTCGCTCATGCCGTTCACGGATGCAAACGAGATCTCCTCCTGCGCGCGCAAACCGAATACCGAATCGAGCGTCACTTCGACGTATCCTGCCGATGGCCTGTCCCTGGCAGCGAAGAGGATTGTCCCGCCATTCGGCGGCGCGGTATCCAGGCCGGCCAGCGTCCACGAACCGTCCACCTTGCCGCTGGTCACGTCCGAGGCGGGAGAAGGTTTCGATTCCTCGCCCCATGGCGTGACGAAGGTATAGACATATGCGCGGGATGCCGTCTGCCCCGTTCCGCCGGACGATGCGACCGCCGGTTTCGTCACCGGTGGCGTTACCCCCAGCACATAGCAGCCGGAGGGATAAGGACCGGGTCCGGCGGTGGCCATGTCGTAATCCGATACGCGAGGTTCGCCATCGCCGGTGTAGTAAAACCGCCTCTCGGAATTGCCCGCTACCGGCGAACGCGCCACATCCACGTCCCGGGGCCATGCGAGCCATTTTTCGTTGCCCTCTTTCTCCATGCGGAACATGGACAGGATGTCCGCGTCCATCGCGGGAGAAAAAACGTGCCTGGCCGCGTTTCGCGGTCGCAGGTCACCGGAAGTGAGGTTGCAGTTGGTTGCGACCTGCGCCTGATTCGGCGCGAGCAGTTGCCTGGCCAGCCTGGGCACGAGCCCGGAAAAACCGGATATCCTGAAAGCGCTCATCCATCATTTCTCTTGTCACGAAAATTGTTTCCCGCCCTGGATGCGAGTTCCAGATTTCTTTTCCTGCCCTCGCATAAGGCGCGTTCCTGCGCGCGCCGCTTGACCAGGCCAGGTAATACTTTCCTGCCCCCGTGCCCGTCCGGCCCGTACTTGAATGCCTCGATGCGCGCGCAGGCCTCCGCGTAGCGCCCGGCATTGATGAGGTCGATCAGATTGGGCGGCCTGCCGGGTTTCGCCTTGCGGCAGAAAGCGGCGATGCCGATGTTGTAGGCAAGGCTGACAAAAGCTTCGTACTCGTGCTGGTACAGGGGGGCGGTCACGCATCGTTTGACCCCGGCGGCATAAATGCCTTCTATTTCATCGAGCAGCCTGATCAGGGAGCGTTCGGGGGTAGTGCGGTCGCCCATTCTCACCCCTGCGGTTGATCCGAAGCCGATGGTGGGAACGTCCCCTGGCACCGGAATATAGGCATCCTCCCTGTAGCCTTCATGCACGGCGATGCCGACGAGGGTGGAAGCCGCGAGCACCAGACCTGCCACGGCCGTGCGCACCTGGGCTGGAGAGGGCCTGTTCAATCCAACTCTCCTTTAACTGACGGCCGCCTGCCCGATTTTTCTTTTTCGCCTTTTCCCTTGAAAGATGTCATTTGGCGCTTTGTTCGATACAATCCAGTTTGGCTTTGATGGTTTCTTTCAGATCGCCCGCATCGAGGTTGGCGCAGGATGCAATTTCCGCTCCCGGAGAAGGCGCCTGTCTCGTTTTTGGTATGGGATCCGGAGGATTTTCCCGTGGTTCGCGCGTGCCGGCCGACGATCGCTCGGCAGGCGATTCCCCGGCCGGCCGGGGCGCCAGCATCGTGCAGGAAGCCAGAAAGACGACCCCAAACGCGTACCTCATTGCCTCCTCCCGCGCGACCATCGCTCGATGATCCTGTCGAGCTTTTCGTTGAACTCTTTCATGGTTTCCCGCTGATCGACTCTCATGGACCGGATCTCTTCGGTCAGGTTTTCGTTGATTTTCTCCTGATAGAGCTCGCCCCGCTTGAGGCTGGCGATATCGTTCTGCACGTCGTTATAGGTGGCAATGCCGGACGCGAGCAGGCCTGCTATCGCGATGATCCCGCTGAAGGACAGAGCATAGGTGGAAGGACCACGCCGGCGTTCGATCCTCCGATCTTGATCATCCTCTTCGGTCATGATCAGAACAGACTCCACAGGAAGGCGATCGTGAAGCCGAGCGCGGCAAGCGCGATGGCAATCAGCAGCAGGCCTGTCCATCTGGAAGCCTTGATCCTGTCGAGCAGGCTGTCGGCGCTGGCATCCACGATGAGGTTGTGCCGGTTAATTTCTTCCTTGATGCGTTTACGCTGAAACTGGGTCACGTCGAATCCTCCAAAAAAAAGCCCTGAAATTCCATCGGCTGTAAAAGTGGCCGGTATCGGCAGGGCAAAAAAACGCGGCCAAGCCGCGTTCTGAATCAAGAAATACCGGTTGAGTACTAACAGGCCTTAGGGCCTTGGCTCACCAGCGCACCGCATCCAGCTCCTTCTGTACCGGGCGTTCGCCCAGCGCTGCAATCGCATCGCGCAGCTTCTGCCGCTTTCCGGTGAGTTCGGCGTGCAGGAGCGTGAAAACGGCGGCACGGGCCCGAATTTTTTCGGCAAGGGCTGCCCTGCTGATGCCGCGGGTAGCGGCGGCGCGGTCTATCCAGGGTGTGACAGCTTCCGGATTCACTGACCAGGCATAGGCTTCCGCTTCCTGTTTCGGCCAGCTTCTGACCTCCTCTTCCGGATAATCCCGGGTCAGCGCTCTGACAGCGGCGCGATACGCGGCGTCGATCCGCTCCAGCGCAGCCGTTTTCGCCTCGCCGGAGGAAAGAGAAGCCGCCCGTGGCGCAACCGCTTCCCAGCGCTCGATGAACGGCTGGAAGCCGGTAATGTGGTCGAGCACAGCATTCGGCGCTTCGTCGTATTCGACGTGTCCATCTGTGCCGTTCCACTGTACCGCTCGGATGCCGGCAGGCAGCCCTGACAGATCGACCTGCCTGAATTGCCCGTCGATCCCTACGAGGCTGTCATCCCGGATGATGGTTACACGCATTTTTCTTCCTTCAAAAAATTTGCGGGCATGCTTTCTTCCGGTCGTCTGGCCGACGCCTGCAGGAACTGCTGTGTTTTTTCACCCTGCCTGACCATTTCATTCCGGAATGACTCTGTCGCCGCAACCCCTTTGCGCGATTCATTCGCTGCATTGATCATCAGTGCCGGCATCCAGGCGATCGCGCAGCCCCAGCTGGCGCTTTCCGCGCCGGTATTGGGATCGACTCCGCGAATCTGCACATGCCAGGGACAGCGGTAAAGCACCGGCTTTCCGTTTTCAACCTTGAGCTCTTCGCATTTCGCCCCAAGTGGGCAATCCGCCATGCGTATTTCCATCAGTCCCTGCTCGCTATGATCATGTCGACGTATTGCACGGCAAGATCGATGGCCGTGCCCGTGAAAGCGTGGGTATGTGCTCCTCCGCCGCCAGTACCCCCATTGGTACTAGGCGTTCCTGTTATACTCAACCCGCTTCCCCCCCCTGGATTTGGCCCTGCACCAGACGTAGCGTAGACATTTAAGCTGTGCGTATGAGCCGGTATCTGCGCGGATGTCAGCGTTGTCGCGCTGTTCCAGCCGGTGACTGTCTGCGACGTGAAAGCCGCTGTGAATGGCTGCGAGCCGCCCGATCCTCCGCCCGGCCCGCTCACGATCCGCAGCGCCTTGTCATGGTGGTTCGTGACCTGCGTCCAGCCGACGGGGGCGGCCGGCTGAAAGAATGCCATCACCGTGCCGGACGGGATAAGCTTGGCCGGGGCTGAGCCAAGGGTGGCCCGCGCCGCTGCCGCGTCCGCATCCGCCAGCAAGGTACGGATGAATGGGCTTAGTTCTGTCAGCGCCGCCGCTCCTGCCCCGGAAAAATAGGGCAGCGTGTCGGCGGAAGTCAGCAACGCGCCCAGTGCAATCAGGTTGGGATTGGAGAGTGATTCCTGCAGGGCGATGCCGGTAAGCCCTGCGACGAAATAGTCGCCGGCCGCCCAGCTGCGCGCGGAGGTGCCGTCCAGTCCGCGTCCGCCCGCGGCAATAGTGAGCGTATCGCCGCTGCGCGCCTCGACCCTCACCACCTCTCTGTTGCCGGAAGCGTCCTTGAAGATTCCGTAGAAATAATCTCCGCTGCCCGGCGCCGGAAAGAAAATGCCTTTTCCCGCTTGCACCGTAAAGCTTCGCCCGGTTGTCCCGCCGGGGGCCGAACTGACGATGGCTTTTCCAAAATTGCTGAACTTCAGGCCCATTGTTCGCTCCGCGGTCCGCTCCGCCCCGGAAGCAGAGTCCGCCATGCGGCCCGCGCATGGCGGCTTGCCGCCCGTGCTCCCGCAGCCCCGGTTTTGACGGTGAATTGCTGGCGGTGATAAGCCGCAAGCTCGATGTTGCTATAAGGCTTCTTCGGCGACAGCATCAGCCGCGCTAATGTGCCGTGGGCGATCGGCTCGCGGTATTCGTCGAAAAGCCAATCCTCGATACCCTGGCTGTCAGGGGAAGGCTTGAGCACCACGGTCATGGCCAGGATGCCCGCGGCAGAGGGCTCAGGCGCCAGCGTGAACCGGTTTGCGCCACCGATCACATATCGTGGACTGCCTCGGCCGCCATGCTGACCATGCAGGCTACCGCCGTCTCTATCCGGAACGGATGTCTGCAGTTCGCTGCCATCCAGGGCCGCGCGGGAAATGGCATGCACGAGCGCGCCTTCCGGCGGAGAAAAGGCATAGGCTGCCGTGCCCGCCGAAACGGCGACTTCGGGATGGAAGGCTTGCCAGACCAGCGACTGTTCGCAGAACTCGACCGCGGACTGACGCAATGCCTGCATGGCCGCGGCTTGCGGACAACCCGGCAGCTCGGGCATGAGCATGTCGTAGAAATTGCTCCATTCTTTCATGGCTGCGCCTCGGTATTGATAAGCTGCATGAATACCGCAGCCCGCCCGGAAACGGCGTGCTCATCATCTGCCATCTCGGCGCGGGCGGTGACGTAATCGGCCAAGAGCTGCGCATACTCGGGCGGCAGCGGAAAGGCATCTGTCGGCAACGCTTGCGCGCCCGGCGACGTGCGGAACCGCCCGATGAACAGATCGGGCCGGTATTTGAGCATCTGGAGCAGGCCGTGGCCGGCAAACGACAGCAGCACGTCGTCGGGATAGCGCGTCTTGTCCTCGTCGTTGAGCGGAATGCGCGCAAGATCCACGATGCTCTGCCAGGTCAAAGAGATAAGGGAGGCGGGAGCCATCAATCCTGCTCCATCTCGCGCTGTGTGAAGAGGCCGATCAGCCTGTGCCTGATATTCTCCTCGCTCAGCCGCCGATCCAGCCGCTCGCCGTAATGGCGTTCTGCATAGTCGATCATGGCATCCCTGCCCATCGCGTGGAAATCGATCGCCGGCAGCGGCTCTTCCGCCTCTTTTACCGGCGGGGCGAGATGGATCGGCTCTGAACCGGCCGGAGCCGGACTCGCGACCATTGTCCAGGTGTCGGGATAGGCAAGCAGCCGCTCCCAGACTTCCGCGCTGACGCTGCGTGCCTGCCCGGGCTCCCAGTGCAGGCCGATCCCGTCGATGCTGTCGGTCTTGGGAGTAGTGCCGATATACTTCACCTGTGGCATAGGATTGTCCTCATCATAATTTCTTCCGCCTCGCGCTGGCGGCGAGCGGGAGGTCCGTCACCTGACGTAGCCGTCGGGCAGATCGGATAACTCGTACTGATAAACAACGCATGCGCGGCCCGTCTCCCGTAAAGGATTCACTGTTTCCTGCGCCTCATGATCGCCTCATGGCTACCCCGGTATCGGGACGGCTGAAAGGGATCATAAGCTTCCATTCGTTGCTGCGCTTACCTGCAAGGTCGGTCGAATACCATGCCTGGACGGACGGGTTGCGCTGATGATTCGAGCCGGAGCCCGAAGGCTTTAGACACCCGGCAAGTGCGCATCAAAATGCGTTCGCAAGGATGAGTTTTCCAGGATTGGCGCGCAACTGCTTGAAAGTGGCCGTGAGGTTGCCGACTGGAGGAACCGGATATCTCCCGGGAAGCCGCAGCATCACGCACGCGCGCACCATCGTTCTGATACCTGCCTTGCTTCCGGGCGCGGGAACAGCCGATCCGATAGTCACGGTATTGGTGGATCGCGTGTCAAAACTCGTATTAGCGTGAAAGGAGATGTAGCTGCTGCCAAAATTTCGATCCACCGTTCCGTCCACCCAGTGGCAGTATTTCCTGTTCTGGCCATCCAGAGCGATGGCAAAATCATGCAGTTCGCCATCAAAGGGAGCAATGCTTCCCGATCCTCCATAACCTGCGGTTTCCCCGAAAAGAATGGATTGAAACCTGCCGTCCGCCCGAACCCGTATCTGCCAGCCGCGCTTGGATATGCTCGAACCATCTCCGACCATGGCAACATCGGTGTCCTCCGGAATCCATTTGCCCAGCATCCAGAGAATCAGTTTTTCTCCACCGGCGTAGTCGAAATTGATAGATGGAATGCGAAGCACCGGATCGGTGGCTCCTGTCAGGGGATCAAGCGTTGATGCGTAGCCTGGCGTTGCCCACAGGCTTGAATTGGACAGATGCGCGCCTGGTATGGCATGGTTGCCGGCGGCCTTGTCGTAGAACGCGGGATCATCCGCCACCTGATCTCCTGCAAACCCATGGAAGTGATAATGGGGGTGGATGCGGGGGATGGGAACGACATTTCCCTGGAAATCCAGGACTCCGGGGGCCTCATATTCGAACGAGGGATTGGTGGCAAGAAGCGCATATCCGATTTCGAGGGAGACATCTCTTACCTGTCCGGGATTCCAGTTCACCCGAGAACCTGATATCTGGTCGACCAGCGCCGCTGATCCTTTGTATCTGACAAGTGGCATTTTTTTGCCTCCAGGAGAAAAATTGAACGGCGTCAGACCGGACCGCCTGTTCCTCGGTGATGAAACATGGGTCCTACCGGATCCCTAATCCGTCCCCTTTGACGACTGCGGTTACCCTCCCGGGTGCGAACGTGGCGGCGGACGCGGTAACCGTTACCGTCAGGAATACCGGCTTTTCGAACTTGATGGGCTGAAAGGCCAGCGATGTACGTCCGGCGGTATTGAGAAAGGTCCTGCCAGCAGCAGAGAAGTAGTCGTCCACTGGGGGAGGGCCATCCGCGGGATTGAGCGGCGCATAACCCACCTTGCAGGCAATGGTAGGCGTGCCGCTCGCATCCAGGTCGTCATTGACGATGTCGATGTCGGTGACATCAAGGCCACCTGGAATGATCAGCGGACGATAGACGTCGTTGGCCGTGCCGGCTGCAGGCGTCACTGAACCATGCACTACCACTGCATTGCCGTATCCGCCCATGTGGCGCGGCTTGGTATGTAGATCGGGTGCGTTAAAAATGGCCATCAGAAGCTCCTCGAAGTTGGTCTGTCTTAAAGCGGAACAGCGGAATCAACGGCAATAACCCCGAAGTCGGTCGGCACTTTCGCTCCGGTGCCGTCACTCACCAACAAGCGTACCTTGGCCTTGCCTGATACTCTTTCACCCATGACTTCCAGGTTGCTCTCGAAGTTGTACCAGTGCTCCCGCCAGCCGAACTGCATCCCGCTTACCCGGGTTTTGCCATATGCCACGCCGAGCGCCTGTGCTCCCAGCAGGAGACCGCGCTCCACCGCGTATCCCGGCGTCAGCGCGGGATTGACAATCTGGTCCGTCTCGGTGGCGGTGGCTGCGTTCCCCGCGGTCACGATCCTGGTGCTCTCGCCGGGCATGAACCGGATCGCGCGCTCGTTCTTGATCACGAGGATTCCATTCCACATGCCGACCTCGCCGGCGAGTAGCGGATGGCGTGTATCGAAATAGGCGGAGCGGTTTACCGCGTTCTGCTGGAATGCCCGCAGGGAGCCTTCCGTCAGAAGCACGGAATACTGGTTGGGCGTGGCGAGAAAAACCCACATCCGCGAAGTCTGGGCAGCGCGGTCGCCGGCCAGTTTCACGGACTGCAGAGGCTGATCCATGTCGTCCAGACGCTTTCGCAAGGCATCCAGATGCACCAGTTTCAGCGCATCGCTGGACAGGATGGAGCCCAGTTGCTGCCCCCCTTGGGCCAGATTGGCGCCGTTGACCACGAAGTGACGGTTATAGGTGGGCGCCTTGACAGGATTGACCATGATCGAAGCGAAATTGGGCGCGCTCTGCAGCGGAATCGTCCAGTCGCTGCCACTCTGCGAGCCGCGAGCGCCGGCAAGGTGCACCAGCGATTCCTGTGTGTCGAGCCGCGGAAAGTAGCCCGATAGCTGGGCCAGGGCAATCTCGCGCAGGTTGTGCTTGGTGCGCTGCTGTGACATGCTTCCACCTGCGTCGATCACCTTGCTGGCAAGATCGATCCTGATTTCCATGGACGAAAATGACAGCGTATCGCCCTTCCCTTCGCGGTTGACATCGCCCATCAGCGGCTCGCCGCTGACGGTATCCACCAGGTCGAGCGAGACGACATCGCCTGCATCCTTGGCCAGATTATCTATCCGGACGATGGGCATGCCGGGCTGTGTCTGCCCAGCGACCATTTCCATCGCAGCGGACGGTTCGACCGGGCCGACGAGGTTTTCCACGGCGGAGGTGCCCTTGAGCGTATTGGCGAAGAGCGCGGCGCTATAGTGTTTGACGGCAATCGGGCTGCCGCTTGCAACGTTGGTTTCAGCCATTTGAAGAATCCTTAATCAAGTTGAATTTTGCTAATCAAGTTCGGCTCTGAGGGCGGAAGCCTTGTGCGAAGGCATCTGCATCAACCTTTTTGCCAGTTCATGCGGGCTCAGGTTTTCGATCTGCTCCCGCTCGGAAGCCGGGTTCGCCCCGCCTTGAATATCCGACAGGGTGACGGGTTTTCTTGACGCGGCAGCATTAAGCCGTGCTTTTGCATGCGCTTTTGTCTGTTCCGGATCGGCTTTCTCTTTCTGCAGCGTGCCGGAGGCTTCCGGCATGATCGCGCGGACGCGCCTGACCACTTCTTCAAATCGCTCGCCATACGGGCGGCCAGCCCACGCGGAGGTGGTTCTCAGAATCTCGTCCTGCCGCAACGCTTCTTCCCAGGCTTCCGGATCAACGGTTTCCCAGTGCACTAGATCGGGATTATTGTCCTTGGCCTCGGCGACTTGTTCGCGGATACTCAGTTCCTTCACGCGCCGCGACTCTTCCTGTTCGTTTCTGAACGACTGCAGCGTTTCCTCCAGCTTTTCGCCCTGCCTGCGGTTGCCGTCGAGAAGGGTGCTGATGACCTGATGGAGCGCCGGCATGTCGTTTTTCAGGGTCTCCAGGTGCTTTGCCAATGCATCGTCGGTAACCGGAGCGCTATTGCCGCTCGGGATTTTTTCCTGCCTTTGCAGCTCTTCCAGCCGGCTCCTGGCCGCGTCGAGCTGTTCGCGCAATGTCGAGTTTTCCACCCGC
>CAYXQR010000161.1:0-19116 GCA_964466955.1 uncultured Nitrosospira sp.
GTGACGGTGAACCTGATTGCCCCGATTGCGATGGAAGAGGGGCTGAGATTTGCCATACGCGAAGGCGGCAGAACCGTCGGCGCCGGCGTCGTGGCAAAAATTATCGAGTAATGACAAGGTCGAGGATAGGATTAAGATTGTAGTGACAGGGCGCACGGAATCATCCATTCGGAATCCGAATCCCCAACCTGAGGTTGATTATGCAAAGCCAGAAAATACGTATTCGCCTGAAAGCGTTTGATTATCGGTTGATAGATAAATCGGCGCTGGAAATTGTAGAAACTGCCAAACGTACGGGCGCTGTCGTGAAAGGGCCTGTGCCTTTGCCGACGCGCATTGAGCGTTTCGATGTATTGCGTTCCCCTCACGTGAACAAGACTTCGCGTGATCAATTCGAGATTCGAACCCATTTGCGACTGATGGACATCATGGATCCCACAGACAAGACCGTGGATGCCCTGATGAAATTGGATCTGCCAGCTGGGGTGGACGTGGAAATTAAACTGTAGAATCAGGAATTCATACTGGATCAATTCGTCAGGCAGAATGGCTTGACCGCTGGATTCGAAGCTATATAAATCGCCGGTCAATTGTAATCGGCACCTTTTAGAAAGGTAACTAAAATGAGTTTAGGGCTCGTCGGCCGCAAGGTTGGCATGACTCGTATTTTTACTGAGGATGGCGATAGTCAGCCGGTAACGGTACTGGACGTTTCCAATAATCGCGTCACTCAGATAAAAACTTCCGCCACAGACGGTTACTCCGCAGTACAGGTTGCATTCGGGAGTCGTCGTTCCATTCGCGTAAACAAGCCCGCAGCGGGGCATTTTGCAAAAGCCGCTGTGGAAGCGGGCAGCATACTGAAGGAGTTTCGCCTCACGGATGGGATAGGCGAGCTCGCGCCGGGTTCAATTATAGGACTGGATGTGTTTCAGGTAGGGCAGCGAGTGGACATAACGGGACGATCCATTGGCAAAGGTTATGCGGGGGTAATTAAACGTCATGGATTTGGTTCAAATCGCGCCAGCCACGGCAATTCGAGATCCCATAATGTCCCGGGTTCCATAGGGATGGCCCAGGATCCGGGCCGGGTGTTTCCGGGGAAGCGGATGACGGGGCATCTTGGTAACGTCCAGCGTACGATTCAGAATCTTGAGGTGCTCAGGATTGATGCGGAGCGTGGGCTGTTGCTCATCAAGGGGGCAATTCCGGGATCAAAAGGTGGAAATGTCGTGGTGCGTCCGAGCGTAAAAATTCAAAAAATCAGCGCTGCGACTGACGGCAGCGGTGCCAAAGCATCGAAGAGTGGTGCGAAATCCGGTAAGAAGGGCGGATAATGGAACTTAAAGTCATCGATGATAAAGGGCAGTCAGCTGCCAGCGTATCCGTCCCGGACAGTCTTTTCGGCCGCGAGTATAACGAAGCTCTGGTGCATCAGGTAATCACCGCTTATCTTGCGAATGCCCGCAGTGCTAACCGCGCTCAGAAGGGTCGTTCGGAGGTTGCCAAATCAACCCGGAAACCCTGGCGTCAGAAAGGTACGGGCCGCGCGAGAGCGGGTATGGCCTCCAGCCCGTTGTGGCGGGGAGGGGGTAAAATTTTCCCTAACAGTCCTTCGGAGAATTTCAGCCATAAGGTCAATCGAAAGATGTACCGGGCAGGTGTCGGTGCCATCTTGTCTCAGCTCGTCCGTGAAGAACGTCTGTCGGTGGTGGAGAATTTTGTGGTGGATGCGCCAAAAACCAAGGTGCTTGCACGCAAATTGAGAGATATGGGATTGGGGGAAGTCATGATCATCACCGATGGTGTGGATGAAAATCTTTATCTTTCTTCCCGTAATCTGCCGCTTGTCAAGGTGGTGGAGGCGGGCCACACCGATCCTGTGAGCCTGATGCGTTTCGCCAATGTGCTGATAACGCGTGGCGCACTGACAAAAATGGAGGAGGTGCTTGCATGAGCGGCCATACGTTTAATCCGGAGCGTCTGATGCAGGTGATCTTGTCACCTCAGATATCGGAGAAGGCGACCCATATCGCCGAGAAGCATAATCACGTCATCTTTCGCGTTGCGAAGGACGCGACGAAGCCCGAAGTCAAGGCAGCGGTCGAACTGTTATGGAAAGATCAGAAAATTGAAGTGGAAAGCGTGCAGGTAACCAACGTCAAGGGCAAGAAAAAGCGGTTTGGACGATATATGGGGCGTCGCAGCAGCTGGAAAAAAGCTTATGTCAGTATCAAGACTGGGCAGGAAATCAATTTTTCGGATATTGCTCAAGGGGAGATCAAGTAATGGCGCTGGTTAAAGTCAAGCCTACCTCTCCCGGGCGTCGTGCGGTCGTCAAGGTGGTCAATGCTGGGCTGCACAAAGGCGCGCCGTACGCGGCGCTGGTGGAAAAGCAGAAGCAGAATGCGGGACGCAATAATAAAGGCCATATTACCACCCGTCATATCGGTGGAGGGCACAAACATCATTACCGGATTGTGGATTTTCGCCGTAACAAGGATGGGATCCCTGCGAAAGTCGAACGGCTGGAATACGACCCGAACCGTAGTGCCAATCTGGCATTGCTTTGTTATGCCGATGGTGAACGTCGCTATATCGTCGCGCCTGCCGGAATTGTTGCCGGGACGCAATTGATGAGCGGCGCGGATGCGCCTATCAAGAATGGCAATGCCTTGCCCTTACGCAATATCCCCGTAGGCAGCACGATTCACTGTATCGAAATGATGCCTGGCAAAGGTGCGCAATTGGCGCGTTCGGCCGGCACGTCGGCGCAACTCCTTGCGCGGGAGGGAGACTATGCGCAGTTGCGCCTGCGCTCGGGGGAAATCCGTAAAGTTCACGTAAACTGCCGTGCCACCATAGGTGAGGTTGGAAACGAAGAGCATAACCTGCAGTCGATAGGGAAAGCAGGCGCCCAAAGATGGCGTGGTATCCGGCCGACGGTGCGAGGAGTGGTGATGAATCCCATTGATCACCCCCATGGCGGAGGAGAAGGGAAAACGGCAGCGGGACGCCATCCCGTCAGTCCTTGGGGCACCCCGGCTAAAGGCTTCCGTACCCGCACAAACAAGCGGACCGACGGTATGATCGTACGGCGCCGTTATTCAAGTAAAGGATAATGAATCATGGCACGTTCTGTAAAAAAAGGCCCATTTGTCGATTTGCACCTGCTAGCCAAGGTTGAGTCGGCGCGCGCAAGCAATGACAAGCGACCGATCAAGACCTGGTCGCGCCGTTCAACGGTGCTGCCCGATTTTATCGGACTGACGATTGCTGTACATAATGGGAAGCAGCATATTCCGGTTTATGTTACCGAGAATATGGTGGGGCACAAGCTCGGCGAGTTTTCGCACACTCGTACGTTCAAGGGACATTCAGGCGATAGAAAAGCGGCCGGAAAGAGATAGGAATAAATGGTTATGGAATCGACAGCCGTATTGCGTGGGGTGAGATTATCCGAGCAGAAGGGAAGGCTCGTCGCGGACCAGATTCGCGGCCTGCCGGTAGAGCGCGCGCTCAATCTGCTTGCTTTCAGTCCCAAAAAAGCCGCAGTCATCATCCGGAAGTTGCTCGAGTCAGCCATTGCCAATGCAGAGCACAATGAGGGAGCGGATATAGATGAGTTGCGAATATCCACGATCCATGTTGATCGGGGCCCTTCGATGATGCGTACCAGTGCTCGCGCCAAAGGCCGTGGTAATCGTATCGTCAAGCCGACCTGCCATATTCTTCTTACTGTTGGCGACAGCGCCGGCAAAAAATAAGGACGTACCAAGCGTTATGGGACAAAAAATACATCCGACGGGTTTTCGACTTTCCGTATTGAAAAATTGGTCATCAAAATGGTATGCCAACGGGAAAAATTTCCCCGCGATGCTGAATGAAGATATCAAGGTACGGGACTATTTGAAAAAGAAGCTGGCACACGCATCTGTGGGCCGGGTTGTCATCGAGCGCCCTTCCAAGAATGCGCGCATCACGGTATATAGCTCACGCCCGGGCGTAGTCATCGGAAAGAAAGGTGAAGATATCGAGATTCTGCGAGGCGCGCTCCAGAAGCTCATGGGTGTTCCTGTACATGTGAACATCGAGGAAATCCGCAAGCCGGAAATTGATGCACAGCTGATTGCCGATAACATCGCTCAGCAGTTGGAGAAACGGATCATGTTCCGGCGGGCCATGAAGCGCGCAATGCAAAATGCAATGCGTCTGGGAGCCCAGGGTATTAAGATCATGAGCTCCGGCCGCCTGAACGGGATAGAGATTGCGCGTACGGAATGGTATCGCGAAGGCCGCGTGCCACTTCATACCCTGCGGGCCGACCTGGACTACGGCATCGCCGAAGCGAAAACTACTTATGGTGTGATTGGAATAAAAGTCTGGGTATTCAAAGGTGAGGTACTGGGGCGGGGGGATCAGTTCGTTACTACTCAAGCTGCGCCCATGGCCGTTCCTGGAAGTGAACCGGAAAGCAGGCGGCCCGCCCGGAAGCCTGCCGCCCGGGCCGATACCCGAGGCGAAGCCAAGGCGGGAGAGAGGAAGTCGGCAAGAAAGTCCGACGACGCAGTCGCGGAAGCAACAGATAGTTCTGCTTCAAAAAAGCCAGTGATGTCAGGAGCAAAAGATGCAGCAGCCAGCTAGAACAAAATACCGTAAGCAGCAGAAAGGGCGCAATACAGGCATTGCTACCCGTGGAGCCAAGGTCAGTTTTGGTGAATATGGACTCAAGGCGGTTGGTCGCGGTCGGTTGACTGCCCGGCAAATCGAGGCAGCGCGACGGGCGATGACCCGTCACATTAAACGTGGCGGCCGTATCTGGATTCGTATTTTTCCCGACAAGCCGATTTCCCACAAACCGGCGGAAGTGCGGATGGGTAATGGCAAGGGAAATCCGGAATACTTTGTGGCAGAAATTCAGCCCGGCAAAGTACTGTATGAGATGGACGGCGTGGATGAAGTGCTGGCCCGGCAGGCATTTCGGCTGGCTGCTGCCAAATTGCCGATTTTGACCACATTTGTTGTGCGACAGGTAGGCGGTTAATCATGAAATCGAAAGTCAAGGAACTGATAGCCAAGAATCCAACCGAACTCAAGCAGGAATTGCTTGAGCTCATGCGGGCGCAATTCGGCCTGAGAATGCAGCATGCAACTCAGCAGTTGAATAACACTTCTCAATTACGCAATGTACGCAGGGATATTGCGCGCGTCAAAACGATTCTCGGCCAGAAGGCAAAACAGTCATGAGTGAAAATAAAACCAGTTCCGGCCGCACGCTGAATGGACGAGTCGTGAGCGATAAAATGGAAAAGACAATTACCGTTCTGGTCGAACGCAAAGTCAAGCATCCGCTCTATGGAAAAATAATGGTTCGGTCGAAAAAATATCACGCGCATGATGAGCGCAACGAATTTCACGAAGGGGATATGGTGGTAATTGAAGAATGCCGGCCTCTTTCCAAGACCAAAGCCTGGCGGGTAGTCAGATTGATGGAAAAATCAAGTCAGGTCGGTTGAGCAGGCAGATTATTCGGAGAAATCCGCTTCCGCCTTGTTTTTCGGGAGCGCTTGTCTTATAATTTCGCCTCTTTATTTTTCAGATCCTTAATTTCGCAGCCAGTATCTTGGCTGCATCCAGCCCGGACGGGTTCCAATACTCTCCATGCCTCAGCTTGGGCTGGAAAAGTTGGATAGAGTGAGTTAAAAAAATGATCCAGATGCAATCGATCCTGCAAGTTGCAGATAATACGGGCGCGCGTTCAATCATGTGTATCAAGGTATTGGGCGGCTCCAAACGGCGTTACGCCGGGATAGGCGACATCATCAAGGTCAGCGTGAAGGATGTTGCGCCCCGGGGCCGCGTAAAAAAAGGCGAGGTATATAATGCGGTGGTCGTGCGCACTTCAAAAGGAGTGCGCCGGATCGATGGATCACTGATCAGGTTTGACAGCAACGCTGCGGTGCTGCTGAATGCCAAGCTGGAGCCGATCGGTACACGTATTTTTGGCCCCGTCACGCGAGAGCTGCGGACAGCGCGTTTTATGAAGATAGTTTCGCTTGCGCCAGAAGTGCTGTAAGCACGCAACAAGGAATTTCTATGCGAAAGATAAGAAAAGGTGATGATGTGATCATCATCACCGGCAAGGATAAGGGTAAACGGGGCACCGTATTGCGGATCGTCGATACAGATCTGGTCATAGTCGAAGGCGCCAATAAGGTCAAAAAGCATCAGCGGCCCAATCCAAATAAGGGGGCGGCGGGGGGAATCGTCGAAATGGAGAGTCCCATCCAGGTTTCCAATGTAGCAATTTATAACCCCGCTACAAGGAAAGCCGATCGGGTCGGTTTCAAAACACTGGAAGGCAAAGGCAAGATCCGTTATTTCAAGTCAAACGGCGATCCGCTGGATGCCTGAAAAGATAAAGGAAAAATAGAAATATATGGCGCGTTTACAGGAGTACTACCGCAGCACCATAGTACAGCAGCTGGTGGATCAGTTCGGCTACAAGTCTGTGATGGAAGTGCCGCGTATCACTAAAATCACTCTGAACATGGGTGTGGGTGAGGCCGTTGCGGATAAAAAAATCATGGATAGCGCTGTAAGCGACATGCAGAAAATATCCGGGCAGAAGCCGGTGGTCACGAAAGCACGAAAATCCATCGCTACGTTCAAGGTCCGGGATGGATATCCGGTGGGCTGTATGGTTACATTGCGGCGCATCCGGATGTACGAGTTTCTTGATCGGCTCGTAAGCGTGGCAATACCGCGTATCCGTGATTTTCGCGGGGTTTCGGGCAGATCTTTCGACGGACGCGGCAATTACAATATGGGCGTCAGGGAACAGATCATTTTCCCTGAAATCGAGTATGACAAGATCGATGCGTTGCGGGGAATGAATATCACGATTACGACCACCGCTAAAACAGATGCCGAAGCAAAGGCGTTGCTGGCGGCATTCAAATTTCCGTTTAAAAATTGAGAGTGGCATGGCCAAAATAGCTGTAATCAACCGTGATCTGAAAAGACGGGAAACCGTGAGGAAATTCGCGGCGCGGCGCGCAGAATTGCTGGCAGTGATCAATGACTCGGGTGCAAACGACGAAGACCGTCATTCGGCTCGAATCAAGCTGCAGATGCTGCCGCGTAATTCCAGTCCGGTACGCTTGCGCAATCGCTGTGCATTGACTGGACGTCCTCGAGGGGTGTATCGGAAGTTTGGTCTGGGCCGCGGCAAACTGCGCGATATCGCCATGAGTGGACAAATACCGGGCATTATCAAGGCGAGTTGGTAAAGAGATGGTTTTCCGGTATCGGTTTATGAATGACGAATCGAGCCGCCAACTCCTGAAGATAAGCTTGGTTCCGCATTATCCATGTGAACTTTACGGAGATTGCGTATGTGCCTGTTACGAGAACTGGATTGCTAGAGGTATTCCTAGATGAGCATGAGTGACCCTATCGCCGATATGCTGACGCGAATTCGTAATGCGCAGCTTTCTGAAAAAGTATCTGTTTTAATGCCTGCTTCCAAGCTCAAAGCGGCGATTGCGCAGGTGTTGAAGGATGAAGGCTATGTCGAGGATTTCGTGGTTCATGAAGCGAACGGCAAGCCTTTGCTGGATATCAGCCTGAAGTACTATGCCGGGCGTCCGGTCATCGAGAAGATCGAGCGTGTAAGCCGGCCTGGTCTGCGGATTTATAAGGCCAGCGACAAGCTTCCCAGCGTAATGAACGGACTCGGGGTGGCTATCGTCTCGACATCGAAAGGTGTCATGACAGAAAGAAAGGCTCGTGCCAGCGGCGTGGGCGGTGAAGTGTTGTGCATAGTGGCCTGAGGAAGCGAAAATGTCTCGAGTGGCAAAAAATCCTGTACCGATTCCCGCAAACGTCGAAGTGACGCTATCCGGTTCAGATGTGACCGTAAAAGGCCCGCTGGGTACGCTGCACCGTCGTTTGGTTCCGGATGTTGCAGTTGAGCGTGACGGCGACAACCTGGTGATAAAGGCGACCAATGAATCCAAGCAGGCCAATGCAATGTCAGGCACAACCCGTGCTTTGCTGGCGAACATGGTTAACGGCGTGCTCAGCGGATTTGAGAAAAAACTGACATTGGTCGGCGTGGGTTTTCGCGCTCAGGCTGCAGATAACGTTCTCAATCTGACCCTCGGCTTTTCCCATCCGGTCGCGCATAAAATGCCCGATGGTGTCAAAGTGGAAACTCCGACTCAAACCGAAATCGTGATCAAGGGTACGGACAAGCAGCAGGTTGGGCAGGTGGCAGCTGACGTAAGAGCGTACAGGAAGCCGGAGCCTTATAAAGGCAAGGGTGTGCGTTATAGCGACGAAGTAGTCGTCATGAAGGAAACCAAGAAAAAGTAATCAAGGCTGAATATGTCGAATCCCACAGAAACCCGTTTACGTCGTGCGCGCCGGACGCGCGCCAAGATCACCGAACTGAAGGCCGTGCGTCTTGCGGTGCACCGCAGCAATCTGCATATCTATGCTCAGTTGATAGATGGTTCGGGCAGCAAAGTGTTGACCAGTGCATCGACGCTCGAGCCAGAGTTGCGTAAGTCACTGCCCAATGGCGGTACCATGGATGCGGCGGCCGCTGTTGGAAAGCGCGTCGCGGAAAGGGCCAGGGAACTGGGCATTGAAACAGTCGCTTTCGACCGCTCAGGTTTCAAGTACCATGGCCGCATAAAGGCATTGGCTGAAGCTGCCCGTGAACACGGCCTCAAATTCTAATGAGGAAAGATAATGGCTAAAATGCAGGGACGAGTGCAGGGAAAAGCGCCACAAGGCGATGAGCGGGGCGATGGGCTCAAAGAGAAGATGGTCGCCATCAATCGCGTTACAAAGGTGGTCAAAGGTGGGCGCATCCTTGGTTTTGCTGCATTGACCGTAGTAGGAAACGGGGATGGAGGCGTCGGGATGGGCAAGGGTAAGTCCCGGGAAGTTCCGGTGGCGGTGCAAAAAGCAATGGACGAGGCACGGCGCAAGATGATCAAGGTGAGCCTGAGGAATGGCACGTTGCAGCATCCCGTTATCGGCAGGCATGGCGCTGCGAAGGTTTACATGCAACCGGCATCCGAGGGAACCGGCATCATTGCCGGTGGTCCGATGCGCGCCATTTTTGAGGTCATGGGTGTGCATAACATTCTTGCCAAATGCATTGGTTCCGCTAATCCCTATAATGTCGTGCGCGCCACCTTGAACGGCTTGCAATCGATGAATACGCCGGCGGAGATTGCGGCCAAGCGCGGGAAGACGGTTGAGGAAATCACAGGGATAGCAAAATGAAGGACGACCGGAAAAAGATCAAGGTTACCCTCATCAAGAGTCTGATCGGGACCAAGCAGTCGCATCGGGCAACGGTACGAGGCTTGGGGCTACGGGGGATCAACAGCAGTGTGGAAGTTGAGGATACTCCGGCGGTACGGGGCATGATCAACAATATTTATTACCTCGTAAAAAGAGAGGCATAAATGAGGCTTAACTCCATAAAGCCGGCCGGCGGGGCCCGGCGTCCCAGGCGACGGGTGGGACGTGGCATAGGTTCAGGCTTCGGTAAGACTGCCGGCCGTGGGCATAAAGGACAAAAATCCCGGGCCGGCGGTTTTCATAAGGTTGGTTTCGAGGGAGGACAAATGCCGTTGCAACGCCGCCTGCCCAAGCGTGGATTCGTTTCCTGGACGAAAAAAGATGCTGCAGAAGTGCGCTTGTCGACGTTGGACAAGCTTTCCGCCGATACCATCGATATTCTGGTCCTGAAGCAGGCTGGTGCCATATCCCGTTCTGTCTCAAAGGTGAAGATAATACTGTCTGGAGAAATCGGGCGGGCAATCAAATTGCAGGGCATAGCGGTGTCTAAAGGTGCCAAAGCTGCCATTGAATCCATCGGCGGCAGCATTGAATAAGCTCAAGAGGATAAACATTGGCCGCTAACGAATCGCTGCGAGGAATGTCCGGCAAGCTTGGTGACTTGAAGCGCCGGCTATGGTTTCTGCTGCTGGCACTTGTCGTTTATCGCATCGGTGCCCATGTGCCGGTTCCCGGAATCGATCCGGTTGTGCTCAAGGATTTGTTCGAGTCACAGCAGGGCGGTATTCTGGGAATGTTCAACATGTTCTCCGGGGGGGCACTTTCTCGCTTTTCAATTTTTGCCCTGGGGATCATGCCGTATATTTCGGCTTCGATCATCATGCAACTGGGAACCGTGGCATTTCCCTATCTGGAGGCATTAAAGAAAGAGGGAGAATCCGGGCGCAGGAAGATTACTCAATACACGCGTTACGGTACGCTGGGTCTGGCGCTTGTGCAAGGATATGGCATATCCATCGCATTGCAGTCGCAGCCCGGGCTGGTGATCGAACCCGGCCCCATGTTCCTGCTGACTACCGTGATTACACTGGTCACCGGAACCATATTTCTCATGTGGCTTGGAGAGCAGATCACCGAGCGTGGCATAGGTAACGGCATATCTCTGATTATTTTTGCGGGAATCGCGGCTGGACTTCCGAGCGCCATTGGCGGAACACTTGAACTGGTTAGAACCGGAGCGATGCATTTTCTGGTGGCGTTGGGAATATTTCTTGCCGCGACGGTTGTTACCGCATTTGTAGTTTTTGTAGAACGTGGTCAACGCAAGATCCTCGTGAACTATGCCAAGCGTCAAGTCGGACGCAAGGTCTATGGGGGACAGAGCTCTCATCTCCCGTTGAAACTGAATATGTCGGGTGTTATCCCGCCGATCTTTGCGTCCAGCATCATCCTGTTTCCTGCTACGCTGGCAGGTTGGTTTTCAGCCGGAGAATCAATGAGCTGGCTTAAGGATATGAGTGCGGCCCTGTCTCCCGGACAGCCGATATACGTGATCCTGTATGCGGCCATGATCATATTTTTCTGCTTTTTTTATACTGCGCTCGTTTTCAACCCTAAAGAAACCGCGGAGAATCTGAAAAAGAGTGGAGCGTTCATACCAGGAATACGGCCGGGCGATCAGACCGCACGATATATCGAGCGCATCATGCTTAGACTTACCTTGGCGGGTGCCATTTACGTCACGCTCGTGTGTCTGCTACCCGAATTCCTGATTCTGAAATGGAACGTGCCATTTTATTTTGGAGGAACTTCGCTCCTAATCATTGTGGTGGTCACCATGGACTTCATGGCACAGGTACAGGCGTATATCATGTCGCACCAGTATGAAAGTCTGTTGAAAAAGACAAACTTCAAAGGTGGCGGCGGACTGCCGGCTCGATAGGGTGGATCAGGAATAGGATGGCAAAGGAAGAAACGATTCAGATGCAGGGGGAGATACTGGAAACGCTGCCAAATGCAACGTTTCGTGTCAAACTGGAAAACGGACATATCGTGCTGGGTCATATTTCGGGCAAGATGCGTATGCACTACATACGCATTCTTCCGGGGGATAAGGTGACGGTAGACCTGACGCCATATGATTTAAGCAGGGCGCGAATCACGTTTCGCGCGAAATAGCGGAAGAGGGAGCAAACATGAAAGTATTGGCTTCGGTAAAGAAGATTTGCCGCAATTGCAAGATCATCAGGCGTAACCGTGTAGTGCGGGTCATCTGCTCGGACCCAAGGCATAAGCAACGCCAAGGTTAGCGTGTACGCATTGTATGCAGGTGTTATAATTTAAAATTTTTCGTAGGAAACAGTATGGCCCGTATTGCCGGAGTAAATATTCCTAATCATCAGCATGCCGAGATTGCGCTGACCGCGATTTACGGCATTGGTCGTTCGCGAGCGAAGGAAATTTGCACTGCTGCCGGTATCAGCGCATCGACGAAAATAAAAGATGTAACAGACATGCAAATGGACAAGCTGCGGGATAGCGTAGCAAAATTTGCAGTCGAAGGCGATCTGCGGCGCGAGGTGTCAATGAACATCAAACGCTTGATGGATCTGGGTTGTTACCGTGGTTTGCGCCACCGGCGGGGATTACCGGTGAGGGGACAGCGAACGCGTACCAACGCGAGAACCCGTAAGGGACCGCGCAAAGCGGTGCGGGCTTCCAGTGCAAAGAAATAACTAACATTTGAGTCAACTGAACGGTGTAGCGCCGAGGAATATTTCGATATGGTAAAAGCAGCCACACGAGTACGGAAAAAGGTCAAGAAAAACGTAGCGGAAGGCATCGCCCACGTTCATGCGTCATTCAATAATACCATTGTGACCATTACAGATCGTCAGGGCAATGCGCTTTCCTGGGCGACTTCGGGGGGGGCAGGCTTCAAGGGCTCCAGAAAAAGCACGCCTTTCGCTGCTCAGGTCGCGGCGGAGCACGCTGGCAAAGTCGCGCAGGAGTATGGAGTAAAGAATCTGGAGGTACGCATCAAGGGACCTGGTCCTGGGCGTGAATCCGCTGTTCGTGCGTTGAATGCTGCAGGTTTTAAAATTACCAGTATCTCGGATGTGACGCCGGTGCCGCATAACGGCTGTCGTCCCCCGAAGAAACGTCGTATTTAAGGAGTAAGCGTGGCTAGAAATCTTGACCCCAAATGCCGTCAATGTCGCCGGGAAGGGGAGAAGCTGTTCCTGAAAGGCGAGAAATGTTTTACCGACAAGTGCGCGATCGAACGCAGGAATTATGCGCCCGGGCAACATGGGCAGAAAAGCGGCCGATTGTCGGATTATGGGGTGCAATTACGTGAGAAACAGAAGCTGCGCCGGATCTACGGAGTACTGGAGCGGCAGTTTCGCAACAGTTACGAATTGGCTGACAGGCAACGCGGTATTACCGGTGAGAATCTGCTGCAGTTGCTGGAATGTCGTCTGGATACCGTTTCATACCGGATGGGCTTTGGTGCCTCCCGTTCAGAAGCGCGTCAGGTTGTTCGCCATAATGGAATTCTGGTAAACGGCCGGAAGATCAACATTCCGTCATATCAGGTTAAACCGGGCGACGTGGTCGAGGTTTCGGAGAAGGCAAAAAATCACTTGCGCATCAAAGCCGCAGTGGAATCTGCCGAGCAGCGTCATTTTCCGGAATGGATAGAGATGGATGCCAAGGCAATGAAGGGTACGTTCAAGGCCAAGCCAGAGCGATCGGAGTTGCCTTCGAGCATCAACGAATCATTAGTGATCGAACTGTATTCCAAGTAGTCAGTTGCCAAGTTTTTCGTAAAAGGATCAGGCTATGCAAAGTAACACTTTTCTTACGCCGCGCATTATCGACGTCCAGAATATAACGCCCTTGCATGCCCGGATTACCATGGAACCGTTTGAACGCGGTTACGGGCATACATTGGGGAATGCATTGCGTCGGGTATTGTTATCATCCATGCCCGGTTTCGCTCCCACTGAAGTTCAGATCAGCGGCGTGGTACACGAATACTCGGCCCTGGATGGCATACAGGAGGATGTGGTTGATATTCTCCTTAATCTGAAAGGAATCGTCTTGAAGTTGCATAACAGGACGGAGGTTCTTCTGACCCTCAAAAAGAAGGGTGAAGGTACTGTCACGGCAGGCGATATCGAGGCCATGCATGATGTGGAAATCATCAATCCGGATCACGTTGTGGCTCATCTAACGGCAGGAGGAAACCTTGACATGCAGATCAAGGTGGAACTCGGGCGCGGATATGTGCCGGGAACCGTGCGGCAATTGACGAGTGAAAGTCGCGCTATTGGAAGCATTCTGCTGGATGCGTCTTTCAGCCCTGTCCGGCGTGTCAGTTACGCGGTGGAAAGTGCGCGTGTTGAACAGCGTACCGATCTCGACAAGTTGATTATGGATATCGAGACGAACGGCGTTGTCGACCCTGAGGAAGCGATCCGATATGCCGCAAAAGTTCTGGTAGAGCAACTTTCGGTATTTGCCGATCTCAAGGGTACTCCGCTTCCTGTGGAACAACCCAAATTGCCTCAGATTGACCCTGTATTGCTGCGTCCGGTGGACGATCTTGAGCTTACGGTTCGCTCGGCGAATTGTCTGAAGGCGGAAAATATCTATTATATTGGCGATTTGATCCAGCGCACCGAGACGGAATTGTTGAAAACACCCAATCTGGGAAGAAAATCCCTGAATGAGATCAAGGAGGTGTTGGCATCCCGTGGATTAATGCTCGGTATGAAGTTAGAAAGCTGGCCACCCTCCAATCTCGATAAAGGTAAAAAGGAAATTACCCATGCGGCACCATAATGGATTAAGAAAACTTAATCGAACGAGCAGCCATCGTCTGGCCATGTTGCGGAATATGACCAATTCACTGCTGCGACATGAGGTTATCAAAACCACTTTGCCTAAAGCAAAGGAGTTGCGACGGGTTATCGAGCCAATGATAACGCTTGGGAAAAAGCCGTCGCTGGCTAACAGGCGCCTGGCTTTCGATCGTCTGCGAGACCGCGACATGGTAGGCAAGCTGTTCAATGAACTTGGGCCACGCTATCAGGCCCGCCCTGGCGGGTATTTGCGCATACTGAAGTTCGGGTTCCGTCAGGGAGATAACGCTCCTATGGCCCTGGTTGAGCTGCTAGATCGTCCCGAGCAGCCGGAGGGCTCCCCCGCGGAGAAATCCGGAGAGTAATACATTGCGGCATTCGTGCTGTTTGAAAAAAAGCCGGTCGTTCCGGCTTTTTTATTTGTACCCTGCCATCGTGGAGAATGGCTCCCGTATTACTTCAGCGCATTTTTCTGATGCTTGCCCCAAGTTCTTCTAATCTTTCGCGTTCTTGGCGTTCACCAGTGTTTTAGCAGCAGAATTTGCTTAAATCCCGTAGCTTCGTGTGGAGCCGCACAGAACTCGTAGTGTTTCCCCTGCATTCTGACCGTTTTTTTGAGCAATCTGTAACCGCATTTGGGCAAGGGAGGAATCGTGGCTACAAAGAAAGCCTGGGCAGTCTGGAAGGGCGACATCAAGGAAGGCGGCGGCGTCATTTCCACGGAGACCGGCGTACTCAAGGAAGCTCCGTATGGTTTCAAATCCCGGTTTGAAAACGGCAAGGGTACGAACCCCGAAGAGCTGATTGCCGCTGCACACGCCGGTTGTTTTTCGATGGCGCTTTCATTGATGCTTGGAGATGCGGGCCTGACGCCAGAGCGAATCGAAACCCATGCCGAAATTACCATAGAGAAGATCGGTGAAGGATTCGAGATCACCGCCAGCCACCTGAGCGTGACAGTCAAGATACGTGTCGCGAATAATGAGAAATTCCAGGAGGTCGCAAATAAGGCCAAGGAAGGATGCCCGGTATCGAAGCTGATGAAGGCAAGAATAACGATGGATGCGCGGCTCCAGTAGGAATTCCCTCACCCGGATTGCCAACCATGGCTCGTGGGAGGGATTTCTTTCTTTGAGCGGTCGCTGATGTGTAACCGATGTGTAACCGATGTGTAACCGATGTTATTTCACCGATGGTTTTAATCGCAGGGAGATGCGAGGATACCTGGATGGGATTATAATTTGCCAGTGCAAGGGGAATGACGTGAAACTAATAGCAGGTATTATTGGCAATACGGTTTAGCTTAAAAGAGGGGTTTTGATGGATCTGGCAGATTGGACGGAAGCGGAGTTGTTGTCGATCCGGGAGCAGCTTCAGGCGTGGTGTGACAAGCGGCAAGAGATAAACTGGACAAACAGATTTCTGGACTGGACCGGTTTCATTGGCGCTTTTGCATTGCTGACAGGATTGGTCGATCTGTTTTTTGGCGGCCCGACAGCGATGAATATGCTGCTTAACGTGCTGGGAATTCTGGCCTGCTTTTCCTGGTATAAAGGCGACAAACAGAGAAAGAAAAACGTTGCCTTTCTCGAAAAGCTCAACGAGGAACTTGTTCGCCGCGGCCACAAATTCTAGATGATATCTTTTTGAGTTACGCATCAGAAGTCCCGTATCGCATTAAGAATGCCGGATCAATTCTGTTCTGTCAATTCGCTGCCGATTGCGGCCAGTAAGAAATGAGCGAAGGAAATGGAAATGACATCGCGATATTTTCGCCGCTCTGTCAATTCGTCTGGGTGCAGGGGGAGCCTCTGCCCCTGATTTATGAGCCCTCGCATGAGATTTATACAAGGCGCGGTATTGATTTACAGTGTTTGCAGCGTCTGGAGGCGATGGGTCTGATTTTGCTGGACCCGGCGGGTTATGTAAAAAGAAAATTCGGCCGTCACACTCGACTGTTCTACTTTGGCCGGGCAACAAAAATTCAGTTCCCACTAGAAGCAGATAATGAACTTGATCTTGGCCATGTTCTTATGACCGAGAAAGGAAAGGCACTCGCGGCGCGTATCGAAAGCAGAGTGGCACCGAACCAGGAATTCTACGAATACGTAATCGAAAAATGGTTTCAGCAGGGAATGGTGATATCCACCATTCTCAAAAACGCTCCATAGAGGAATCTCTCCGATTTCATTCAATGCAACGCTATCCCGGGTCCGTGGACTTAAAGCTTCCTCATACAATATAGGTATCTATTCCCGTCAACAGCAAATCATATTGGGCTTCTACCAGCTCCTTGATTGCTAGCGCCGGCATTCCACTCACCATATTCCTTTCCGACGCGAGCCAGCCCACTGCCTCCGTTGGACCCAGGCTGATAACATATCCCAGGTCACGATGAAGGTATGGCTCAAGCAATTTGACGACGCTTGAATGCCGGAGAATGTTTCGCCCTGCGACCATTCCTTTTCGTACAGCGGACTGGGCTGTCATCGCGTTCGATCCGATAGAATCATAGACGGAGCAATCGCCGGCAGTAAAAATGTTCTGCAATGGTTTGCCTTCAATAAGTACCTGACCGAACGCATTTGCGGACAACACCACTTCAGCTTTCTTTCCTATAAACAGGAGAGTTGTCGAAGACGACAGATCGAAGTCTCGACCCGTTTCACATTCCCTGAGAAGGAGACGATCGCCTTGTTGCTCAAGAAAACGGGTATTCGGGTAAAGCTCGATCTCCAGATCAACCATGCGTGCATGGGTATAGCTTGAGAGGCTTCTATGGAACTGTGTAAGCACTCGGTCTTCCCCATGGATAAGCCGCAGCTTGCTGTCAGCTCTCCGTCGTTTCAGAAAATATGCTATTTCAAAAAGGAATTGAATGCCGGTAGCGCCTCCCCCTACAACGGAAATTGATTGCTTCCTGCTATCGCCTGCAGTAATGCGGCTGCCCAAAAGGTGGGTGCCTGCCGCTGTCATGAAATCCTGCAGGTCGAAAACTGTTTCCGATTTTTTCATCCAGGCGGCAGGGGTGCCCGACGTTATAAGCAGATAGTCGAATTCCAGTATTTCGTTATTGGCAATGAGAGATTTGTTGTTTTGCCACTGTCGGAGGGTGTCTTCGTCCAGCGTCAGCTTTGCCCGGATGTGACGACAGCCAAATCGGCTCTCCAGCGCGGAAAAGGGGATCAAAAAATCTTCGAGCGGATATCTGAATGTTTCGTGCAGATGGGTGATCTTGAGATGATGAGATCCCGGATCAACCAGCGTAATGCTGGCCCCAGGCATGTGCCGCAGAATGGTAACCAATCCCGCAATTCCCGCGTAACCTCCCCCAATGATGATTATCCTGAGGTGCTTGTGCCTGGCTATGTAAAATGGCAGAAAGGCCAAAGTCTATTCCGTAATTGTTCCGTCGGGACGTATATCTTTTCCGGTTTCAGTATAACCCGTTACGGTGCTTGCCATAAGGCTCGTTTATTTTCTGCAGGACGAGTTATCCGTCGGGGCAGGGGAGCAATTTCATCTGTTCTTCAGCTTCGGAAAACTGCCATCATTCCATTTTGACGGATCGCGCGTTGGTCCCAATTCTCGATCGCCCATGTCCAGAATGAGGTCCGGTCGCTCTGATTCAGCTCCAAGGGTGGTTTCTGGCCCAGAAAGTGTAAGGCTCGAACCAGTTGAGGAACCGGGTCTACAGCGTCGATGGGAGCAGCCCCTGTCTGCTTGGAAAGTTTCTGACCCAAAGCGTTGACTGCAATTGGCAGATGCATATAAGAAGGGGTGGAGTAACCCAGCAATCCCTGCAGGTAAATTTGTCGAGGGGTTGAATTCAGCAGATCGGCACCACGCACCACATGCGTGATTCCCTGTTGGGCGTCATCCACCACTACCGCTAACTGATAACTGAACACATCATCCGCGCGGCGTACTACAAAATCCCCAATGTCGCGCGCTAATCGTTGCTTGACAGAACCTTGAAGCATATCTTTGAATTCAATCAGGCCATTATCCGTACGGACCCGCCATGCTTCCCTCAGTCGAGAAGTAAAAATGCGTTCCCGGCAGTTACCTGGATAAACCGCGCCATCCACTCCATTAATCGAAGAATCGGCAATCTCCTTGCGGCTGCAATTGCACGGATAAATCAGGTCTCGCGCAACCAGCCTGGACACTGCGTCAGCATAAGCGGCATATCGCTGGCTCTGTAAAATCACCTCCCGGTTCCATTCCATTCCCAGTGCCTCAAGCATGCTCAGGATTGCTCCTGATGCACCTGGTATTTCCCGGGCGCGATCCACGTTTTCAATGCGGACCAGCCATTCACCATGGTGCGATTTTGCGTCGAGATAACTGCCTACTGCAGTAACAAGGGAACCAAAATGCAGCGGTCCACTAGGAGAGGGTGCAAAACGGCCCCGATAAGGGGGAGCGGAGGCTGGAATGCCGGACAAGTTTTGAACGGAAAAAAAATATGACGAGGTTGAGATAATCATGAAGCCCCAGGCTTCCACTCTTGCCGAAGTATACCTGAATACCCGGAAGGGTTAGCCGCCCGCGCGGGCTTCTTTACTGTTTATCCGGCTTGCTGAGGGAAATGCGCCATCTCCCGTCAGCACTTCGATATTTGGGAGATATCAAAGGAGATGGAGATTGGGAAGGCTATGATTCATGCATACAAAATATGATCGGACGTAGAAAATCGGCAGGAGTTCGACTCAGGGAAAAAAAGCGATTCGTCATATTCTGGCTTCTTTTTCTTTGGCATTTTGGGTTTTTGGTACTGACAAATTTCTTGACTTAGGTGATCTTCGGGGATAGTCTTTGCGTGGTTGTGGTTATGTAAGGTATTGGTAACAAAGGCACTGGTAGCAGAGATATTGAGTAATTGGCGATATTGGTAGTACCAGTGTGAGGTAGGGGTTGG
>CAYXQR010000162.1:0-3372 GCA_964466955.1 uncultured Nitrosospira sp.
AGCTTACGAAGACGAAACCCGCAAACTCCCCCGCCGCAGGCTCCGTGAATTGCGCATCGCCGCCTGAGCCTCGCGTCTCGGGGTGCATTCATAGCAACATTCAAGTCGGATTCAACGCTGGACATGCTTCTGAATCGGTCAGGGTATGAACCGAGGCGCGAACTCCCGGTCAAAACAAGGAGGCAAGCATGTGGAGCAAGAACGACTGGAGTCCGGCTTTTCACGCTCGTGCCGGTGCCGATGGCTTGCAGACGATCAGTCACTGTTACCTTGGCCGGCACCTGCGCCGGACTGAAGCAGTCGTACCGGAGTAAGCCGGTACAGGAGAGCAAGAACCGGCGCCGATAGATGACACGGGGTGGGAACAGCACATCGGCAACGGGGATCCACGTGAGCTATAAATAATAAAAACAGGCGGTTCCGGGTTGCGCTTGGGTTCGCGCGGCCCAGGCTGCACCTGCATTCCGGTATTCCTTTTCCATATCCGCCCCGACCCGAGCCAGTCGGGCCACCCGGGCCTTATAACCTGGGTTCCGATTCCGGGATTTCGATCTTTATCAGCGTAAAAGCAAGGAGGGAACCATGGCGACCATACGCAGACCCATCAAGGACCAGGTCATCGTAGTGACAGGCGCATCGAGCGGGATCGGTCTGGCAACGGCCAGGCTGGCTGCGGAACGAGGGGCGAGACTCGTGCTGATCGCGCGCGGCGCAAGCACGCTGGAGGCACTCAAGGACAGGATTTTCGACGAGGGCGGCGAAGCGTACGTCATCGCCATGGATGTCGCGGACCGGTCGCAAATGCTGCTCGCCGCGCAGGAGGCGGCCAGCCATTTCGGGCGCATCGATACCTGGGTGAACAACGCGGGCGTATCGATCTACGGCCGCCTGGATGAAGTCACCGAGGAGGACAGCAGGCGCCTGTTCGATACCAACTTCTGGGGCGTCGTGAACGGGTCGCTCGCCGCCCTCCCCTACCTGAAGGAGACCGGCGGCGCGCTCATCAACGTAGGCAGCGAAACCTCCGAAACCACCATTCCTTTCCAGGGCATGTATTCCGCTTCCAAGCACGCCGTCAAGGGGTTCACCGACGCGCTGCGGGTGGAAATCGAAGAACTGGACCAGGCGCTGGTATCCATCACCCTGATCCAGCCGACGGGCGTCGATACCCCGTTCCCGCAGCATGCCAGGAATTATATGGACCATGAACCGAAACTGCCTCCGCCGCTGATCGATCCCTTCGACGTGGCCGAGGCGATTCTGAAAGCGGCGACCCAGGGCGGAAGGGACGTGAAAGTCGGCGTCATGGCCTACGTCAACACCGCCGTGGCCAGGCTCATACCCGGACTGGGCGACAGAATGTCGGCAAGGAGAGGGGAAAACCAGCAGGAAGATGCCATTCCCCACAACCCGGCAGGTACGCTGCACGAACCGGGATACACCGGGTTCATCCACGGCCACCGGCCGATCTGATCCCGCTCTCTCCATCCCCCGCCCCGGCAATTACCCCCTTTCCGCCGCGAATCTCCTGCCATCGCCCCCATGGCTGCCTGGGCTCGGGAGGCTTGCGGGTAGCGAACGATCAATGGCATATGGGGCTTCGGGTCCCGGGGCCAGAAGCCAGAAGCCAGAAGCCAGGGGGCGGAGGCCAGAGGCAAGAAACCAAGATAGCCGCAGGCGCTCGTATCACCGCAGCCTGCGCGGCGACAATGGCTTCGTCATAAAAAGCATGTAAATGGCTCATTTTTGCTTATCGTGCCATAATATTCTCATCATGCCGAAATTAATCGCACAAGCCGAGGTTCAGCTCGATCCTCAAGGACGATTGGTGATCCCTGCATCGCTCAGGCGTTCACTCGGATTCGGGTCTGGAGATAGGCTGATTGCACGAATGGAAGAAGGTCGCCTGATCCTGGAAAAAACTGAAACGATCAAGCAGCGTCTCAAGAATCGTTTTACCCATCTGCCGCCCAATACCAGTCTGGGGAAAGAGTTGATTGCGGAACGGCGGGAAGAGGCGAAACGGGAAGCGGGTGAATGACAGCAGTTCTCGATGCATCCGCCTTGCTTGGTTTTTTGCAGGATGAACCAGGGTGCGATCAGGTGGAAGCGGTTCTGCTGGAAGCAGTTATCTGCAGCGTTAATTGGGCGGAGGCTGTGCAAAAGTCGATCTTCGCTGACCGCCATTTCTCAAGGTTTGTCGAGATAGAAGGGCTCTCAAGGCTCTCAAAGGTTCTCAAAATTCAGGACCTTATCCAAGCGCCTTTCAGACTCCTCCAGGAGCCCCGAATGAACCGTGATAAGGGATACCCGGCTGACGCGGCACCTTGAATTCGTCTGATACGGCTACTCATATTGGTTTGCCGGCAAACGTACTGGCCTATGGTCAGCGGGCAACGGGCCAATTCCTGACCGCCGGCCGCTGGCAGAAGATCAGGCAGTCCTGCAGTCGGACACGCGGCAACTGGCCGGTATCGAACCCTTCCAGACCGATGTTTGCGAACGACACCTCCCATACTTCCGCTTCGGCAATCGCCGTCTCAAGCAGCTGATAGCAGGCAAGTGCATAGTCACTGCCTGAATTCTGCATTCCCCGCTCCTGTTGATCCGTAACCGTGTTTCTTATCCATTTTTCCGCTCCTTCCATTGCCGCGCAGTATTTCAATAGGCTCCCGGTAGCGCTCGATATCTGTTTCCAGCCTCCGACAAGACCGCCATTCACTTTTACCGCTAACGCAACTCGGGGTACGGATACAGCACATTGAGCGCCACGCTCTTGCCGGCCGTCTCGACGATGCGCACGTGCTCGCGCCGGAACTGGCGCGCATGGTGCAGGCCGCAGGAGTAGGCGATCATGTCGATCTCGCTGTTCATGTTCCTGGCATAGTTCGCCACGCGCAGGTACTTTTCCTTCACCACCAGCCCGCGCTGCAGGCGCTTGTTGTGCGTGGTGATGCCCGTGGGACAGGTATTGGTGTGACAGCGCATGGCCTGGATGCAGCCCAGCGAGAACATGAAGCCGCGCGCGGTGTTGACGAAATCCGCGCCCGCGCACAGGGCCCACGCTGCCCGCGCCGCCGTCACCAGCTTGCCCGCCGCGACCATGCGTATGCGCTCCTTCAGGCCCGCTTCGAGCAGCGCATCCACCACGCGCGGCAATGCTTCGACGATGGGCAGACTCATGTGGTCGACCAGCGTCTGCGGCGCGGCGCCGCTGCCGCCTTCTCCGCCATCGATATTGAGAAAATCCGGGGCATATTCCGGGCCACGCCGGTTGACGGCATCGCACAGGTCGTTGATGAAACGCCATCCGCCGATGGCGACCTTCACGCCCACCGGCCGCCCCGTCAGTTCGCGCACATAGGCGACCTT
>CAYXQR010000163.1:0-27687 GCA_964466955.1 uncultured Nitrosospira sp.
GGCCAAAGCGCCGGGCGAGGATTGAAACCTGTCGCAGTCGCCCCACTTGCGCTGGACTTTGAGGTAGCGCCCGGCCAAAGCGCCGGGCGAGGATCGAAACTCGTGACACAAAAACAAAGCCTGCGCTTTACGATTGAATGACTTTTCTTCCGCGCTTCATCCATATCCCGATTACCCCCAAACCTGCGAACATCATGGCCCAGGTATGCGGTTCGGGTATGGCGGCGATCATGCCTACCTGCCCGTTGATGCTTACGAGATAGAGATTGCCGAATCCATCTTCGCCAAAAGAAGTGATCCCACCGGAAAGACCGGTGGGCGAGAGCAGTTCGGCGGTTCGGTCTGTGAGTTCGGTCACGCCCGCATTTTCGATGAAGCGGAAGGACATGACCTTGCCGGTAACGAAGTCGGCGAAGAAATACGTGCCTTCCAGGCCATCAATTGTTGATCCACGGTAGACATAACCGCCGATGACAGAGCCGCCTGCATCGGTATGGTTATATTCATGGATAGGCGGCGTGTGATTTGCAATGTCCGCGTCATCGGGAAAGTTCAGCCGCGTCCCTTCGAACTTGCGCCATCCATAGTTGGCGCCGGCGATGCCGATATCGATCTCTTCGCGGTTATTCTGTCCGACGTCGCCTATATAGAACGTGCCGGTTTCACTATCGAAACTGTTGCGGTACGGATTGCGCAGTCCGTAAGCGAAAATTTCCTGGTTGGCGTTTTCCATATTGCCCGCAGGGATCGTGTAGCCATACTGTGAGCTGTCATTTGGGAACCGGTCGGAGGAAACGTCGACACGCAGTATCTTGCCGAGATTTTCCGAGAGATTTTGCGCCCGGTTCCCGGGGTCGTCGCGCGACCCGCCATCGCCTGTGGCAATGTAGAGATTCTGTGTCTCGCCCGGACGAAATCCGATCCAGCCGGCCTTGTGATTGCTGAACTCGGGTTGCTCGACGGTCAGTATCCGTTGTCCGCTGGAAGCATCCGCCACGTTGGGCTGCGCGGCATTGACCTGATAAGTCGCGACTATGGTATCGAGACTGTTCCGGTCAATGTAATTGACATAAAAGCGGCGGTTGGATGCAAAATTCGGATCGAATGCCATGCCGAGCAATCCGCGCTCCCCCTCGGTGTCGACCGAGTTCGAGAGATCAAGAAACGGGGTCGGCAGCAGGTTTCCGTTTTGCATTACCCTGATGCGACCGCCCTGTTCGACGATGAACAGGCGTGGATCTCCTTGAGGCGCGGTGAGGAAGAGGGGGCGATCCAGCCCGGTAGCGACAATGTTGGTTTGCAGTTGCCCCAAGGCAGGCTGGGTAAATCCAACAGCGGCGCATCCGGCTGTGAATAGCGTCAAAACCGATTTCATCGGGTTCACCTCCTGATCAGGTTGGTGCTGATATGGAAAAACTTGAAATCGGTCACATGAAATAAAATGGCCGACTTTTTTATAGAGTATGGTCAGGAAATTGTCAAATAGCAGCGGTCAGCGCAGACAACCAAAACGGGGCATCTTGCTATACTGAATGTCTGTCAATGCCATTGCTGGAGGTGACATGATTCATGAGGTAAAAGGCGATATCCTGCTGAGCCATGCCCAGGTCATTGCCCATGGGCTTGCGCCCTATGACCCTTTCGAACACGGCCTGGCCTTGAGCCTGGGCCAGCAATGGCCCGCCCTGGTCAAGGATTTTCATCATTTCTGCCATACCACGGATCCCAAAGCGGGGGAGGTTTGGGTATGGCCAGGTGCAATGAGCAAGCGGGTCATCAATCTCCTGACAAACGAACCTCCCGAACGCCTCAAGGATAAATCGGCACATATGCGGACCGAATACGTCGATCTTGCCTTGCGAGAATTGCGCCATCTGCTCGAAACGGAAAAATTCGCCCATATCGCGCTGCCGCGGCTGGCTACTGGCGCCGGGGGACTGGACTGGATGGAGGTGCAGCCTCTTATCGTATATCACCTGGGCGGGTTGGAACTGCCCATTTATATCTATACCGATTATGAAGAAGGGGTGCAGGCCGTCGAGCCGGGGTTGAGCGATGTTTCCAGCGCGAGGCGATGAATACCGATCCAGCTGCCGGATCAACCGGGCGGATACAGACGCAGTGTCCGCTCAGCCGGTCCTGGGAGGAAGGATGTCGGTATTCCTTTTACCCAGTCCGCGTGCCCGCTGCCGTAATAGGGAGAGAGCGGGTGGCCGCTCTGGCCTCCCGGCATTTCAAAATAGCCATGTTCCTCGTCTCCGGGAGCAACCGCAAAACGGACGGATGCTCCGAAGCTGGGCCCTTGCACGCGGGGCATATGATTGTCGCCGGGCAGCGGATCCTGCGGCATGTCCAGCCAGCTTCCGATGAATCCAGGCAATGCACTGCTGAATGGGTGACGGATCCGCGCGGTATTGCGCTCGCCCCAGTTGCGTGCCGCGATGCCGCCTGGCTGGCTTTGCATGCGTTTCGCCACGCGCCGGGCGCATTTGTCGAGCAGCTCATCCCACGTGCTGTACACCGGGGGCAGAAGGTGCGCAGGACGCTGCTCGATCAGGGCCCATACGGCATTTTCGGCCCGATTCAGGTCCGGAAGCGAAAAGGCGGGGTGGATGCGCCGAACCGCGGCGGAGAAACCATCGAGCGCGCTATGGAGTACCTCTTTGCGGAACGAGCGTACCAGAAGGTAGCCGGCCGACTGCGTGGCGGCATGGCCGTTCCAGTCACGGAGCGCCTGCCGCATCGCGGTGCGCCATTCCGTTTTGTCGCCGTCCGTTAACGTCCGATCGAGAAGCCGGTGCCAGCGATCCAGCAATAATGCCCGGTCGTCAAGCTGAATGGCCAGCATGGTGGCGGGCTCGAAATGGTCATGCTCATTCAGGCTATCGCGGATCTGCCTTGCACGTGCGCCAAGGTCATAATCCCCATCGCCAAGCAGATCAAGGTAGATGCCATCCACTGTCCGGGCGTTTGCTGTCCACAGCCGCTGGCGGTCGAGGATAAAGGGGTATTGCTCCGGCTTGAGCCAGCCTTGCCATCCGGTATCCGGCTTGCTCCAGTCCGCCGGAAGCTCGGGATCGTAGTTGCCGCTGCGTGCGGGGATACGGCCAACGATGGTCCAGCCGATTTTTCCGCTCCGATCGCCAACGATAAAGTTCTGTGGCGGAATGCCTGCCTTCCGCGCGATCATGATGGCTTCATCCACCGTATCCATCTGCTCCAGTTCGGAGAGCTCCATGTTGACCGATCCTGGCTCATGGGCGACCCAGGCCAGCGCAAGCGGGGTGCCGTCATGATCGAAAGCCAGCAGCGGGCCCCACTCCGTCTCGTGCACTTCGAGTATCTCGTCCCCTGCTCCCCGTGCATGCAGGATTTCGCGGTGGACAGCGAATGGTTTCCAGCCGCTGGTGCTGCGATAGCGCGACGCATCGTCGGGATGCCGCATAATGCGCACCCAGTCCATGAGATCGGCATAGCTGTTCGTAAAGCTCCAGGCTATTCTTCGATTGGACCCGACGGCGATTGCAGGTGTACCGGGAAGGCTGACGCCGATGACGTCGTTCATTTTCTCCGGATGGCGGGTACCGGGGTAAATCAGGCGGGTGCGAAACCAGATGTTCGGCACGCGCAGCGTCAGGTGAATGTCGTTGGCGATGAGCGCGCCTCCTGTGGTTCCCGTCAGTTCACCCGCTACGGCAAAATTGTTGCTGCCAGGCAACTCTTCCTTATGTTCCTCCCTGTCACGCATGAGCGCAGGGTCGATGTTGCGCAGGTCGAGTTCGTCAGGGGAGGGCGGGTCTGGCCAGCGAAGAGCCGAGCCGATGAGAGGTGCATCCCATTCGCCCCCGCTTGCGGCAAGAAACCGGTAGGCAGTCTCCGGAAGCGCTGCGCGCAGGGTGGAGAGCGCCAGTTCGCGCTGGTTGTCTGCATCGTTGAGAGTGAAATACATCGCCTTGACGACCAGCAGGCTATCCTCGGTGCGCCACTTGACGGGACGAGTGCGCGTAAGAAGATACGGAAAGGGAGAAACGCTGAGGGCGGTCAGGCCACTGTTTACGCCGTCCCGATAGGTATCGAGCAACTTCCGCTCATCCGCTGGCAGGGATTCCAGTTGGCTGGACGCACGCGCGCGCATTCTGTGCCGGCGGGCTTCGCGGTCGGCCGGCAGCGCGGCCGGGCCGAACAGTTCGGCCAGTTCACCCGCGGCCCTGCGTCGCATCAGGTCCATCTCGAAAAAGCGCTCCTGCGCATGAACGTAGCCCAATGCCCAGACAAGATCGGCACGACTTTCTGCACGCAGCGTGGCGGTGCCCAGCGCGTCGCGCTCTACAATTACCGGCGCGGCAAGCCTATCCGCCAGCACTGTTCCGTCATATTCCGGAAGGCTTCCGCGCAGCGCCAGCCAGAGCGTTCCCCCTGACAGCAGCGCCAGCGCGGCAAATGCCGGCAGGAACCATTTGAACAGACGGGCTACGGCAGTCATGGGGAGGCGGGGATGGTCAATACGGGTCTCATGTGGAGAAGTGACGAACCATGTGGCCGGGCCGATCAGCCGGACGCGGCGGTATCTGGATATATGCGCAGCGGGTACTTCTGCGAGCCTGTTTCAGGAATTTTCTAGTTTCCGGAGAATGAGTTCGATACGCTTGCGATTTTCACCCATAACGGAATGGCTCAGCCGCAAGGCGGAGTGATCGTGAATAATGCCACAGCCGGATCGAACCAGCCCTCGCGGTTTCCATTTTTCATGAGCCGGGTGGCGAACCGGGCATACATCTTACATATCGCGGTTTTCGATTATGCGGCTGCCGTGCAGGTTTGTCTCGCGATGAAGCCAAGGTCGACCGGACGGCTTTTCGGTTGCAAAGCTGGATGTCCGTATTGCGGCTTGTCCGGATAGAACGACGTTGCTGGACGCGCTGTGAGTGCGCAGGCAGAGAGCTTGAGCTTCCCGTCACACCCCCAGGTCGTGAGCACGGCGTCCTTGAGCTAATGAGCTAACTGAACCATCCGGCAAGCAGGGCGGGGATGGCGCCAAGGACAAGAAGAGTGAACCCGCACTTGATCAGGGGCATATCATGAAACTTCGAGCAGCCCTTTCCATACGTGCCGCAGATGCAGGAATTACCCCTGGGTGCCGGAGGAATAGCAGGTTATTTCGGCTTGCTATTGGACAGCACGAATTCCGCGAGTCGCTCAGCGGCTTCACCCTTGATATTCGGAAAGGCGGTCATGCCCATGCTGCCTTTCTGGACCTTCTCGATAATGGCTTCTCTGGTCGCCATCTTGCTGCTCAGAGACATTACGCGATCGGCTTCAGGCTTGTGGCACTTCGAGCAACTCGCATAAAAAATGTCTTCCCCGGATGCGTTCTCGGGGGGTGTATACGGATCCGTCTTGGAACAGCCTGCGAGGCCGACCAATGCCACAGTCAATAGCACGCTTATTTTCTTCATTTTATACTCCGATCTCATCGGTAGGGGAGCGCCGCTACCGTCAGGTTGCCAAGGGATGAATATTATACTTCCTATAGCATAACCTGAAGCATTGTTTCGAGTCGCTGACGGGCGAAAGAAGCCTGGACGGGGTTATTCAGGATTAGCGGCCGGGGGTTGAAATTATCCTAGAAACCGCAGTTGACCGCTTAATTAGAGAGCCAAGCCCATGGGATATAGAGGCATTTTCGGAATTTCCTCATTCACCGGAATGTTGAGGTCGCTACAAGGTGTATCGTATGTCGCTCCAGGCGCGAATGCGGCGTTGCTCTTCGTTGCAGGGAGCGGCCCTGCGGCCTCATCGCGCCTTGCCTCGCACCTGGATCACCACACGCTCCACTCCCGTCCAACTACGGTTTCTAGGATTATTCAGGATGATTTGCCTCCCGAAAGGACGAGCCGGATATCCGAATTTTCCGGCGCGGCGCACCGCGTCGAATCGTGCCTCGCATCGGCAGGCCGGAATTCCCCTCTCATCCCTTGCCTGGTTGTCAAGTCCTGATAATATGCAGGCTTAACAGGTATTTCAGGACCGACTATAATAAAAACACAGTCGCCTGCCCCTGTCCGCTGTCATGGCGGTCCACTATTCCACTATTAATGGCGAAAGCCATGCTGACTGTTGTATTGTGTCCCAGGCAGGCGCGGCGAACGACGTCTCCCGGATCGTCTGCCTCTTTGCTGGCGCAGGAAACGAAGCTCACCGTCCAGCTGTTGCCCGGGCGCAAGCCGACCCGATAAACGCGCGTGCGGCCTTGCGAAGGTGAGCCATAGTCCAGCTACGCTTGGCGTTTCGCGTCTTGCCCTCACGCTGCTTCGCACCGCACCGCAAGCGCGAAAAAGCGTTGTGCACTCCCGCTGTGGCTTGTGCCGTGGCTAGATCGACTGCGTTCTGGTTGCGCGGCTGGCTCGGTGACAATGCCGGCATGCCTGAAAATGCATCGACATGAATCTCCAGTCGAGACAGCTGCGTCCGGACCGCTGGAGGGTGATCCGGTTTTATGCTGGCTGGAGTCTGGTGTAACCGGATACTGAAGGTGAATCGTTCGATTTGACCTGCTTTTATCCGGCAGATGCGGATGCTGGAAATAATTTTCCTCCCTATACTTGCCGTGCATATCCGAAACTTTCTGCCTTCCATGAATTTTTCCGTTATTTTTCAAAACTTGGGCATGAGGCGCGGACTCGGGATTTCACTTTTTGGCATTGTGGCTGCGCTTCTCGTTGTACTGATCGTTGCAGCCTTTCTCTTGTACCGGGAAGCGGAGACATCTGCATATCAGGCTGCGCGCCTGTCGAAGCTGGCCGATGACCTGAGCTGGAGCCTTGAAAGGGGACCCAGTGGCGAGTTTCCTTTTTCACAGGCAGGACCGTATGACCTTCGCCTGGGGTATAGCCGGTTGCCCGAGCTGCTTGAACATCTCGTGAAAAATGGTTTCGAAGTGAAAGCTCAGGCAAGAATTTCTCCTCAAATGAAAGAGCTTGCGGAGCAGGGCCTGTTCATTCCTTACCGGGAGAAATCCCAGGCGGGTCTGGAGATCACGGGGAGCGACGATCAGTTGTTGTATCGGGTCCGTTTTCCGGCGCGCGTTTATGAAGGCTTCGAATCGGTTCCCCCCGTAGTCGTGAACAGTCTGCTGTTCATCGAGAATCGAGACCTGCTGGATCAGTCGCACCCGAAAAAGAACCCGGCTGTCGACTGGATGCGGATGGGGCGTGCCGTGCTGGATAAGGGAATCCAGCTTTTCATGTCGGAACACGATGTGCCCGGCGGCAGCACGCTTGCGACACAGATCGAAAAATACCGGCATTCCCCCAACGGTATAACGCTGACGGCAGAAGACAAGCTCCAGCAGATTGCCTCCGCTTCGGTTCGCGCCTACCTGGGCGGCGAGAATACCCTCCCTGTCCGCAGGCAGATCGTGACCGATTATCTCAACTCGGTTCCCCTCGCTGCCGTAGTGGGCTTTGGGGAAACCAACGGGATCGGTGATGCCTTATGGGCCTGGTATGGGCTGGATTTCAACGAGACGAACCATATTCTTCATTCCCGCTTCGCGGAGGGAGATGCCCTTACCGAGGCGGCATCACGCTATAAGCACGTACTGAGCCTCATGATTGCACAGCGCAGGCCCTCGTATTACCTGCTTGCAGGACGAGAGGATCTGGCTGAGCTTACCAACGCCTACCTGCGCGTATTGACGCAGGCCGGCGTGATTGCTCCCGCTCTTCGGGACGCCGCGCTCGCTCAGCCGCTTCGATTTCGCAATACGTTTGCTTTCTCCACTTCCGATGCCAGAGATTTTGCAGGACACAAAGCGGCGAATGCGGTGCGTGTACGCATCGCCCAGTATCTCGGCTTGCGGCACATGTACGATCTCGATCGCCTGGATTTATCCGTGCAGAGTACGCTGGACGTGGATATGCAGGGAAAGACCACCGACATTCTTCGTCAGCTGAAGGATCCGCTGTATGCGCGTGCCGTCGGGCTTCATGGCCATCGCCTGCTGGGCGATGAAGATCCGGCGAAGGTGATCTACAGCTTTACGCTGTCCGAACTGACGCCTCAAGGCGTCAAGTTCCGCATCCTCGCGGATAATTTTGACCAGCCGCTGGACATCAACAAAGGTACGAAGCTGGATTTGGGCTCGACGGCGAAACTGAGGACGCTGGTTACCTACCTGGAAATCGTGGAAGCGCTGCATAAAAGATATGCCGGACTGGACCGCAAGGCTTTGCGGAGCCAGGAGCCTGATCCGGGCGACGCGCTCAGCCGCTGGGCCATCGACTATTTTCTGCAAAGCAGAGACAAGACCCTGGCATCCATGATGAACGCTGCGCTTGAGCGGAAGTATTCCGCCAGCCCCCATGAGAGATTCTTCACCGGTGGCGGACTCCACGTTTTTCACAATTTCAATCGCGACGATAACGGCCGGTTTCTGAGCGTACGGACGGCGACCAGGAATTCAGTCAATCTTGTCTATATCCGGCTCATGCGGGATATCGTGCGCTACTACACGTTTCAGGTGATGGGATCGTCGGCAAAAATACTTCGTGATGCCGAGAGTTCCGGCCGCCGGGTGTATCTCATACGTTTCGCGGACAAGGAAGGAAGGCAATTCATCAATCGATTTTACCGCAAATACAAAGACAGAACGACGAGTCCAGGCAGCATAGAGGAGAAGTTCTTTTCGAGCTTTCGGCATACGCCGCGTCGTCTCGCAGCCGCATACCGTTATATCTATCCGGAATCGGGCTTTGCGGAATTCGAGAAATTCATGGCTCCGCATCTGTTCCGCTTCGAGCGTGGAAAGCCGGTCGCGCTTCACGACCTGTACGACAGTTATGGACCGGGAAAGTATTCGCTTGCAGACCAGGGATATATCGTCACGGTGCATCCATTGGAGTTATGGCTGGTGCGTTATCTGATTTCCCATCCGGATGCCACGCAAAAGGATGTGATCGACGCCAGCGGAAACGAGCGGATAGCCGTCTACGACTGGCTGTTCAAGACCGCAAACAAGAATTCGCAGGATATACGCATCCGTGGGCTGATGGAGCTGGAAGCATTTCTGGAAATTCATCGCAGCTGGAAGCGGCTCGGCTATCCTTTTGATTCGCTGGTGCCTTCGCTCGCCACCGCCATAGGAAGCTCGGCAGATCACCCTGCCGCGCTTGCGGAACTGATGGGCGTGATCCTCAACAACGGCATCCGCATGCCCACCTTGCTGATAGAAGGTCTGCACTTCGCAGAAGGCACACCTTTTGAAACGGCGGTGGAAAGAACACCCGTCCGGGGCGAAAGAGTATTCTCTCCCGAGCTGGCGGCAGCCGTGCGCGGGGTACTGACAAGCGTCGTTGAGTCGGGCACCGCATCGCGCCTCGCGCGTGCCATCGTGGAAGAGGATGGCGCCGAGGTTTTGATCGGAGGAAAGACAGGTACGGGAGATCACCGGCACGTGACGTTTTCTGCCCCAGGTGTCGTCAAGGAATCCCGCGTAGTGAATCGGTCCGCGACATTTGTATTTTTCATCGGCGATCGTTTTTTCGGAACAATGACCGCGTTCGTACCGGGTGTCGATGCTGAAAAATACACTTTTACCTCAGCGCTGTCCACACAGGTCATGAAGCACCTTTTGCCGGCCCTCAAGCCTCTTACCGACAAGGCTCATCCCCTGCCTGAACAGGTACTGGCAAAGGACGCAAGGAAACCGCATAAGGAAATCGGCGAAGAGGGATGAATCCAGCTTGCCTTGCGATTCACCGGCTTGGGTTGGGCGTGGGTTGGAAGAGTCATGCAGGCACGCGACCGGACTGATGAGGAGCGCATCCTTCCTTTTCCTTCGGCTTGGACGGTAATGGAGAGGGCGTTCAGTCCTCCGTATTGATCCACCACAAGAAAACAACAATTCCCAGCACCAGCCCGAGCCCGAGAACGGCTTTTGCAAATTCCTTCACGAAGAAGTACGCCATTGCTTCGAACAGATCCAATTATCCCTTCCCCTTGAAGTATTTTATTTTCGTGACCACCACCATAGCAGCAAGGATAGGAACAGCGATACCAGCAGACCTGTGGTCAATGGAAAGTAGAGCCTGAAGTTTTCCCTCTCGATAACGATATCGCCGGGCAGCCGCCCGAGCGGCAATTTCGACAGCCAGGGCCATATCAGGCCCATGAGCAATAGCGCGATACCGAGTACGATGAGCAGGCGTTGCATAGTGTTTTCCAAGTCATGCCTGGCAAATCTGGTTTGAAGTCCGCCAGTCGTCCCTAATCCGAGTGTAAACAGTGTAGACGGTTTTTGAGGGAAAAAATCAGTTTTGCCTGCGGTCGTTGCTCCGCTTTGGATCTGGCGAAAAGATATTCCGGCGGCGAAACACATGCCAACATCATTTCCTTGATTTTAGGTCGCCTGGTTCATGCATCGTGCCAAATAAGTGTGCCAGCGCACGGAACCATATTCTCCCTTCCGTTACGGTACATTTTCGATCTGGTCAGAAGAGAGGAAAAAAATGATTCATCACCTGATTTTGTTCGTTGCCTTGACATCTCTTCATGCAGCCGGGACAGCTGCGGAAATAAACGGGTGCTCCATTCGATCCGGAACGCTCTGCGTGGAAAAGGATTTAAGTGGGGCAGATCTTCAGGGTGCCGATCTCGCGCGCGCCGGTTTTCGTCAATCCAACCTGAGCGGCGCCAATTTGCGGAACGCAAATCTGTACAACGCCAACATGGACATGGTCGATCTCAGTGGAGCCGATCTGAGGGGGGCCAACCTGGATGAAGCCGATTTGAAAAACGCTGTTCTTGCGGATGCCAGACTTGTCCAGGCACGACTGAACGGTGCGAATCTTAAAAGTGCCGATCTTAAGCGCGCAAAACTTGCCGGTACACAACTTAAAGGAGCCAACCTGAGCGGCGCCGATCTGTCCGGGGCAGAGCTGCACGACGCCCAGTTGCAGAGAGCCGATCTGTCCGGTGCTGTACTGACAGGGGCGGATTTCCGTGGAGCAAATCTTACCGGGGTAAAACTGGATAACGCGATACTGAAAGGTGTCGATCTCAGGAATGCGATGCTCGATGATGTGAATTTTTCCCAAGTGAATACAGAAGGTTGCCGTGGATGCCCGGAAGTTTCCAGGTAGGCGAAATTTTTGATCATCCATGTTTTGTCAGCTTATGACGACTGCACCGAGGTGCACGGGACACGATACTTTGGAAGGTGCTTTTTTACAACCAAGGAGGACAACATGAAAATACTGCAGAAGAAGAACCCACATACTTTTATGGCAGGCATGATCGTTGCGATCGGAATCAGTCTTGCAGCCGGGGCAGGCGCGCAGGAGCAGGATAGGCCGGCGATGAACAAGCAGCCAGAAGCGGCCGACAAGGCGCCCTCAAAACCGGGAATGAAAGATGGCAGGATGACCACCATTGAAGTGCCGATGTTGATTTTTGTCCCGGTACAGGTTTCAGCCGACCTGGAACGCAAGGGGTGCTGGGTGAAGTTTTATGACAAAAAAGATTTCACGGGAGACAGCCTGATGCTCACCGGGCCCATCAATCTGCCTCGGATGACCGGTCCTTTCGGTTATGACTGGGAAGATAAGGTGAAAAGCGTAAAGACCGGTCCCAAAGCCAACCTGACGATTTACGACAACCGGGATTATCGGGATGCGGACAAGTTCATCGAGGCGAATTCGAACGTGCCGGACCTCTCCGAAAAAATGGGATTCTTCGACAATTTCCGCTCCATGATGCTGAGCTGCATATAAGGCGCCCTCCGGAGCGTCGCCCAAGGGGGGGGCCGCGAAGCGGGGATCGGGTAGCGCAGGAGCGCGACCGCCCGGTCGCCTTGGTGGATAAGGCACGCGTTGTCACGTCGCAGCAGTGAAGAATCAAGGTGCTATGGCCGAAGACCGTCAACGACGATGCGCTTGAGGATATGCAGGCGGCCATGGAAAAAGTGCTCCGCGCCGGGCACCACCACTACCGGCAACTCCTGCGGAGCGGCCCAGTTCAACACCGTTTCCAGTGCTACCACGTTATCGTGATCGCCATGCACGATCAGGATACGCGGCGTCTGCCTGACCTTCTCCTGTTCAGGAGAAATAAGGGGTGGCGCGTGCAGCCTCTCGACTGCTGGCGCCACCATTACGATCCCTTCCGGCTGCAATGTCCGCGCGGCGTGAGCCTGGACGGCGCCGCCGAAGGAAAAGCCCGCCAGCCACAAGGGCGGGGGATGGTTAAAGCGCTGGGTGAGTCGTTCTCTGACACTTTCCGCTACCGCGATGGCATCCTCGGTTTCGCCCGCTCCATCGTCCTTGCCGGAGGTGAGCTCACCTTCGCTCTGTTCGACGCCGCGAAAATTAAAACGAGCCGCGATAAAGCCCAGCTCCAGGAAGGACTTGAACAGAGTGTAGACTACCTTGTTATTCATGCTCCCGCCATATAGCGGATGAGGGTGCGCGATAATGGCGATGCCACGCGGCTGATCGGCCGGCTCAGCCAGAATCGTTTCCAGTTTTCCCGCCGGACCGTGGACAAATAACTTCTGTTGCGTGAAGCTGCTCAATGGCTATCCCGAAGAATACGGATGAGAAGAATGGTATCAGATACGCAAACGCTCTACGACCCGGCCGTTTTTCAGGTGCTCCTCGATGATCTCGTCGATATCCTCTTTATCAACGTAGGTATACCAGACATCTTCGGGGTAGATCACGATCACCGGCCCCTCGTTGCACCGGTCCAGGCAGCCCGCATTATTGATTCGTATCCGGTTTCTCTTACTGTCGAGCCTTAATGCCTTGACTCGTTCCTTTGCATAATCGCGCATGGCTTGAGCGTCGAAGTTATTGCAGCACAGCGATCCGGGGTCACGCTGGTTTACGCAGAAAAAAACATGATGTGAGTAATAGCTCATGGATGAATTTTTATTAGGGTGGAAAAAAAGAAAAGCTGACGAGGTGTTGCAGGGGACCTTTTACTTTATTGCAGGACAAGGCGGTTCAGATCGGGAAGAGTTCGTCTCTTCAATTTTTTCAGTTTTTTGCGATTATCTCAATTTTATTTCCGTCCACAGGCGGCTCAGCAGACGCCGCTGCGTGCGGTCGAGGTCGCGCAGCATTTCCAGCCTGGTGAGAAATTCCGTATCGGGGAAAATGGCTTCGTTATTTCTGATTTCCGGATGGATATATTCCATTGCATCCATGTTTGGATTGCCTGAACCGATGAGATTCGTGAGTTCAGCGGAATTTTTTCCTTCCAGCATGAAATTGACGAATTGATAAGCCAGGTCAGGGCGCCTGCCGCTTTTGTGCAAAACCATGCTGTCGAGCGCCAGAACCGCTCCTTCTCGCGGGGTTGAATAGCCGATGGAGAATTTTCGTCCTGTCCGCTGCGCGTCGAGCGCAGCCTGGAACATGTCGTTAGAATACCCGTGTGCAACCCAAAGATTTCCGACAGCCAGCTCTTTGACATAGCTGGTGTTGCTGAACGCAGCCCAGTAGGGCTTGGCGCGTACAATTAGATCCGCGGCCTCCTTCCAGCGCGCTTCATCGGTTTCATTGGCAGAATAGCCGAGATACTTGAGTGCTGCGGCCATCAATTCGCGCTGGCTGTCGAGAACGGTTACGCGCCCCCGGATTTTTTCCAGATATTTTGGTTCGAAGATGAGCGCCCACGTGTCAGTGGGCAGATCCAGCTCCTTCACCTTTTGCTCGTTGAACCCCAGGAGGGTCAGCGTATAGGCGTACGGAACCGAGTATTTGTTGCCGGGATCGAAGGCGGTATCGAGATATGCAGGAACGATATTTCGGAGATTGGGCAATAGCGATTTATCGAGCGGTTTCAGAGACCCTTGGCGGATGAGGGTATCAACGGCGTTACCGGTGGGAACGATGAGATCGTAGCCCGCTGCGCCCGCAGCCAGTTTTGCCAGCATTTCCTCGTTGTCGGCGTAATAATCCTGCGAAAGTTCGCAATCGCAGGATTTCTCGAAACGCGCCACAGTTTCGGGAGCAATGTAGTTGTTCCAGTTGAACAAGTGCAGGACATTTTTCCTGTTCTGCGACGCATCATGGTTCTGCTGCGCGCACCCGAAGGCGAACAGAAGCAGGCAGGCCGCCAAGCATAAGGACGCGCGGATCGGGCGAGTTCCGGGCCCTGGAGAGGGTGAACCCCGTGGGCTCATTGCCCCATTGCCTTGCGGGAGCCGGTGTTTTCCCCTGGGGACTTGCTCGTTTCAAGTCGCGTCGCAATGATGATCATGATCAGCGTGAGCAGCATCAGCAGCGTTGAGATGGCATTGACTTCCGGCGTGACGGCAACCTTGATCATGGTATAGATATGGATGGGCAGGATCGGTTCTCCCACACCCTTGGTGAAGAACGTAATGACGAAATCGTCTATGGACAGGGTGAATGACATCAGGGCCCCCGCGACTACCGCGGGCATGATCAGCGGCAGGGTGATCAGACGGAACGTTTGCCATGGCGTTGCCCCCAGGTCACGCGCCGCTTCAAAGATACTCTCATCCATGCCCTGAAGCCGTGCACGCACGATAATCGCGACAAAGCCGATACAGAACGTGGTATGCGCGATGATGATGGAAATCATGCCCAGTGTCAGATTGAGCACCTGCAGAAAGAACAGCAGCAACGAAACGCCCAGCAGTATTTCGGGCATTGCCACCGGAGTGAAGACAAGTACCGGCAGGACCTTGAGCTTGTAACGGTGAATGGCCAGTCCGGCCATGGTGCCAAGCACGGTGGCGCCAAAGCTGGCGCTGAGCGCGATGATCAGCGAATTGCGCGCAGCGGTGAGCATTTCCGTGTTATTGAACAGAGCCTTGTACCAGTGCAAGGTAAAGCCCACCCATTCAGCGTTCAGCCTGGAATCGTTGAACGAGTAAAGCACTACGATGATCAGCGGGATATAGAGAAAGGCATAGACCAGCGCAGCTGCTGGCCACAACCAGGTATTTCTGCGGTTCATGTCAAGCCTGCAGTCCCCGACGGGGGCGCGCGAACCACGCCGCCAGCGCGGCGACGGTAAGTACAGCCAGCGTCAGCATGATCGAGAGCGCAGAACCGAAGGGCCAGTCGCGCGTGCCGAGGAATTGATCCTTGATCAGATTGCCGATGAGAATATCGCCTGTGCCGCCAAGAATATCCGGGACGGCAAACATGCCCAGTACAGGAATGAACACCAGTGCAGACCCCGAGAAAACACCCGGCAGGGATAGCGGCCAGGTGACACGCCAAAAGCGTTGCCAGCTGTTCGCACCCAGGTCCTGCGCGGCATTCAGCAGCGCCGGATCATGTTTTTCCAGATTGGTGTAAAGCGGCAGCACCATGAATGGAATGTGCACATAAACCATGCCTACCAGTACCGCAAAAGATGAAAATAGCAGCGTGACGGGTGCGATGCCGAGCCCCGCGAGGATGGAATTAATGAAATGGCTGAGGCTGGATTCCGGTCCGAGGATAATCATCCAGGCGTAGATGCGGATAAGGAAGTTGCTGGCGAAAGGCAATACCACCAGCATGACCATCAGGTTGCGCAGGTGTTTTTTACTGCGAGCTATCAGCAGGGCCAGCGGATAAGCCATGATAAGGCAGATTAGCGTAGTGGCAATGGCAACGACAAAGGATTTCAGAAAGATTCGGAGGTACAGGGTGTCGCTGAAAAAGAACTGATAGGCCTCCGCGGTAAAGCCATAGTCACTATCCGTCGTGCCAGCGGGCGCGCTGAGAGGCGCAAGACCCCCGAATTCGCCCGGAAACCGAAACGAGGTGAGGATCATGATCACGCTGGGGGCGGCGAAAAACACGAGCAGGAACAATAGCGGGGGAGCGCTCACCAGCCACTTGGCAGCGCGGCTTCCCTTTGCTCCACCTTTATTCATCTTTAATCATGCAGGAAAGTTCCGGCATCATGCCGCCATGAAACGCGTACCTGATCTCCTGTCTCGAAGAACTTGGCTCTGCCAGGAGCGGAGTTGGGCAACAAGGCCTCGATGTACGTACCATTGGCGAGTTCAACAATATAAGTGGTGACATCGCCTATATAAAGAAAATCCTGGACAGTACCAATGAAATGATTTTTCAGGTCGGGTTGGCCTATGGGCGGGGAAATCCGGACCTGTTCGGGTCGAATGGCGAGCACGCCGCGGTCGCCGGTTTTTACATTTTCCCGGGCTGCAACGGTTATTTCTCCCAGTACTCCAGCATCCAATCTCAGGAGCGAAGACGAGACTTCCAGAACCTGTACGTCGATCGCGCTGATCTTGCCGATAAAATCGGCCACAAAGCGGTTAGCGGGAAAGCCGTATATTTTGGACGGTTCGTCTATCTGTTCGACCATTCCGTGATTCATGACCGCAATACGGTGGGACAAAGCCAGTGCTTCGTCCTGGGCATGGGTGACGAACACGAAAGTCACGCCGACTTCCTTCTGGAGATTGATAAGCTCGATCTGCATTTCTTCGCGCAGTTTTGCATCGAGCGCTCCCAACGGTTCATCTAGCAGCAGCAGCCGTGGGCGATTCACTAGTCCTCTTGCAAATGCCACACGCTGCTTCTGACCCCCGGATAATTCATGAGGAAAGCGGTTGCCGAAATTCGACAGCCGGACTCTCTCCAATGCTTCCCCAACCCGGGTTCTTATTTCCTGCGGTTTCCTGCCCGCCATTTCGAGCGGGAAGGCGATATTGTCTGCGACGGTCATGTGCGGAAACAGGGCATACGTCTGGAACACGGTATGGACGGGGCGTTTTTCCGGCGGCGTGCCCACCATATCCATGCCATCAAGCAGAATCTGTCCGGCATCTGGCAGATCGAATCCGGCAATCATCCGCAAGAGCGTCGTTTTACCGCAACCGGAAGGCCCGAGGAGCGTGAAGAACTCGCCTGCCTCCACGCTGATGCTGACATTGTCAACGGCGGTGTAGGTGCCAAAGCGCCTCGTCACCCCGCGGATTTCCAGTAGCGCCATTGCTCTGCCGCTTTAAAAAAACGGGCATTCTATCAAAATTCACCTGCGGATTTGACTTGGGATGACGCTTTCGTTTTGGCAGCTACCCAAGTAACGTGGAGTTTCAGGTATTTGGGAAGAGGATTGCGTGCGCGGCTCGCGGACCCAAACGGTCAGATTTGCTCAAGTTTCTCTACAGGCCCGGGCTTCGTCTACCAGATCTGCCACAGCAGCAGTGCCGCTATCAGAAAGGCAAGAAAGATCATCAGGCGGCTTTGGCGTTTCTGTTCCACCATGATGGCAGTGATCTTTTCTTCGATCACCTGCGTGCGGGTTTCTTTCAAGGCATCGTGAAGCAGCCGTGGAAATTGGGGGAAGACGACAGCCCAGTGGGAGGCTTCCTTGTTAAGCCGTCGTGTGAGTCCGCGCCAGCCCAACTGATCCTGCATCCAGTTTTCCAGATAGGGTTTCGCCGTGGTCCAGAGATCGAGATTCGGGTCGAGGTCGCGTCCCAATCCTTCAATATTCAGCAGGGTTTTTTGCAGCATCACGAGCTGGGGCTGAATTTCGACATTGAACTGGCGGGAGGTCTGAAACAGCCGCAACAATACCCTGCCAAAGGAAATTTCACTGAGGGGCTTGTCGAATATAGGCTCGCATACCGCCCGGATGGCCGTTTCAAAGTCACCTACCCGAGTATCCCTGGGCGCCCATCCCGCTTCCACATGCGCTTCTGCTACGCGTTTGTAGTCACGCCGAAAGAAGGCCAGAAAATTCTGTGCAAGGTAGTTCTTGTCCTCGTCCGTGAGCGTCCCCATGATTCCGAAATCGACCGCGATGTAGCGACCATCGCTGCCGACAAAGATGTTTCCGGGGTGCATGTCAGCATGAAAGTAGCCGTCGCGGAATACCTGGGTAAAGAAGATTTCCACGCCGACACGCGCGAGCCTGGGAATATCCACGCCCTGCTCGCGCAGCGCGGAAACGTGACTGATGGGAGTGCCCTTGACGCGTTGCATGACCATGACACCCGAATAGCAGTAATCCCAGTAGACTTCCGGGACCAGCAGGAGAGGTGAATCGAGAAAATTTCGCCGCAACTGACTGCAATTGGATGCCTCACGCATGAGGTCGAGTTCGTCGTCAAGGTGGCGGGCAAATTCAGATACGACCTCGCGCGGTTTCAGTCGCTTGCCGTCCGGCCACAGTGTTTCCAGCATGAGAGCGCCGGTCTCCATCAGCGCTACGTCGTGGCCGATAACAGGGGCGATACCTGGGCGCAACACTTTCACCGCGACCTCCGTGCCATCGTGCAGCACCGCCAGATGGACCTGGGCAACGGATGCGCTCGCCACGGGCTCGGAGTCGAATACCAGGAAGACATCGTTGACAGGTCTTCCGTAGATCTGCTCCAGGGTCCGGAGGGCAAGATCGGAGGGAAAAGGCGGAACCTGATCCTGCAACCTTGCCAGCTCATCAGCGATATCCGGTGGCAGAAGATCGCGACGCGTGGACAGCATCTGGCCGAACTTGACGAAGATCGGCCCGAGTGCTTCGAGGGCCAGACGCAGACGCTCCCCGCGCGCCCTGTCCAGCCGCCGCCAGAATGTGGCCATCCTGACGACGGGACGGAACGGACGCAGCCACTTGTGATCTAGAAAAAACTCGTCAAGACCGAAGCGGAACGCTATGGCAAGAATTTTGAGAAGACGGATGAAACGCATCTAGTCCACGAACAGCCGTTCGCTCATGCAGGATCGATTGGGACGCCAGACGGTACAGGTTTTCACCTGCGGCCGCATTACGCTATGAATAAGGTACGCTTACATCCGGTTCTTGCTGGTTCTTGCCTGGTTCTTGCTTGTAATCTTATCGATTTATTTATCGTGATTTTTCAGCAGTGCGTCTATGCGCGCTTCCAGACGCGACACATCGTCGTGCAGCGCATCGACGTGCTCGCTGAAAGCCTGCATATCCACCGGCCGGACGAGGACCGGCTGCTCTTCAGTCAGATATTCCCGCAGCGTGTGCGACAGATTGAGGAAAGTCTGGGCATGCCACTGAACCAGGCTGTTGCCCGCCTGCACGAACCGATGGGCAGCAATATCTCCTATGAGCCCGCTCAGATCCTGTTCCGCATCCCAGCGGAGATGTTTTCCGATATGGAGAATCTCCGCGGCAAATGCGCTGTCTCCCGAAACCCAAATTTCGTCATATGCGGCTTCATCATGAAAGAGCAATCGGGGCAACAGGGCGGGCATGACCGTAAGGCTCGCATCCTCTTCCGCCCTGCTTGCAACTGCCGCAACCTCGCCATTGGGCTGCACCGCCAGGGAGAGATCGCCGATGGGAGGAATACGGATACGTACCGTTTTGCCCACGCAGGGCTGCAGCCGTCCGAGCGCCCATCCCGATCCGCGCAACAGGTGATTGAGGGGCGCTACCGCGGCTGATGACGGCAGGGGGAACACAATCGCTACGAAACCTGCTGGATTCCCGCCAGAAGCCACACCGCATCGGGGTCCTTCAGGTTCTTCTGCACATGCCAGATTTCGTCGAATAATGCGGGCGACGCGTCCGGAGACTCGCGTAATTGCCCGTTGAAGCGGACACTTGCGATAGCGGTGTCATTTTCGGTTACGACTTCCAGCAAATCCGCATTGATGGCAATGACCTCGGTTCTCTGCAGGGTGTTGCCACGTTCGCTGATCTCCATGCTGATCTCGGCATACATCTCAGGAGTCGTGTATTCCCGGATATCGTTCAGGTCGCGCGAGTCGTTCGCCGCCTGCAGTCGTATGAATGAAGTTTTCGCATTGCGCAAAAACGGCTCCACCTTAAAATCCGCAGGGATATTGGCGCTGGGGCCGGGAACCGGCGCAGACGCTGTCGCGCCTGTCATCGAGCTCGCCCCTGCGGTCTGGGTCGTTCCTGCCGCAGTTGCGCCCCCATGACCTCCCGCAGCTCCCATTCCGGAATATTGCATGGGCGTGGAAGAATGATCCTGCCGGGGCCGGCGCAGCATACGCACGACGAAGAAGATCGCGCCCATCAATGCCGCCAGCATCAGGATGTCCATCATATTGATACCTTCAAATGCGCCACCCATGAAAAGTGCTGCGAGCAATCCTCCAGCAGCCAGGCCGGCCAGGGGGCCCATCCATTTGCTGCCGCCGGCGGCTGCCTGGCCAGGCGCTGCGGCCGGCGCAGGCGCAGGCTTGGGCGCGGCTTGCTGGCTCATGGCTTCACGCTGTTTCCCGATATTTTTGCCGCCGCCAAAGCGTCGTGCTTCAGCGTCAAACGAGGCCAGCCCCAGGCTGAAAATGGCCAGGGTCAGCAGGGTCAATGTTTTCTTCATGATCGTCTCCCAAGGCACGGTTCAAAAAAAGAAGTATAGCACCATCGATCCTCTGAAAATCTCATAAAGTAAGCGATATACCGGGATTTGCAATGCCTGCTTCCCTGAGTCCGATTTCCGGGCACGGATGTGGCCGGAGGAGAGGCGCGCCGGGGAGACCGGTTCGGGCTGCCCACGCGATCCATACGGATGAGCATAATGTCATATGATGTTTTCCGCACAGACTACCGGGCTGCCATGGAGGTAAGCTACCATTTGCGTTCGGGCAGCGTGCTCCTGCGTGCCTTCCCGGTGTCTCCCAGGCACCCCCAGCCACCCCCAGGAACACGTTTGTCGAAGGAAGAAAACTCGAACAGTAGCAGCACGCCTTGCAGCGCTGACTGAAGAAGAACGGCGTCGGCGTTATGCAGCCATAAATATCCCACCTCATCAGGGTTCGGGAAAGGGTCGTCAACCGGCTTGCGAGGATTCCCATTGGAAAAAATTCAACGCATTCTTGTCGCCACGGATTTTTCGTCTCGTGCGGACAGCGCGGTTCAGCGTGCCGCACAGCTTGCGGCGGAGCACAGCTCCGAGCTGTATCTGCTGCATGTCCTGCCTGCTTTTCCGCTTGAGACATTGAAGCATCTCATCGTCGAAACCCCGCTCGAGACGGAGCAGAGACTCTATAACCGGGCAAAGGTGGCATTGCAGCACAAGGTGGAGGTGCTAGCGGGAAGCGGTATCCGCATCCGGCATCATGTCGCCATTGGCCGGGCCCACGTTGAGATCAATCGCTACGCCGAATCCCATCATGTCGATCTGGTTGTGATCGGGAGTCATGGAGAAAGCTTTGCCCAGGAATTCCTTCTGGGCACTACCGTATCGAAAACGCTTCGCACGGGACATCACTTGCTCCTCATCATCAAACAGGAACCAAAAAGCAGGTATGAGCGGGTACTGGTGCCTGTGGATTTTTCGCAGGTTTCCCTGAATGCCCTGAATGTAGCGGTGAAAGTCGCGGGAGAAGCTCCGATCCATGTGTTGCACGCGGTGGAAATACCGTTTGGCCAGAAGATGAGGCAGGCGGGAGTCAGCGCGGAATGGATCGACCGCTACCGTGACAAAATGCTGGAACGCGCACGCAGGGGTATGGAGAAGATCGTTTCCGATGCCGCACCGGGCGATGGCCGGGTAACCTCCATGATCGAATATGGGAAGTCTGCGCTGAAGATTCGGGAAAAAAGCGAATCTCTTGGTATCGATCTCATCGTCATTGGAAAGCGTGGCGAAACCGAACTGGATGAGGCGCTCTTCGGTTCTGTTACCAAGCATGTGCTTTACGAGACATCCTGCGATGTGCTCGTCGTGACCCCTGCGGCGGGTACCGAATCCGGTAATCAGCCCGATACTCGGCAATAACACGACAGGCTTTTCCTGTGCTTGAAGATTCATGGCTATTCCCACCATCATTCTGACGGTCAATACCGGCAGTTCATCAGTTCGGCTGGCAGCCTTTTCCAGTGACGGGACGAAGACGGTCGAATTGGCAAGCGAACGTCTTGATTCCAGCAACGGCGGAGATCCTGCCGGTTACCTCCAGGGATTCATACGGAAACATGGCCTCAGCCATATACGGGTTGTCGCGCATCGTGTCGTGCATGGGGGCTTGAGGCTGACGGAATCATGCCTGCTCGACCAGCGGGCCGAAAATGAGATCGAAGGCCTTGTACGGCTCGCCCCCTTGCATAATCCGGTTGCGTTGCGCTGGATACGCGCGTCGCGCGGCGTTGTTGGCGCCGATGTGTCCCAGGTGGCCGTATTCGATACCGCGTTTTTTTCAACTTTGCCGCAAATTGCGCGCGTATACGCGATTCCGTCCGAACTGAGCGAAAAGCATGGGTTGTACCGATACGGCTTCCACGGCCTTGCGCACCAGGCAATGTGGCGCGGATGGCGCGAGCGGAACCCGGGCAACCGGCGTACTGGCAAGCTGATCTCCTTGCAGCTCGGCGCTGGCTGTTCCATCACGGCGATCGAAGATGGGTCACCCCGCGACACATCGATGGGGTTCTCCCCGTTGGAAGGGCTCATGATGGCGACCCGCTCGGGCGACATCGATGCAGGGCTCGTCCTGTTTCTGCAGCAGGAGGAGAAGATGCCCCCGGATGAGCTGAACCGCCTGCTGAATGAGCATTCCGGCCTGCTCGGTTTTTCGGGCATCAGTTCCGATATGCGCCGGCTGCTGGAATCCGAAAGCGAGCGGGCCGGCTTCGCCGTGGATTTGTTCTGTTACCGTGTCCGCAAGTATCTGGGCGCGTATCTCGCGGTGCTCGAAGGTGCCGATGCGATCGTCTTTGGCGGTGGCGTGGGAGAAAACATGCCGGTAGTGCGGGAAAAAATTCTGCGCGGGATGGACTGGTGCGGGATTGAAATCGACATGGAGAAAAATAGGAATTCAAGCGGGGCGGCGTGCATCAGTCGCGAAACCAGCAAAGCAGAAGTGTGGGTCTTCCCGGTAAACGAGGCAATCGCGCTGGCAAATGAGGCGATGAAAGTCATATCTGAAGGAAAACAGACGAAGGAGGATACACATGCGTGAAGTGGAGTCTTTGGCGGCATCCAGGAATGAACCGCTCTCTCCCGACGAACTTCGTTGGATCGATGCATATTGGCGCGCCGCAAATTACCTGTCGGTCGGGCAAATTTATTTGCTGGACAATCCGCTTCTCAGAGAGCCTCTAACGCTCGAGCACGTCAAGCCCCGACTGCTGGGTCATTGGGGAACGACACCGGGGCTCAATTTCATCTATGCCCATCTCAACCGTGTCATCCGCAAATTCGACCTCGATATGTTCTACATCACAGGCCCGGGCCATGGTGGACCAGCGCTGGTCGCGAATACCTGGCTTGAGGGCAGCTACAGCGAATTCTATCCCCATATTTCCCGGGACAGCATTGGCATGCAACGGCTGTTCAAACAGTTCTCGTTTCCGGGGGGCATTCCCAGCCATGTCGCGCCGGAAACGCCGGGTTCGATCAATGAAGGAGGGGAGCTCGGCTATTCGCTTTCCCATGCATTCGGCGCTGCATTCGATAACCCCGACCTGGTCGTGGCCTGCGTGGTTGGGGATGGCGAAGCAGAGACCGGGCCACTGGCCGCCGCCTGGCACTCCAACAAGTTCCTGAACCCGGTCCATGACGGGGCCGTCCTGCCCATCCTGCATCTCAACGGCTACAAGATAGCCGGACCCACGGTACTTGCCCGTATCAGCCATGAGGAACTGGAAAGCCTGTTCATGGGTTACGGTTATCAGCCTTATTTCGTGGAGGGCGCCGATCCGGAGCCCATGCATCAGGCAATGGCAGCGGCACTGGATTCGGCGATCGAGCGGATTCGATCGATTCAGCAGGAAGCGCGCGATAAGGGAAACGGGGAAATGATGTATCCGCGCTGGCCGCTGATCATACTGCGAAGCCCGAAAGGATGGACCGGACCGAAGGAGGTCGATGGCAAGAAAACCGAAGATTACTGGCGGTCGCACCAGGTGCCGCTGTCGGAGATTGGCTCGAACCCGGCTTATTTGAAACAGCTGGAACAATGGATGAAGAGTTACAGGCCGGAAGAGCTATTTGATGGCAATGGTGTCCCCGTCCAGGAACTGGCCGCACTGGCGCCCGAGGGTGTGCGTCGGATGGGCGCAAATCCCCATGCCAATGGAGGCAAGCTTCTCCGAGACCTCGAAATGCCCGATTTCCGCGATTACGGCGTCGCCGTGTCCGCTCCGGGTTCTATCGTGACAGAAGCGACACGCGAGATGGGGAAATTTCTGCGCGACGTGATGAAACTGAATCAGCACAATCGCAATTTCCGCGTGATGGGCCCCGATGAAACCATTTCCAATCGGCTGGGCGCCTTGTTCGAGGTGACGGATCGAACCTGGGTCACGCAATCGCTGCCGGAGGATGAGGACCTGGCGCCCGACGGGAGGGTGATGGAAATTCTGTCCGAACATACCTGCCAGGGCTGGCTGGAAGGTTATCTGCTCACCGGGCGCCACGGCCTCTTTTCCTGCTACGAGGCTTTCATCCACATCGTCGATTCGATGTTCAATCAGCATGCAAAGTGGCTCAAGGTCGCGAGCAAGGAAATTCCCTGGCGCAGCCCGATTGCATCGCTCAATTACCTACTGACTTCGCATGTGTGGCGGCAGGATCACAACGGTTTTTCCCATCAGGATCCGGGTTTCATCGACCATGCGGTGAACAAGAAAGCCGATATCATCCGGGTCTACCTTCCGCCTGACGCAAATACGCTGCTGGTTATCACCGACAAGTGCCTGCGTTCCCGCAATTTCATCAATATCATCGTGGCAGGAAAGCAGCCGGCGCTGCAATGGCTGGACATGGATGCCGCGATCAAGCACAGCAGCAACGGAATTGGAATCTGGGGCTGGGCCAGCAATGATCAGGATGGCGAGCCGGACGTGGTGCTGGCTTGCGCGGGGGATGTCCCTACCCTGGAAACCCTCGCGGCAGTCGATCTGCTGCGTCGGCATCTGCCGGAACTCAAGGTGCGGGTGATCAATATCGTGGATCTGATGACACTGCAGACACAATCCGAGCATCCGCATGGATTGTCGGACCGGGATTTCGATTCGCTGTTCACGACCAGCAAGCCGATCATTTTTGCGTATCACGGCTATCCGTGGCTCATTCACAGGCTCACCTATCGCCGGACCAACCACGACAACCTGCATGTTCGCGGCTACAAGGAAGAAGGTACCACGACGACACCCTTCGACATGACGGTACTCAACGACCTTGACCGATTTCACCTGGTCATGGATGTGGTCGATCGCCTGCCCAAGCTGGGCTCACGGGGGGCGTATCTCAAGCAGTTGATGCGTGACAAATTGATCGACCACAACCATTACATCACCCGTTACGGTGAAGACATGCCGGAGATTCGGGACTGGTGCTGGCCTTATTATCATTCATAATTCCGGAACTTGCCGACAGCGGGAACCGGGCCGGGAAATTTTTTCTCGCGTTCTTGCCAAGACCCTCTTTTTGCATCAACATTTATCCGCCAAGCGGATCCTCCCCCGAACGGGGAAATCCTGAGGATCAGGCGGCATCGGGATTCGATCAGGGGTGCAAAAGACTCTATGGTAATTTTCATTATCAATGCGGTGGCGCTGTACGCTTCGTTCTCGCTGAACCAGATGTTTGCCCACTACTGGGGCGCAGTGCTGCCGGTCCTGTACGCGCTTGTCATGGCGCCGCATGCATTGATCGGCAGGCCGGACATGCCACGTAAAGCGATCACGAAAATTCTGATCCCCAACTGGAACAATGCGGAGGATCTCACGCGTTATATCTCCAAATACTGGATGGCGCTTGCTTACCCCAACACTTCCTGGAAAAAACAGCGTAACAGTATGCTCCTCTATCTCACATCGTTTTTCCTGGGATTTGTGTACTTCCTGAAGGAGTTGTTCGCTGCCGGAATTCTGATGTTCGTGGTCGGTTACATTCTCTACAGGATGAGCCTGAGCGTGGACAGACCGCGTTCGGTGTATGCCAATTCGGATTTCAAGGATGGCAGCGACAATGAATTCGCAAGACAGGAGTGGGAACTGGCGGTCATGTCGATCATTGCGTTTTCGGAGCTGTATCCCGACGACAAGGCGCTCAAGGATTCGGCGGATCGGATTTCAGAAGATAGCGAGGTGCAGTTCGTGCTGGCGCATCATCGCTACGATCATGGCGCGAGTTGGGCTGCCTGACCGGATCGGCAATCTGGTCTTGATGAGCTTGCAGTTCAGTCATGCGGCTGGACGTACCGAAGCGGAGATCTTGTTTCGCATGCAGCGGCAACGGCAGCACTAATAAATTTTTCGTTCCAGTTTTCCCTGATGCAGTACCGCGGTTGACAATTCCTCAATGGATTTGCTGGTTGTATCCATGTACGGGATGCCTGCCCGGCTCATCAGCTTCTCCGCCTCGCGCACCTCGTATTCGCAGTTTTCGAGGGAAGCATAGGCACTGCCCGGCTTGCGTTCGTTGCGCATCTGGTGCAACCGTACCGGGTCGATGGTAAAGCCGAACAGTTTGCTTCGTACATTCCTGATTTGCGCTGGCAGACTCCCGCGACCGAAATCCTCGGGGATGAGAGGATAGTTGGCGGCCTGGATGCCATATTGCAGCGCAAGGTAGAGACAGGTGGGCGTCTTGCCGGTACGGGAGATTCCGATCAGAATGATATCGGCTTTATGCCAATCTCTTCGGGAAATGCCGTCATCGTGCTCCAGGGTGTACCGGATCGCCTCGATCCGCTCACGATGATCAGCCGTATTGTCTGCACGGTGTGAGCGCCCGGCCTCACGCGATGAAACCAGACCGAGTTCAGCTTCCAGTAAGCCGATGAAAACGCCGAAGCAGTCGAGATGCAGCGCATCGGCGGAATCCACGATCTTCCGGATTTCCTCGTCCACGAAAGTACTGAATACCAGCGGGCGAACTCCATCCGTGCGTGCGCACGCATTGATCCGCCTCACAACAGTTGCGGCTTGCTCAGTGGAATCCAGAAATGGAAGGGTAATCTCCGCGAAGTCCACGTTTTCGAACTGGCTGAGAAGGCTGTGGCCCAGCATTTCGACAGTGATGCCGGTGCGGTCCGAAACGAAAAATGCCGTCCTGTGCGATGATTTTCTCTGCATTGACAATTGTTCCAGCCCGGCAATAATGTTACGAAGTACCGGGTCTTTCCCTTGCGTGGTTTACCATATAAGCTCCTGGTCACAATATCGCTATTGATCGGATAGCACAACATCTGCATGGCATGTATACGGAGGAATGAAATGAGCGATTCGTCCTATGTGATCGGCTTCGACAGGTTGCGCATGACCGACGTTGGCGCGGTGGGTGGCAAGAATGCGTCGCTCGGTGAGATGATCAGCCAGTTATCGGAGGCCGGCATACGCGTGCCGGGTGGGTTCGCGACCACTGCTCAGGCGTATCGGGATTTTCTGGCGCAGGATGGCCTGGCTCAGCGTATCGAGACAACGCTTGCTGCCCTGGATGTGCAGGATGTGGTTGCACTGGCGGTGGCGGGAGAAAGCATTCGTCGCTGGATCGTGCAAACATCCCTGCCGGCGCGGCTGGAGCAGGATATCCTTGCCTACTACGATCAGCTGCAGAGGGAAACGGGCGCTGGCCAGATTTCTGTCGCGGTACGCTCATCCGCCACCGCCGAGGATCTGGCCGAAGCTTCGTTCGCAGGTCAGCAGGAGACTTTTCTCAACGTAAGAGGGCAGGAGAACCTGCTGAAAGCGATAACGGACGTATTCGCATCCCTCTACAACGATCGCGCC
>CAYXQR010000164.1:0-31479 GCA_964466955.1 uncultured Nitrosospira sp.
TGGCACGTGTCAAAGCCAGGTCAAAGCCATGCCGCGTACCATCCCTGTCCATGCTGGTAAGGAGTAACTCGCCTGCGCCCAAAGACTGCATTCTGGTTGCCCACTCGATCGCATCCAGGCCCGTTGCCTTGCGTCCGCCGTGAGTGAACACTTCCCATCCGCTGCCTGTCCGCCTGGCATCGATTGCTACCACGATGCACTGTGAGCCATAACGACCAGCTGCATCCGCCACGAGCTGGGGGTTCTGCACGGCCGCTGTATTGATACTGACCTTGTCTGCTCCGGCGTTCAAAAGCCGGCGCACGTCTTCCACCTTGCGCACCCCGCCACCTACCGTCAGGGGAATGAACACCTGGGCCGCAACTTCCTCGATGATGTGCAGAATCAGGTCGCGATCGTCGGAACTGGCAGTGATATCGAGGAAAGTCAGCTCATCCGCTCCCTGTTCATCATAGCGTCGCGATATTTCCACCGGATTACCGGCGTCCCGTAGGCCCACAAAATTGACGCCTTTCACGACGCGTCCGTTTGTCACGTCAAGACAGGGGATGATGCGCTTGGCAAGCCCGCCCATGGACACCTTCAGGGATTACGCAGATCGGGGGATCGAGGGCTACCAGAAGTTGCACATCTGGCGGGTATACCCGCCAGCTGTGCACTTCCGGCCCGGAAATTACGAAAAATACCCATATGGCCTACCAGGTGTCAGAATGCAATTTTATCCCTTGTGTCTGTTTTCACGCTCAGCTCATCCGCCAATGCCTGCGCCAGCTTGAAGTCGAGAGCGCCTTCATAGATCGCCCGGCCGGTGATTGCGCCTGCGATGCCCTCCGCTTCGATTTCGCACAGTGCCTTGACATCATCCAAGTTGCTGATGCCGCCGCTGGCGATGACGGGAATGGTCAGTGCCTGCGCCAGCTCCACCGTTGCCTCAATGTTGACGCCGCCCAGCATGCCATCCCGGCTGATATCTGTGTAAATAATGGCTTCGACACCGTAATCCTCGAACTTTTTTGCAAGATCCACGACGTTATGCCCCGTAACTTTTGACCAGCCATTGACTGCGACCTTGCCGTCTTTGGCGTCCAGTCCCACCATGATGTGTCCCGGGAAGGCGTTACAGGCATCATGCAGAAACCCTGGTGTTTTCACAGCCGCGGTACCGATAATGATGTAGGTGATGCCATCGTCGAGATAGCGCTCGATCGTTTCAAGATCGCGGATGCCACCACCAAGCTGGGTCTGGATCTCGTCGCCCAGCACATCGACAATATCCCGAATGGCTGCCTCGTTCTTTGGCTTGCCGGCAAACGCGCCATTGAGGTCCACCAGATGCAGCCGTCGCGCACCCTGATCCAGCCAATGCAGGGCCATTGCGCCGGGATTTTCCGAAAAAACCGTGGCGTCTTCCATGACGCCCTGCTTCAGGCGTACGCAGTGACCATCTTTCAGGTCTATGGCAGGGATGATCAGCATGTCGAGTCAGTGGCGTAGAGTTGAGAGAAATTTTTTAATTTTTCAGGCAGGGTCCCAGCTAAGAAAGTTGCTCAGCAGTGTCAGGCCCGCGTCGTGGCTTTTTTCAGGGTGAAACTGGACGGCGAAAATGTTATCCGCTGCTACTGCGCAAGTAAACTGGAACGGGTAAAGACTGTATGCCGCTTGCGACCCGAGAGCGGACAGTTCCACGTAATAGCTGTGCACGAAATAGAAGCGCGTGTCCTGGGGTATCCCTCTCCATAAAGGATGCGTCGCCGTCTGATGCACCTGATTCCAGCCTATATGAGGCACCTTGAATCTTTCTCTTCCGGAATGTTCCGGACCTGCGCCACCACCTTTCCCCGGTTTCGCTGTCGAAGCTCTTGCGGCGGGAAAGCGGCGCACTCGTCCGGATACGATGCCCAAGCCTTCCACATCGCCTTCCTCGCTGCTGTCGAACAACATCTGCAGACCAAGGCAAATGCCGAGAAACGGTTTGTGTGCCGCAGCTTCGATCACGGCGCTGCGCAGTCCATGCGTATCTAGTTCATGCAGACAATCGGGCATGGCACCCTGTCCAGGCACAACGATTCGCCTGGCTTTGAGGACCACTTCCGGATCACTGGTGACGGCAATGGACGCGTTCGGGGCGACATGTTCCAGCGCTTTGGATACCGAGCGCAGGTTGCCCATCCCGTAGTCAACGATTGCAATATCGGTCATGCTGCGTTGAGAGTAGGAGCTAAAGGTATCCTTTGGTGGAAGGGATGGCGCCTTCTGCTCGCGGGTCAATCTCCAGCGCCATGCGCAATGCGCGGCCAAACGCCTTGAACAGTGTTTCTGCCTGATGGTGCGCATTGTTTCCCGCCAGATTGTCGATGTGCAGTGTCACCATGGCATGATTTACGAATCCCTGGAAAAATTCACGGATCAGATCGGCATCGAATTCGCCAATGCGGGCGCGAACAAACTCGACATTGAACTCCAGGCCAGGACGGCCGGAGAGGTCGGCCACCACGCGGGACAGGGCTTCGTCCAGCGGCACGTAGGCGTGTCCATAACGGCGCAGCCCCTTTTTGTCCCCGACGGCCTGGGCGAATGCCTGCCCAAAGGTGATGCCGATATCCTCGACGGTGTGATGCGCATCGATATGCAGATCCCCTTTGGCTTCGATCTGCATATCGATCATGCCGTGACGGGCGATCTGGTCCAGCATGTGATCGAGGAACGGAACCCCCGTAGCCAGCATGGATTTGCCGGCTCCGTCCAGATCGATCTGGACGCTGATCCGGGTCTCAAGGGTATTACGATTGACTTGTGCGTGACGCATCGAAGGGCAGGCTATCCGGATAAAACAGAAATGGGAAAGTTCGCGACCGGCATCAGACCCTGGCATCCATTTCAGCCATCAAAGCCTGAAGCACCGTTAGAAATTGCGCGTTCTCGTGGGGCGTACCTATTGTGACACGCAGGCAGTTTTTGAGAAGAGGATGGGAGCCATCAAGATTTTTGATGAGGATACCGCGATTCTTCAGCCCATTGAACAGCTCGCTTGCCTGCCCGTCCCTCTGTTCCTTGTCCACGCGGAACAGGATGAAATTTGCATCCGTCGGGAAAACTTCGATGCCTTCCAGTTTTGCCAGCCGCTGGCTCATCGCTGCCCGCTCGGTCTTGATTGCCGCCGCCTGCTGCGAGAGAACGTGCCCGTGGCTCAGCACTCTTTCCGCGATCAACTGGGAAATAATCCCCACATTATACGGCAAGCGCAGTTTTTCCAGATGCACCAGCCAGTCGGGTCGTCCAATCAGGATTCCCAGCCGCAAACCAGCCAGTCCCGATTTTGACAGGGTGCGCATCAGCAACAGATTGGAATGATGCGCCATCCTGTCCATAAAACTCATCCCGGCGAAGGCGTGATATGCCTCATCCACCACCACCATCCCGGGCGCAGCGTCAATGATACGTGAGATTTCATCGGCATCAAACAGGTTGCCGGTCGGGTTGTTGGGGTAGGCAATGAAAATGATCGCAGGCTTATGCAATGCGATTGCGGCGAGTACAGCATCGGTATCTAGCGAGAAGTCGGAATTCAGCGGTACACCCGCATATTTCATGCCGGTGAAGGTGGCAATCATCCGGAACATGACAAACGCAGGCTCAAGGCTCATCAATACGGCCCCGGGCCTGGCGCAAGCCAGGGCAACGATCTGGATGATTTCGTCTGAACCGTTCCCCAGCATGATATCCATGGAGGAAGGCACACTCAGCGCCTCGCGCAAGGCAGCCTTGACCGACCCTGCGTTCGGATCGGGGTAGCGATTGATTGATGCTCCACTTGCCAGCTGAGCGATTTCCGTACGCAATTCCAGGGGCAGAGAGTAAGGGTTCTCCATCGCATCCAGCTTCACCATGCCTCGTGCTGGCGGCACATGATAGGCAGTGAGTGAGAGAATTTCAGGGCGGATGATCTGATCAGGTGAGGCCGGCATCTTTAAGGTTCTCTGGATGGCATCCCGCATTTTAGCCATGCGCGCGTTTCAAATGGGATTTGCCGCTCATGGAAGGGCAGCCGTATTGGCAGTTTCCGTATTCGAGCCGTTTGCAAACCGGTATTCGGCTGATCTGGCATGGGCTTGCATCCCTTCGCCATGCGCCAGAACGGACGCGATTTTTCCCAGTGTCGCCGCACCTCGATCCGATACATGGATAATGCTGCTACGTTTCTGGAAATCGTAGACCCCGAGGGGAGATGAAAAGCGCGCTGTACCAGAGGTAGGCAAGACGTGATTGGGGCCAGCGCAATAATCGCCTAATGCTTCTGAACTGTGGCGACCCAGAAAAATCGCTCCCGCATGTCGGATTTTGTCCACCCACTGTTCCGGGTGATCGACGGACAGTTCAAGGTGTTCCGGGGCAATCCGGTTTGCAATGGAGCAAGCCTCGTTCAGATCGCGCACCTGGATGAGCGCCCCACGACACTCAAGAGAAGCACGTATTACCGATTGGCGGGCCATCGTTTCAAGCTGACGCGAGAGGCTTTCCGCTACTGCATCGATAAACCCCTGGTCGGGGGATAGCAGGATAGCCTGTGCCATTTCGTCATGTTCCGCTTGCGAGAACATGTCCATCGCAATCCAGTCGGGATTTGTCTTGCCATCGCAGATCACCAGAATTTCCGAAGGGCCAGCCAGCATATCGATACCCACCGTACCGAACACGCTGCGTTTGGCAGCGGCTACATAGGCATTACCGGGCCCGACAATCTTGTCTACCTTTGGTATGGTTCGGGTGCCGTAGGCCAGTGCACCGACAGCCTGAGCTCCTCCAACCGTAAAAATACGATCTACCTCGCCGATCGCGGCGGCTGCAAGTACGAGATCATTGGTTTCTCCTCCAGGTGCGGGGGTGACCATGATGAGTTCCCGCACGCCTGCCACTTTGGCGGGGATTGCGTTCATCAGCACCGATGACGGGTAGGAGGCCTTCCCGCCAGGCACGTACAGGCCAACGCGGTCCAGTGGCGTGATTTTCTGTCCGAGCAGCGTGCCGTCTTCTTCCGTGTAGCTCCATGAGTTCGACAGCTGCTTTTCATGATAACCGCGTATTCTCTTTGCGGCCAGTTGTAGCGCGCTGCGTTGATCGCCAGGCAAACGCGCCAGGGCGTCCTGCGAGCGATGCCGGGGCAATTCAAGTTCCGCCACTGCGCAAGCGTGGCTGCGATCGAAACGTTGCGTGAATTCGAGCAACGCGTCATCACCACGTTTCCTTACTTCCGCAAGAATGCTTGCGACAGTACCTTCGACTTCCTCATCCAGCGCGTTTTCCAGTTCGAGCAATGTTTCCAGCGCTTCCTGAAAGCCTGGGTTTTCGGTAGACAGGCGCTTGATTCGGATCATGAAGGAGATACCTGGCTATTGATTTTCAGCATGCTTTCAGGCCTGCATTCATGCGGCGATAGCCGATGAAAACGCATCGAGCATCGGCTGTATGGTTATTCGTTTCAGTTTCAATGCGGCCTGATTGAGGATCAGGCGTGCTGAAATTGGACGGATTTCCTCCACAGCCTTGAGATTGTTGGCTTTCAAAGTATTGCCGCTGGAAACGAGGTCGACGATTGCATCCGCCAATCCCACCAGTGGTGCAAGTTCCATTGATCCGTACAATTTGATCAGGTCAACGTGCATGCCTTTTTCCGCAAAGTGCTCCCGCGCTGTCTGCAGATATTTGGTTGCAACGCGAACCCTCGCTCCGCGCCGGACGGCCGATTCATAATCGAAATCGTTGTGCACGGCCACCATCATGCGGCAGCGAGCAATGTTCAGATCGAGCGGCTGATAGAGGCCGGCCCCGCCATGCTCCAATAATACATCTTTTCCAGCAATGCCCATATCTGCCGCCCCGTACTCCACATAGGTCGGCACATCCGAAGCACGGACGATTATCAGCCTCACATCGCCACGGTTGGTTTCGATGATCAGCTTGCGTGAAGTTTCCGGATCATCCAGCGCCGTGATGCCCGCTGCTTTCAGCAGGGGGGCCGTGTCCTCAAAGATCCGGCCCTTGGAGAGAGCGATCGTGATGCTCGTCATAAAAAATAGCTAAAAGCAGCATTTTAACTCAATAACTCAAATGCGACTGTTCTAAAGACGAATAACGGCCCTGGGATTTCAAAAGCTGTAACGGGTGTCGGCGACCCTGCCCATGGGTGCTGACGCGGAAGCATCCAACACCCGGTACAGGGTTTATGTAACAGGAGCGGGTCCGAATAGTGAACTTGAAGATAGGGCTGGAATAGCCTGAATTTCAACATCAGCCTGCCAGTTCGGAATGATTTGTATCAGTTTTATTCACATTTTTATCACACTATGTTTGCATTTCACATTTTCAATACAAATAGTTCACAAAAACTTAACATAATACTCACTTATACTTCACGTTCATTTCACTAAACCTTCACTTCAAACTAACAAGTGTGAGGAATCGAAGATACCAAAAATTTGAACAAAAAAGGCTGTATGCAATGTCATTAAAAAGGGGAAACTTGATAACTACAAGAGGAATAAAAAGATATCTGGGTATGCTTTTGTTTTTGGGGAGCGCTTGTGGCTCATCCGCAGCTCTCTCGCAAACCGATGCGGAGCTCAGGAAAAAAATGGAAATCCTGGAAGCCAGGGTCATGGAACTGGAAGGGCGCCTGGATAGAGCAGCAAGGCACGCTGAAAGCAAAGAACCCCATTCTGCCAAAAATCCATCTCGAGGCGACGTAGCTGCCGATGACATGACTCCGTCTCACAGCCCGGCCATCGTATTCGTGCCCGCGCCCTCCGGGGTCGAGGGCGAGCCGCAATCCCTGAAAAAGAAAGTGGCGGATGTGAAAGGCCATCCGGAAGGGAAGGGCTGGGACAGCGCCAGTAGCAGCGGCCACGGTCACGGCTTCGACAGCAGGAAGTTCCATGGCGGCGTGACACTCAAGCAGGATGCATTCTTCGGCTTTCAGACGATCCTCGATGCGGGCTACGAAATCACCGACCATATCGATTTTACCTTCTACAGTTGGCTCTGGACCAGCCCCAATTTCGGCCGCAGCCGGGTGATTTCCGGCCCCGACGGTACCCAGGTCGATGCCGGCGGCAACGGGCTGTGGACCGAAGTCGGCGTAGGGCTGAATTTCCACTTTTTCAACGATGCGCTGAGCATCAATCCCCAGATCGGGATACTCAATGGCGCCCTGCTGTCCAGCCAGGTCATCGGCCGGGGTATCCGGGCGGCAGAAGGCGTGGTGCCCAGCCTTACCATCAATTATGACGACGATCACTTTACCGGCCAGGCCTATTTTGCCTACTATGCGGCCATTCGCGACGAACGGGCCCGGGACTTCATTCATAACTGGGTGAACGTTGGCGTCAAACCGGCACTCTTCAACCTCAAGAACATACCCGTCAATTCGGTGGGGGTTCACTGGGAGCACCTGCGCTTCCATGTCGACCGGATCGACGGGAACCCGGGCACACTCTACAACTGGGTAGGGCCTTATGTCGAGTTTGCGCTGCCCCTGCACCTTGCCTTGCGCTTTGCCGCTGGCGCCGACCTGAAGGGGGATGTAGCTGACGAGTTCTATCAGGCGAGCATCAAGATGCATTTCTGAGAGTGAGGGCGAAGCGAGTGAATGGTTTGCCCATTCGATTCCAGATGGTTGCTTCCGGGAAACGAGTGACCTGTCCCGATGCAGACGAACGGCGGATCGAGATACCGAAAATGCAGGATTTGGAAAGCATGACAAGCCTGCAATTGCGGGCCGTCATAGCCGAACTGCGTCCGCTGGAAGTGCATGATCTGGTGGAACGCGACCATGAGGTATTGGCTGCCCGGCAGACCCTGGATTCCCTGTCGGAGCAGTTGCGCCAGGCAGGCATGGAGGCCACGCGAGCAGATCGACAGATCATCAACTGGCGAGCCGTCCGTCCATTACTGGCCCGAATGCACGATCTAGGGCTGCTGCCGTCGCGATTCGTGGGTGAGCGCGCGGCGATAAAAGCCCGAGCGGAAACGCGAGCGATCAAGCTGGCCGTCGACGTCAGCCGCGCGGAAGAACGTGTCAGGAAGATCCAGAACGAGATTGAAGCCGGTATCAGACGCAAGCAGGCGCCCATACGCGAGTACATGGCCGAACTGGAGCGTCTTGAGCGAAAGAAGGCATTGTATGAGGTGGAAACGGGCGGGCAATGGCAGAGGCAGGAACCGGATAATGCGGTTCCTGCGACGGAGACGCCCTCCTTCAAGCGTCTGAGCGCGAGATAAGTTTCATGTGGGGGAGCGGCGGGGTGGAGCAGTTTCGGCTGCATCCACCCCGCTTCTCTATATGTGAATGGCGCGCTTCTCGACCCCGAGCGCCGCTTCGTGCAGCACTTCGGACAGCGATGGATGCGCGTGGACGATGCGGGCGATGTCCTCGCTGCTGGCATTGAACTCCATTGCGACCACAGCTTCTGAAATCAGTTCTGAAACGTACGGGCCGATCATGTGTACGCCGAGGATCCGGTCCGTGTTCGCGTCCGCAAGCACCTTGACGAATCCCCCGGTCTCGCCCAAGGCCCGGGCTCGCCCATTGGCCATGAAAGGGAACTGGCCCGCCCTGTACTGGATGCCTGCCGCTTTCAGTTCCCGTTCAGTCTTGCCCACCCAGGCGATTTCCGGAGAGGTATAGATTACCCACGGAACCGTATCGAGATTGACGTGTCCCGGTTGGCCCGCAATCGTTTCCGCCACCGCTACTCCTTCCTCTGAGGCTTTATGCGCCAGCATGGGTCCGCGTACCACGTCACCCACGGCATAGATAGCCGGCAGGTTGGTGCGGCAATCAGCATCCACCTCGACATAGCCGCGCTCGTCCAGTTTCAGGCCGATTTCTTCGGCGCCCAGGCCGGTGGTATTAGGCACCCGCCCGACGGCAACGATCAGCTTGTCCACTTCCAGGCGCTGCGTATCCGTGCTGTTGCCGTTTTCGGTATATTCGATCACGAGGCTCCGTTCGAGGCGCTTCACATCGCTGATCGTGACGCCGGTCCTGATTGCCAGGCCGGCTTCCCGTGTGAAGATTTTTTGCGCTTCCTTTGCCACCTGTTCGTCAGCCGCTATCAGAAACCCGGGCAGTGCTTCGAGGATCGTCACTTCCGAGCCCAGCCTGCGCCACAGGCTGCCCATTTCCAGTCCGATCACTCCCGCACCGATGACGCCGAGCCGGCCGGGGACTTCCGGCAGTGCGAGCGCTCCTTCGTTATCAAGAATCCGCTCATTATCCACCGGCGCAATCGACAGCTGGCGCGGTTTCGAGCCGGTAGCGATAATGACGTTCTTTGCCTCGACTACGTCGATTTGGTTCCCGTTCCTGACCTCGATTCGCCAGGACGATCCGCTCGCATCATTGTTTCGAGGGCTTTTCAGCAGCGTTGCATGCCCGTGCATCGATGCGACCTTGTTTTTCCTGAGCAGCATGGCTACGCCGCCGGTGAAATTTGAGACGATCTTGTCCTTGCGCCTCATCATCACCCCGACATCCATGGAAAGCCCTTCCACTTTGATTCCATGGGCGCCGAATTTATGTCCGGCGCGTTCGTAATTTTCCGAGGATTCGAGCAGCGCTTTTGAGGGAATGCAGCCGACATTCAGGCAGGTGCCGCCCAGGCTGGGTTTTCCGTGGGGATTCTTCCATTCATCGATACAGAGAGTACCGAGGCCCAACTGGGCGCAGCGAATTGCCGCCACGTATCCGCCGGGACCTGCGCCTATAACTGCTACATCAAAGGTTTGAGACATATCGCCACTTTTGTTGTTGTAAAAACGGGCAAGACAGTAGAACCAGGCCGAGACGAGAGCCTGATACTCAGTTTTCCAGTAAGGGGCTCACGGGATATTCGAGTGCTTCTTTCATCGCAACCAGGGAAAGGACCGCTTCGCGGCCATCTATGATACGGTGATCGTACGACAGGGCGAGGTAACACATCGGGCGGATCACCACTTGTCCATTTTCCGCCACGGGACGTTCCTTCGTGGCATGGATTCCGAGAACGGCGCTTTGCGGAGGGTTGATGATGGGAGTGGAGAGCATCGAGCCGAACACACCGCCATTGGTAATCGAAAACGTACCCCCCGACAATTCCTCAAGGGTAAGCTTGCCGCTCTGGGCACGTCTGCCGAAATCAGCAATCTGTCTTTCGATCTCCGCCTGTGTGAGCGAGTTGGCATCCCTGATAATCGGGACGACCAGCCCGCGGGGGCTGCTTACCGCGATACCGATATCGTGATAAGCGTGATAGACGATATCGTTTCCGTCGACCGATGCATTGACGATGGGGAATTTCTTCAGCGCAGCTACCGCCGCCTTGACAAAAAATGACGTGAGCCCGAGCTTGACCCCGTGTTCCTTTTCGAAGCTATCCCGGTAACGGGCCCGCAGATCCATGATCGCCTGCATGTTGACTTCATTGAACGTGGTGAGGATCGCGGCAGTCGACTGGGATAGCACCAGCCGCTCCGCGATACGGGCACGGATCCGGGACATGGGTACCCGCTGTTCGCCTCGTCCGATTGCAGCCGCGGATTCCCCTGCAGGGGCAGGCGCTGCAGCGGAGTCTGGCGCAGAACCCATCACCGGCGCGGGCTCTGGCGCCGGGGCTCGCGCAGTACCGACTGACGGCGGCGTTTCCTTTTCCACATGTGCTGCCACATCCTCCTTGGTAATGCGTCCGCCGCGTCCGCTGCCTTTGATCGCACGGATTTCTTCAGTTCCGAGCCTGGCCTCCGCCGCTCTTTGTCGTGCCGCCGGCATCATGGGCGGAGTCTCCCCCGCGGCCGGAGACGAGGCAGCGACAGGGGTTTCTTCCTTTGCCCGCGCAACTGTGGCTTCCGCCTTGGCTTCCTTTGGAGTTTCCTCCGGTGTTTTTCCGGATTCAGCAGGAGCGGGCACAGCCGTGGAAGAACCGGCTTCCGTTTCTATGGTCGCGATGACTTCTCCCGCTGTAACGGTCGCTCCCTCCTCCTTGACAATTTTTGCCAGCGTTCCCGCGGCGGGAGCAGGCAACTCCAGCACGACCTTGTCGGTTTCGATATCAATAAGGTTTTCATCGCGTTCGACCGATTCGCCCTCTTTTTTATGCCAGGAAAGGAGCGTGGCTTCCGATACGGATTCGGATAACACTGGAACCTTGACTTCGACGAGCATGATTCTTCCCCTGTCTAGATTTTCTCGCGAAACGCCGCCTCGATTAACTCGTTTTGCTGCAACCTGTGCTTGGCCAGATATCCGACTGCCGGCGAGGCTGACGACGGGCGCAACGCATATCCCAGGACCTGCCTGGGTCGCTTGTGCCGCAGCAGATAGTGCTGGATGCGATGCCATGCCCCCTGATTGCCTGGCTCTTCCTGACACCATACTATATCTTTCGCCTTGGGGTACTGATCCACTTCAACCTGGAAGTCATCATGTGGAAAGGGGTACAGCTGCTCGATGCGAACGATGGCGATATCCTTGATTTCATGCTTTTGGCGGTATCCGAGCAGATCATAGTAGACTTTGCCACTGCAGGCGATGACGCGCCGTACTTTTTCCGCTTCCAGTTCATCCGGCTCCGAAATGACGTTCTGAAAGCTGCCTTCGGCAAGATCGTCGAGGCTCGAGACGGACTCCTTATGGCGCAGCAGGCTTTTGGGAGTCATGATAATCAAAGGCTTGCGCACGGACCGGATCATCTGCCGCCGGAGCAGGTGGAACATCTGGGCGGGAGTGGAAGGAACGCAGACTTGAATATTGTATTGGGCGCACAATTGCAGGTAGCGCTCCAGGCGAGCCGAGGAGTGCTCCGGCCCCTGTCCTTCGTAGCCATGCGGAAGCATCATCACCAAACCGCACAGCCGTCCCCATTTGGCCTCTCCGGAGGCAATGAACTGATCGATCACTACCTGGGCGCCGTTGGCGAAGTCGCCAAACTGGGCTTCCCAGGCGACCAGTTCGTCCGGTGCCGCGGTAGCATATCCGTATTCGAAGCCGAGTACTGCTTCTTCCGACAGGACCGAATCGATAATGACAAAGTCCGGTTGTTCTGCGGCAACATGGCGCAGGGGAACATAGGTACCCTCGTTCCAGCGCTCCCGGCTCTGGTCATGCAACACCGCATGACGATGAAAGAAAGTGCCTCGTCCGGAGTCCTGCCCTGAAATTCGGATAGGGTAACCGTCCTTCAGAAGAGCCGCGTACGCCAGATTTTCGGCCATACCCCAGTCGAGAGGCAGTTTTCCTTCTCCCATCGCGCGGCGATCGGCAATGACCTTTTCCACACGCGCATGCAACTTGAATTTCGCGGGAATGTCGGTCAGCCGGTACGCCAGCTCCTTCAACGCGGGCAACGGCAACCCGGTGCGGACCTTTTCATCCCATTTGATGTCCTTCCGGAAAGGGGTCCAGTTCACGGCATCAGGCGCCTTATACCCGTAGAGAATCGTCTTGTTGGGATTGCGGCCCGCGTCCATATCCTCGCGATAAGCCTTCACTAACCGTTCAGCTTCGTCGGGGCGGATAACCCCTTCCGCCTCCAGTCTGTCGGCATAGAGTTTGCGAGGCCCGGGATGCTTTCCGATGATCTTGTACATGAGCGGTTGCGTGACCATGGGCTCATCCTGCTCGTTGTGTCCCAGCGCGCGAAAGCACACCATGTCGATGACCACGTCCTTGTGGAATTTCATCCGGAAATCCAGCGCGATTTCCGCTACCATGACGACGGCCTCCGGATCGTCTCCGTTGACGTGAAAGATCGGCGCCTCGATCATTTTCGAGACGTCGGTACAGTAAAGCGTGGAGCGCGTGTCGCGCGGGTCGGATGTAGTAAAGCCGATCTGGTTGTTGATGATGACATGCACCGTGCCACCGGTTCCGTAGCCGCGTGTCTGTGAAAGATTCAGGGTTTCCATCACAACGCCTTGCGCGGAATAGGCAGCGTCGCCATGCAGAAGCACAGGCAGCACGAGATCGCCTTCGCGGTCCTCCAGGCGATGCTGGCGGGCGCGCACGGAGCCCTGGACAACCGGATTGACAATTTCGAGATGGGAGGGATTGAAAGCCAGGGAGAGCCGCATGGTTCCGCCGGGCGTGGAGATGGCCGACGAAAACCCCTGGTGATACTTGACATCGCCTTCGGTGAGTTCCTCGGCATGCTTGCCTTCGAATTCCTGGAAGAGATCGGCCGGCAGCTTGCCCAGAGTGTTGACGAGGACATTGAGCCGTCCGCGGTGAGCCATTCCGATCACTGTCTGCTGCACGCCCATGCGTCCGGCTCTTTGCAGAAGATGGTCAAGCAGCGGGATCAGGCTCTCGCCACCTTCCCCGGAAAAGCGTTTCTGCCCGACATAGCGTGTATGCAAGTATTTTTCCAGTCCCTCCGCAGCGTTGAGCCGTTCCAGGATATGGCGCTTGTACTCGGCAGAATACTGGGGCTGCGCGCGCGAGCCCTCGATGCGGCTTTGTATCCATCGCTTCTGCTCCGTGTCGGTGATGTACATGTACTCGACACCGATTTTTCCGCAATACGTCTGCCGCAGGATTTGCAGAATTTCTGCGAGGGGTGCGCGCGGTGGGCCAATCAGCGATCCCGTCCCGAAAACCGTATTCATATCGGCCTCGGTCAGGCCATGATAGGCGGGATCAAGTTCCGGAATATGTGGTTTTTCCTGATGCGCGAGGGGGTCGAGATCGGCATGACGCACACCCAGAAAGCGATAGGCGTTAATCATCTGAAGCACCGCAATCTGCTTGCGCTCAGCAGTCAGCGCGCGTTCTTCCTGCCCTGGCTGCGCTACTTCGGTCTCTGTGCTCCAGCGTGAAACACGGACGCCGGCACTGGCTGAGCCTGCGGCCTTTTCCTCCGCACGCAAGCTGGCAAAGCAGTCGTGCCAGTCCGCCGGCACCGATTCCGGGTTTTTCAGGTAAGCGTCATATAGCTCCTCGATGAAGAGAGCATTTGCGGCGGAGAAAAAAGAACCATTGAGTGATTGCTCTATCATGGCCAAAGACCTCGTCGTTTGGCAAAACAGAAATTAACCGCGCGATTCGATCGGAATCACGTCACGCATGGGGGCACCCGTATAGAGCTGGCGCGGACGCCCGATCTTGAGGCCGGGGTCCGCGATCATTTCACTCCATTGCGCGATCCACCCCACGGTGCGGGCCATGGTGAAAATGGCGGTGAACATCGACACGGGGATGCCTAGAGCGCGCTGAACGATCCCGGAGTAAAAGTCGACGTTGGGATACAGTTTTTTCTCGATGAAGAACTCATCCTCCAGCGCGATCTTCTCCAGTTTCAATGCGAGCTTGAACAGACGGTCATCGTGCAGGCCCAGTTCATCCAGGACTTCGTGGCAGGTTTCACGCATCAGCGTTGCCCTTGGGTCGAAGTTTCTGTAGACACGGTGCCCGAAGCCCATCAGTCTGAACGGATCGTTCTTGTCTTTGGCCCGGTCGATATAGGAGCCGATGCGTGATTCGTCGCCTATTTCCTCCAGCATGTTCAAGCAGGCCTCATTGGCGCCCCCATGCGCAGGCCCCCACAGGCACGCGATGCCTGCGGAAATGCACGCAAACGGATTTGCCCCGCTTGAACCGGCGAGCCGGACAGTGGATGTGGAAGCATTCTGCTCGTGATCCGCATGCAGGATCAGGATGCGATCCAGCGCACGCGCCAACACCGGATTGGACTGGTATTCCTCGGCCGGCGTGGCAAACATCATGTGCATGAAGTTTTCCGCATAGTTGAGGTTGTTGCGCGGATATATGAACGGCTGGCCGACGTTGTATTTATAAGTCATGGCTGTAATTGTCGGCAGCTTGGCGATCAGCCTGAAAGCGGACAGCTCCCGATGGGCTGCGTCCGAAATGTCCATCGCGTCGTGATAAAAGGCGGATAGCGCGCCCACTACGCCGACCATGACCGCCATGGGGTGGGCATCGCGGCGAAAACCGGTAAAGAAGCGCGCCAGCTGCTCGTGCACCATCGTATGTTCCTTGATGGTGCGGTCGAATATTTTCTTCTGCTCCACGGTGGGCAATTCCCCATTCATGAGCAGATAGCACACCTCCATGAAATCACAGTGCAGTGCCAGCTGTTCAATCGGATAGCCACGGTATAGCAGGATGCCCTTTTCGCCATCTATGTAAGTAATTGCCGAACTGCTGCTGGCAGTGGAGAGAAAGCCTGGGTCATAGGTAAATACGCCTCCCTTGGTATGCAATGTACGCATGTCCACTACATCCGGACCCAATGTGCCGGAGAGAATGGGAAATTCCAGCGGTTCGCTGCCATTACCCAGATCAAGGGTCGCGTTACGTGTGTGTTCCATATACTCCCCAATTTTTGGCGCGATTAAACTGATTGCAACAGGCGCAACACAGGCTGCACACTTCCATCCGCTTCCTTTTCCCGCGCAACGATGTCCCAAAGTTCATTATCTGGAAGATTCAGCAAAGTTTCAAATTGCTGAAGTTCTGTCCGGCTCAATCGCACGTAATGCATATCCATGAATCGCTGCAGCACAACGTCCAGTTCGAGCAGCCCCCGCCGGCATCGCCAGCGGGCACGTTCCGCTTCCTTAACAGCGATTGACCCGGGCTGGTTTTTCATACTGTCCTTTTCGCCATCATGGTTTTGATCTTCCCAATCGCTTCCATCGGATTCAACCCCTTTGGGCAGACATCGGTGCAGTTCATGATGGAATGACAGCGGAACAGGCGATACGGATCTTCGAGATAGTCGAGCCGTTCCGCCGTGGCCTGGTCGCGGCTGTCGGAGAGAAAACGGTATGCCTGCAGCAGCCCTGCGGGACCCACGTATTTATCCGGATTCCACCAGAACGACGGGCACGCGGTCGAGCAGCACGCGCACAGAATGCATTCGTACAGGCCATCCAGCGCAGCCCGGTCTTCCGGCGACTGCAGACGTTCAGTTTCTGGCGGAGGGTCATTGTTGATGAGATACGGCTTGATCGAGTGGTATTGCATGAAGAACTGCGTCATATCGACGATGAGATCGCGTATGACGGGTAACCCGGGCAGCGGGCGCAATTCTACCGGTTCCCGCAATCCCGCCACTGGCGTGATGCAGGCCAGGCCGTTGCGGCCGTTGATGTTCATGGCATCCGAGCCGCATACGCCCTCCCGGCAGGAACGCCGCAGACTCAGGCTATCATCCACGGTCTTGATGCGCACCAGCGCATCAAGCAGCATCCGATCAGCGGGGCCCAGCGCAACGTCATAGTCCTGCATGTAGGGTTTCTCATCCTTGTCAGGATCGAAACGGTAGATGGAGAATTTCATGGCAATGATCTCGATTGAATGGCCAGACCTGGCGCGCCCGGCCTTGTCAATAGGTTCTTGCTTTCGGGGGAAATGATTCCACCGTAAGCGGTTTAAGCCGGACGGGCTTGTAATCGAGCCGCCGGCCCTCGCTGAAATAAAGCGTATGTTTGAGCCATTTGTCATCATCCCGCCGGGGGAAGTCCTCGCGTGCATGCGCGCCGCGACTCTCGGTCCGTGCCTCGGCTGATACCATGGTCGCGACCGCGACTTCCGCCAGATTGTCGAGCTCCAGCGCCTCCATCCGGGCCGTGTTGAATACGCGGCTTTTGTCCCTGATTTCAGTATGTTTTACCCGTTCGGCCACTTCCTCGATCCTGGTCAGTCCCTGTTTGAGCGTGTCCGCAAAGCGGAAAACGCCGCAGTGCATCTGCATCGTTTTCCGCAGGGCATCTCCCACTTCCGCCACATTTTCGCCATCCCGCTGCGTATCCAGACGTGCGAGGCGCGAAAGTGCCCGGTCGGCGGCGTCGGCTGGCAATGGCTTGTGATGCTGATTCTTTTTAAGATCTTCTATGATCTGCTTGCCGGCAGCGCGGCCGAATACGAGGATGTCGAGCAGAGAATTGGTGCCCAGCCGGTTGCTGCCATGCACGGAGACGCATGCGCATTCGCCTACCGCATAAAATCCCTGCACGACTTCCTCAGGACCGGTTTTGTATGGGGCGACAACCTGTCCATGAAAATTTGTCGGGATGCCGCCCATCATATAGTGGGCAGTGGGTACCACGGGAATGGGATCGCTGATCGGGTCCGCATGGGCGAACTTGATGGCTATCTCCCGAATACCGGGCAAGCGTGTCTTGATCACGTCCCCGCCCAGGTGATCGAGCTTCAGCAACAGGTGATCGGCATCCCTGCCGCAACCCCGGCCTTCCATGATTTCCAGGGTCAGCGCGCGGGAAACCACATCCCTGCTGGCCAGATCTTTCGCGTGCGGCGCGTAGCGTTCCATGAAGCGCTCGCCGTCCTTGTTGAGCAGGTAGCCGCCTTCGCCCCGCACCGCTTCGCTGATCAGCACACCTACGCCATATACCCCGGTGGGATGAAACTGCCAGAATTCCATATCCTCCAGGGGAATGCCTGCGCGTGCCGCCATGGCGAGGCCATCGCCGGTGTTGATGAACGCGTTGGTGCTGGCGCTGAATATGCGTGCGGCTCCGCCAGTAGCGAACAGTGTCGCCCGCGCCTGCAGTATCATGACTTCGCCGGTTTCGATATCCAGCGCCGCCACACCGCTTACATCTCCCTCTTCGTCGCGAATCAGTTCCAGTCCCATCCATTCCACGAAAAACTGGGTATTGGCCTGAACGTTGCGCTGATAGAGCGTGTGCAGCATGGCATGCCCCGTCCGGTCAGCCGCCGCGCAGGAGCGTGTCGCCTGCGCGCCGCCAAAATTCTGCGACTGTCCTCCAAAGGGGCGCTGGTAGATTTTTCCGTTCTCCAGGCGATCGAACGGCATGCCATAGTGTTCCAGTTCGTATACCACTTCGCTCGCCTGGCGGCACATGAACTCGATGGCATCCTGATCGCCGAGATAATCGGAGCCCTTTACGGTGTCATACATGTGCCAGTGCCAGTTATCCTCGGTTACATTGCCGAGTGCCGCGGCTATTCCACCCTGAGCGGCTACCGTGTGGGAACGTGTCGGGAACACCTTGGACAGCACCGCCACCTTGAGTCCCGCCTCCGAGAGCTGCAGGGCAGCACGCATGCCCGCGCCGCCCGCCCCGACGATGACTGCGTCAAATTTTCGTGTGATTATCGGCATGCGGATACCATCATTGTTCTTACAGGCTCCACAGAATTTCCGCTGACCAGATGGCGTAGAAAAGCAGCGACAGTATGACCAGTATCTGTAATGCAAATCGGATGCCGACCGGATGGATGTAATCCATCAGGATGTTTCGCATGCCGACCCATGCATGCCAGTACAGGCTCAGAAGAAACAGGAACGAGCCAATGCGCATCCACTGATTGCTAAACAGAGCTTGCCATTCTGCCCCATCCTGGGGAGGGGAGATCAGCAGAATGCCGGCCAGGAACAAGGTAAACACCCCCATTACCGCCGCGGTGATCCGCTGGGCCAGCCAGTCGCGCAGACCGTAGTGCGCGCCTGTAACCGCGCGCCTCACCATAAGACGACTCCTGCAAGGAGGGTGAGTATGATCCCCGACGCCAGAACAACCTTGCTGCTCAAGCGTGCCTGCTCAAGGGTGACGCCATAGTGCAGATCCAGCATCAGATAACGGATGCCTGCACACAAGTGGTGCAGGAAGAACCATAGCGACAGGATCAGCCCGATCTTCAGCAGCGGACTGGAAAAAAGGGACTGAAGCCACGCATGACCGTGCGGCGAATTCAATACCATATCCAGGCTGCAAAGAACGAGCGGTATGCCGGGGAAGAACAGTAGCGCACCGCTTATCCGATGCAGGATCGAAATCACTGCTGGCAGAGGCTGCTTGATCTTCAGAAGGTCAAGGTATTTGGGTCGATTCTTGTGCAATGTTATGTTCTGCATGACATACAAGATAAAGTGTAGACCGTTATACCGGGGGATACAACCAGACAGCCCAGGCATACAGCCGCCCATGGCCGGAACCGGACGGGGTGTCAGGTCAGAATTGTAGGCTCCGCCCTCAAACTGTACCGTCTGTCGCAGGGTAGAGGGATCGCCCTTCCAACGTCTTTCCCCTGCATCGTTTTCCTGTATCGTATGGCATCTGCCAAATTGACAGGCAGTGTGATTATTTTTATAGTTCGGGGTCCACGGGAATCGCCGAACGGATCCTTCAGCATTTATTCAGGCATTTTCTGGCTCCTGCTGGACAAGATGCCTTGCGCCGGCTGCAAGAACCAGGTGTGGGTATCGACGGCTGGCGCCACGGGTTACATTCCGCTGAACCATCATTCTGCGACAGCAGCCGGGCTCACCGCGCGTTGATCGCAATTTCTGAACCGATAATCTCCTTCAGGAGCGCAACAATGAACACCCCGATGCGTGTCGCAATCACCGGCGCGGCCGGTCAGATCGGTTACAGCCTGTTGTTTCGCATCGCAGCCGGCGAGATGCTGGGCAAGGAGCAGCCTATCATACTGCAATTGCTCGATATACCTCAATTCCTGCCTGTCCTCAAGGGCGTGCTCATGGAACTGGATGATTGCGCTTTTCCACTGCTTGCAGGCGTAGCGGTGACCCACGATCCCAGGGTAGCGTTTCGGGATGCCGGTGTCGGCATTCTGGTAGGCGCTCGCCCGCGCGGAAAAGGAATGGAGCGCCGGGATCTGCTGGAGGCGAATGGTGCCATATTCAGCGCTCAGGGCAGGGCGCTGGACGAGGTCGCCCGTCGGGACGTGAAGGTCCTCGTAGTCGGCAACCCTGCCAATACCAATGCCTGCATTGCCATGAACAATGCGCCTGGTCTGGCGCCGGGTAATTTTTCTTCAATGATGCGGCTGGACCATAACCGGGCCTTGTCCCAGTTGGCTATCAAAATCGGAAAACCGGTTGCCAGCGTAAGAAAGATGGTGGTGTGGGGCAACCATTCGCCTACCCAGTATCCCGATCTTAATCATGCCGAAGTGGATGGTCGCAAGGCAATCGAACTCCTCGGCGATCCGGATTGGGTGGAAAAGGATTTCATTCCGGCTGTGCAGAACCGCGGTACGGCGGTCATCGAGGCGCGCGGCCTCTCCAGCGCCGCCAGCGCCGCGAATGCGGCCATCAGCCACGTTCGCGACTGGGTATACGGTACGAAGCCGAATGACTGGGTATCGATGAGCATTCCTTCGGATGGCAGCTATGGCATTCCGGAGGGTATCTTTTACGGCATGCCGGTAACCTGTGAGAGCGGTGTTTACAAGGTCGTATCCGGTCTGGAAATCAGCGAATCGGGCAGGCAAAGAATGCAGAGTTCCTACAAGGAGCTGATGGAAGAGCGGGATTCGGTCAAACACCTCTTCCGTTGACAGATTTTCTCATTCTGACCCAGCCGCACCTGTTTTCATTCCAATGACTCCCGGTTCCCGTTTCCGCGCCGCGCTTGCCGCGGAAAAGCCCTTGCAGGTGGCGGGATGTATTAATGCCTATACGGCGCGCCTGGCGGAGCGCACCGGTTTCAAAGCGATCTATGTTTCCGGAGGGGGCGTGGCGGCGGCATCGCTGGGCGTGCCGGATCTTGCCATTTCGACGCTGGACGATCTTCTGATCGATGTGCGGCGGATCACGGATATAACGGACTTGCCGTTGCTGGCGGATGCGGATACGGGTTTCGGCAGCGTGCTCAACATCGGCCGCGCCGTCAAATCGCTTCTTAAAGCCGGAGCAGGAGCGCTGCATATCGAAGATCAGGTGCAGGCAAAGCGCTGCGGTCACCTTTCCGGCAAGGCCATTATCAGTCAGGGGGAAATGGTGGATCGCCTCAAGGCCGCGGTGGATGCTCGCACCGACCCCGCATTCGTCATCATGGCGCGGACGGATGCGCTGGCGGTGGAAGGCCTGGAAGCTGCCATCGACCGCGCATGCGCCTATGTGGAAGCGGGAGCGGACATGGTTTTTCCCGAGGCTGTGACGGGACTGGATATGTACCGGCAGTTTGCCGCGGCAGCACAGGTTCCCGTCATGGCCAACATGACCGAGTTCGGCGTCACGCCCCTCTATTCGTACGAAGAGCTCGTGCAGGCAGATGTTTCCCTGGTGCTGTACCCCCTGTCGGCATTTCGCGCCATGAGCGCTGCAGCGCTGAATGTGTACCGGACGATACGCAAGGAAGGCTCGCAAAAGAATGCGCTGGAGACCATGCAGACCCGTGCCGAGCTGTACGATTTTCTCGACTATCGCGCATATGAAAAACAGTTGATGCGCTCCGGATCAAATAAAGAGCCCCGGAATGAATAAATCGGATCGGGAACCCGTCAGCCGTACCAAGAAATCCGTGGTGCTGTCCGGCGTGCTGGCCGGCAATACTGCCATCTGCACCGTTGGCAGAACGGGAAACGATCTTCATTGTCGCGGTTACGACATTCTTGACCTGGCCGATCAGTGTGAATTCGAAGAGGTTGCCCACCTGCTGGTGCATGAGAAGCTTCCCACTCTCTCGGAACTGGCCACATACAAGGAAAAGCTCAGGAGCCTGCGCGATCTCCACGCCGGCGTCAAAACCATCCTCGAAACTCTTCCAGCGAGTGCTCATCCGATGGAGGTCCTGCGTACGGGCGTGTCAGCGCTGGGCGCCCTGCTGCCGGAGAAGGCGCCGCACACCGTCGAGGACACCCGCGACCTGGCGGACAGGCTGCTGGCCTCGCTCGGATCCATGCTGCTGTACTGGTACCACTATTCGCACCACCGTCGCCGCATCGAACTCGCATCCGACGAGGATTCCATCGGCGGTTATTTCCTGTACCTGCTGCATGGCAGGCCGCCGCCCGCGTCCTGGGTACGGTCGATGCACACTTCTCTCGTGCTGTATGCCGAGCACGAGTTCAACGCGTCGACTTTTACAGCCCGCGTTATTGCCAGTACCGGTTCAGATTTCCATTCGGCCGTTACCGGTGCCATCGGCGCCCTGCGCGGTGCCAGGCACGGTGGCGCGAACGAGGTCGCCTACGATATCCAGACGCGCTATGCCGACCCGGATGAAGCCGAAGCGGATATCCGTAGGCGCGTCGCGGATAAGGAAATCATCATTGGCTTTGGCCATCCCGTATATACCGCCGGCGATCCGCGCAACCGCATCATCCGGGAAGTAGCGAGAAACCTTTCCGTGGAAGCCGAGGACATGAAAATGTTCGATATCGCGGCCAGGCTTGAAACCGTGATGTGGAATATCAAGAAAATGTTTCCCAACCTCGACTGGTATTCCGCCGTGAGCTACCACATGATGGGCGTGCCAACACTCATGTTTACGCCGCTGTTCGCTATCGCCCGCACCAGCGGCTGGGCAGCGCATATCATCGAACAGCGGATAGACAGGAAAATCATTCGCCCTTCGGCGAATTATGTCGGACCGGAAGAGCGGGAGTTTGTGTCAATATCGGCAAGGGAAAGATAATCGCGTTTGCTCGATTTGGTTTTGCCGCTGAGGATTGATTTGTACAAATTATATATTTCCCTCTCGCGAACAGAGAGGTTACTGAGGAGGAATTATGCAACACTGGTATGCATACCATAGCGACACTGCTATGGGTTATACATACGCCTCGGTAGGAGCTTCCCAAATGTATCTCACTAAGTATTGGTCGCTTAGAGTTGGTGATGTGATATGGGTAGTGGAAGGAGATCTGAAGAAACCGAAAGGGTTTCATTTAGCTGACTGCTTTCAATGCGCTTCCACTGAATATCCGCCCTTTCCTCCTGGTTATGGTAAGTTTAAATTGAAGGTTCTCGGTTGCTCCTCATTTTTAGTGCGCGAAATCGCACTCGACAAAACGGAATTATGGTTTGACATATTACATTCCAAATACATTACTAAGCAGAGGTTTTTCTCGTCTCTTTCTTTTGAGCCCACCATACTTGCCGGACTGTGCGACATATCAGGTATCAAGTTTTAACGTACCTAAAAATCAATAAGAAAAATACTGTCATTTCTATTATTGCTCACTAAAAGTACGCACGACTTTCCATATGCACAGGCCCTGAAAGGGCTTTTTGCCCTTGTCTGGGTGACCTTTTGCTCCACAAATTTAGTTGTCATGGCATTGACTCCCGTTTCATACGCTGATTTATAGTCAACCGTAATCCAGGGTTGGCAAGATAGATAGGAGGAATCAAGTTTGACGATGAAATAATGGACTATATTGATATTGGTAAAGCTGATTTTTTCCCGACCTAGAGCATAGGGAAGCATCTCCGGATGTCGGATCAAGGAAGATGATGTCGCAGGAACCCTCACCCATTCCACATTCCTCCGAGCAGCATCCCGCCTGGGAAAAAGCGCTTCACGGCGGCGATGATGCGTTGCTGGAGCAGCTTTCGGCAACCGATGAGCCTGCCGCCGCGCTCCTGGAACTGGAAACCTACATCAACGGCATTTATCGTGGCAGCCAGCTTCCATTGTCCAGACCGTTGCCGGATATCCGCTTTGAAGTTCGTCGCGTCCTGCCTTTCGTGGACGAAATTCGTGTCCGGCTGGGATGGCGGGTTCGGGAATTCGATCTTGGCCTGTTGCGCCTGATCCGCCGCTCGAGTGCCCTTTCACCGGTTTTGGGAGCAGGCGTCTCGATGGGGGCGGGCGCCCCTTCCTGGCCGGCCCTGGTGCGCCTGATGCTGGAAGAAACACTGGAGAAAGGTATGGAGCTTCACGAGTCCGTGCCGGCCGCCGACAATCCTCCCCAACCTCCCATCGAGTTTCTTCCAGACGGTACCGTACGCACGGGTGGAACGGGAACCTGGCGTTTCGAGCAGTGCGTCAGCGAGGTGAAGCGATACACGGCGGAGCAGGAGAAAATCGCACGGGAGGTCCTTGCCAAGGTCAACGCCCAGGGTTCCTCGACGCATGTCGAAACCCTCATGCACGGCGCGCAGGTTTGCTACGATCTTTGCGGCCAGCATCTGTTCCGGTTGCTGACGGGACTTCTCTATAAGCGCGCGAAGGAACCGAGCGAGGCGCACCGCGCCATCGCCGAGCTGGCGCATGCGCAGGAGGTGGCTCCGCGGGGTCCCGGACTGTTTTCAGGATGGGATGCGATCATCACCTACAATATCGATGCGCTCATGTCGGAAGCGCTGGCCGAGCAGAAAATTCCCCACGCGGCCTGGGCCATGAAAGGGGACGGGCTGCGGGGCGACCCCGACGAACTGGCCCGCAGGAGCCAATGGCACCAGCCGGTCTTTCATCTGCACGGTTATACGCCGAGGCGCCTGTTTCTCATCACGGATGTGCGCTTCGTGTTTTCCACATCCCAGTATCTGACGGTATACAAAGGACCGCGCTCCCGGATACTTGAAACCGTTTATGAAGGATATCTGGCGAATCCGGTGCACGTCGCGCTCTATATCGGCTGCTCGTTTACCGATGAGGCGATGAATGGCCTTCTGCGGGAGGTGTTTGCCGAATATCCAGGGCGCTATCACTATGCGCTTTTGAAATGGCCGCGAGACCGGCAGGGGAAGGAACCGTCCATGGAAGAGATGGAAGCGGAATCCTCGAAATATCTCGAATTCGGCGTGAGGCCGGTCTGGTTCGATAATTTTCAGGAACTGCCGGGCTTGATCCGCCAATTGCAGTAAAAAGATTTCCTTCCGCGCTATGAGCGCATCCGGCAGGGATGAGGCGCCATTCCTGACGGATGTTGCTGTCTTGATGCACACTGGATCTCGTCAGGGATCCAGTAGAGCCTTCTATCTCATGCTTCCCGGCGGCGGTGGCGGCGGGTTTCCGGGCGGCGGCGGAGGTGGTTGCGTGTAGGTTGGTTGCGAATAACCCGGTTGCGGGGGAGGCGGCGGATATGGAGAGGATTGAGGCGGATACGCGGCCGCGCCGCTCCCCCGATAGCCTTGTGTCATGGTTCCGTATACGGGTACCTGATGCCCTTTCGCGTACATGCATTGCAGGTAGCCCGCGTCGTAGCGCTGCTGAACGGCGGAACCCGAGGCGGTTGCGGTGTTGATGCCCGTCAGGCTTCCCGCTACCGCGCCGGTGCCCGCCCCGATGGCCGCGCCCTGTCCACCCCCTATGGCTGCGCCGGCCGCGGCGCCCAGAGCTGAGCCTATCGCGGCAGTGCCCACCCCGCTCGCGATCGATGCGCGGTTCGGCGTTTCGCCGCCGACCTGCTCGTAAGCAAACTGCCTGCACAGGCTGTCGTCGTAGCGGAACTCATCGAAATTCTTGCCCACTCCCGGCAGCGCCATCATGCTCGGGCCGGTTGGCATGGTGACGCACGCGCCAAGCGAAAGGAGCGATGCGAGCGCCGCTAACGCAAATGGGACACGACCTCGGCTGCCGGCTCGGTTGAGTACTATACGGCTGTCACTGGCTGAAGAGGCGCCGATTGTATGGGCGGCATGTGTCTTGTGCATGTTTTTCATGTGGAGGCATCCTGCTTGTTGACTTATTGATTGGGCTGAGGGGATACTTGCAACCATCCCTCCGGGCAATTCTTGACATAAGGATAATATCCTTCCGGGTTGCGGCAATAATGCCAGTAGTAATCCGATGAAGCCCGGGGCTGGGGTTGAACAGCCTGTGGCTGCTGGATGTAGACAGGTGGCGCGGAAGGCACGGCAACGACGGGAGGATAAACATAGCCTGGCGTGAATCCATGCCAGGGAACGAAGCCGTACGACGGATAACCGTATGGTCCGAAACCGTACCCCGGCCCGTACCGGTAATAGGGGGGGAAGTACGGAGCTCTGCCGTAGTACCCCAGCCCGTAGCCGCCAAGAAATCCCAAGCCGAGCGCGAATCCAGGATTATGCGTATGGCCGTGGCGGCGGGGGCCCACCCTGTCTGCCCATGCCTCGCCGGCTGAGATCGAGTCAAGCAGAGCAAGGGCAACGCACACAAATCCTATCTTTTTCATCAGTTTTTCCTTGCGCGGTTATAGTTGATATGAAGAAGCGATCTCGAACGTCAATAGATCCTTCAGGTAAAGGATTCGGTGAGAATTTGTGCCCCACGATAAGTATCAATATAGCGCATCACGGGCGGATTGACAGTCAGTCCGATAACATTGTTCAATTTCGTGTGATGCCGGTGTTGGATAAAAATACACCTATGCGGTCACGCGCAGGAAGGGCAGTGAATCCGGCAGAGCCCGCAGCCTGAAACTGGGATGAAGGCAGCATATGCGCGCCGTTCTTTTTCTGACAGCCCTCATGGCGGGTTGCGCGCATTTTTCCTCGCTGCACACGCCTGCCGCGCACGTTACTGGAAGCAACGCGGAATTCATCTCCTATCAATGCGAGAGCGGCCGCGGTGTACAGCAATCTATCGTTCAGGTACGACGACGATTGTCCGCTACGCGAACACAACACACGAAATGACCATCGCCATTTCGGCTAGTGGCGCCCGCTACGTAGGCGGCGGGCTGGAATGGTGGACAAAGGGTTCGGGACCGGGTTCGGCAGGCACGCTCTTTCGTCATGTGAACGACGGGACGGGCGAAATTGTCGAGCAGTGTGTTCAGGCCAGCGGAGGTTGAGCATGAGCGACCCGGATGGCGGATCATACGCAACCATGCCCCGGCCTGTTCCGAACATTCGCCCCCGGCCAGATCAGGTTCTGGTGGATATCGCCAATTATGTGGTGCAGCAGGATATTCGCCATGATCTTGCCTACGAGACCGCCCGCCTATGCCTGATGGATTCTCTGGGTTGCGCCATGGCGGCGCTTGCCTTTCCGGCATGCGCCAGACTGCTGGGTCCCATCGTTCCGGGTACGGCCATGCCCGATGGCGCAAGGGTGCCCGGGACGCAGTTTCAGCTCGATCCGGTGCAGGCTGCATTCAATATCGGTACGATGATCCGCTGGCTGGATTTCAACGACACCTGGCTGGCTGCCGAATGGGGGCATCCGTCGGACAACCTGGGCGGTATACTGGCCGTGGCGGACTGGCTGTCGCGCAAGGCTGCAAAAGAGGAGCAAATGCTCACTGTGCGGGATGTGCTCACCGCGATGATCAAGGCTCATGAAATCCAGGGGTGCCTGGCGCTGGAAAACAGCTTCAACAGGGTTGGACTGGATCACGTCGTGCTGGTCAAGGTCGCCACCGTTGCGGTTGTCACGCACATGCTTGGTGGCAGCCGCGACCAGATCGTCGATGCACTTTCTCAAGCCTGGGTGGACGGTCAGGCGCTGCGTACTTACCGCCACTCGCCCAATACAGGTTCGCGAAAATCCTGGGCGGCTGGTGACGCCACCAGCCGCGCCGTGTGGCTGGCGCTTGTGACCCTGAAGGGCGAAGCGGGCTACCCGTCCGCGCTCACCGCGACCACCTGGGGTTTTTATGATGTACTGTTCAGGGGGCAGCCGTTCAGTTTTCAAAGACCGATCAGGCAGTGGGAATCGTACGTGATGGAGAACATCCTGTTCAAGATTTCCTTTCCCGCGGAATTCCATGCCCAGACGGCGGCGGAGTGCGCTATGCAGCTGCATCCGTGGGTGAAGGACCGAATCAGCGATGTCGCAAGCGTTACCATACGCACGCACGAGGCGGCGATCCGCATCATCGACAAGAAAGGGCCGCTGCATGGTCCCGCCGATCGTGACCACTGCATGCAGTATATCGTCGCAGTCTCTCTCATTTTTGGCCGGCTGACCGCAGCCGATTATGAGGATGCCATAGCCCGCGATCCGCGCATCGATGCGCTGCGTGAAAAGATGCTCTGTCTGGAGGTGCCGCAATTCACCCGGGATTATCACGATCCGGACAAGCGTTCCATTGCCAATGGCATTACGGTGGAATTCCAGGATGGCAGCAAACTGGGGGAAGTCGTGATCGAGTATCCCCTCGGGCACAGGCTTCGGCGCGGAGAAGGCACGCCACTGCTGGAGGAGAAATTCAAGGCCAGCCTGGCCGGCTGTTTTACGGAAGCACGGCAAAGGACGATCATCGATATCTGCCGCGACCGGGCGAGGCTGGAAGCCATGCCCGTCAGTCGTTTTGTCGATATGTTCGTAGTTTGATGGACAGGGGTGATGCAGGACGCCCGAAGAGGGGATGGTGGAATTCTGTCCCGATCCTCACAGGCCAGAAGCTGGCTCCCGCGCCTTTTCCGGGCCTTTGTCGCACGGCCTTTCGCTTTCGGAAGTTCCTCCGTCGACCAGGAGCAGCAGCCTGAGCGCGGTCAGCCGCATTTTCCAGGATGCACTGCTTGCCGGGTCCGTCGATAGCGCTGCCGCCATCTGTTCAATTCCGTCCCTGGGTGAGTCGGGGCGGCACAGGAAACGCTGGAGTTCGTCACTGCTGGAAATTCCCGTGCGCCGCGCAAAATCCGGGTAATCCTCCCGCAGGCGTGCGGCAAGCCAGGCCTGATCTATCCACTGCTGCAACTGGCAATAGCTGAAGCAGGTGCGCACCGCGAGGTCCACCGCGTCGGCGTTGCTGAGATTTTCCAGATTGTCGTAACCCTCCCGTTCGAGCCGAAGCTCATGGGAATAGCTCATCCCGGCGAGCATGGAAAGCGGCAGCGCCCGGTAGGTGTCGCTAGGAATGATATTCCGCATGGCGCTGATGGCTACGCGCTCGATCGCGAGCGATGCCCGTTTCGGGTAAAAACCGAAAAAGAAGGCCACGACGGGGAGCAGACTCAACCCCCCGGGATGGGGCGCATCCCCGGGCTCAGCATGGCCACCCGCTCCGATTCGCGCATGTTCATCGCCGGAAGGCGCCCCGTCCCGGGAAGGACTGCCGGAAGAAGCTCCGGCAGCAGACGCGGCGGGCGCGGAGGTGGCAGGGGCAGACTCGTAGCTGTCAGGAAGCACAACGTGGAAGGCGAACGAAAGCACCAGTGCAAGTATGCTCGCGATAATCATGCGGATGGCGCCGTCGACAAACGTGTGGGACGTCAGATCGAGAGTGAAGTAGGCGCGAACGACCGCGCCGATGAAGTAGATGTAGGCGCCAAGAAAGCCAAACTGGAATGCGATCAGATTGCGGAGGATATGCGAAAAGTAGGCATCCGGATTTTTTTCGTATAATTCCGCGAAAGGCCCGATCGTCAGCATGTTGGCTCCGAGGCTGAAATCCACTCCCATCTGGTCCGGGGACGAAACGGGCTTGAACAGCAGCAGGATGGAAGCACCCAGCAGCACAACGACCGTCGTCAGCCAGACGCTTCCGCGATAGGAGCTGAAGGACGCGCGCCGTTCCATTCTTCTGTGGATTTCGGCCCGGCGTTCGGGAGGAACTTCGCGCTGCAACCGCCGTTCCTTGCGGTTCGCCATCGTCTGGATATAGGAGAGGGCGAGCGACGGCACGACCAGCACCGCCAGCAGCGTCATGACGAGATTATATTGAAAAAATACAGGGTCGAACCAGTGGGCGACGGCGCGGAAATCCCGAGGTTCCGGGTCGCCTGGGTGCAGGACGGGGCCTAGGGCGGACTCCAGCCCAAGGGTGAAGACAAGCACGGCGGGCACGACGAACACGAGCCAGTCGTACCAGGGCATGTCCCGGCGCCGGCCCTCCCGATTCAAGGGGATGCCTCTCGCGGCGCCTCGTTCTCCGCCGCAGCCATGGTTTCGGTTGCGGCGCGTATCCAGAACGGAATATGATCGAACGGCCTTCCTGACCGGGAATCAGGCAGCTGCAGGCTCCAGCCGAGAAGTTCGACATGATCCGCGCGCACGGTGCCGCGGAACGTTCCCCACCGCGCCGAGTTGACCGGCACCATGCCGTCGTTGTCCTCCGGGATGACACTCCCATAGGGGCGGAGCCAGAAAGGAAGCTCATGACGCGGGCGCTGGCTCGCATAAGAGGAATAGTTCACATCCACGCGATCAGGAATCGGCATCGCCGTTCGCGCATCCGGCGTCAATTCGTCAAGCGCGGGGCGGCCGACATGGCGGAACCAGGCAGGGATCAGCCTGCGCGATTCCAGCATCCATGAGGCTAGCACTGTGCCGGTATGGGGCGTGGCTACGGTAAGAAGGCTTTTCACGCGCCGATCCGGATCCAGATAGGTAATGAGATATCTTGCATCCAGGCCTCCCATGCTGTGCCCGATCAAGGCAAAGGTCGGCGCATTGCTGCGGAAAAGCTTGCGGGCAAGCATTTCCGCCCGTTCGGCAATGGAGCCTGCTCCCGGCACTTCGGGCATCAGCGACCGCATATGCTTATGGCATAGCGCTTTTCGCACGCCCCTGAAATATTCGATCGGCCCGCAATGGGAGAAGCCGAGAAAGCCATGCAACAGGGCAAGGGTAGGGGGGGGCATGGAGCAGATTTTATTCCTGAAAATTTATCAGACGCATATCCATTGGATACAATTTATCCGATGAGAATGGCACACAGCTAATTCATATTACACGATTCAGGATCGCAACGGAGACGGACCGGAGGCGGACGGAGATCCAATGATTTAAACAGAAACGGACACGAGCAGTTCCCAGGAGCACGCAAAGCCGGCGACTCCCACCCCCTTTCGATGGTAGACTTGCCCACAGGGTATATCGTGGTATAAGAGAGTGGATGGCGAAGCCAGGGTCGGCAGATGGAGAGGGCGCGTGTTCTTCCAGATAAATTTATTGGACCAGAAAGAAAAAGGGCCATTCAAAAACTTACCATACAATGCGGATAAGCATGGTGAATTTCCTGTGATCCGTATCCATATATGTGCCGGGCTGTGCCGGAGGTGAGGATGACCTGTGACATCAGGAACAAGGTCGGGCTTGTCACGGGAGCCAATCGCGGGATCGGAAAGGCGATTGTCGAGGCTTTTCTGAAACACGGGGCAAGAAAAGTCTACGCAGCGGTGCGGAACCTGGATTCTGCAATTCCTCTTGTCGATCGGTACGGGGAAAAGGTGGTGCCCGTTCCGGTCGACCTGACACGGCCGGAAACCATTTTTGCTCTGGCGGGGAACAGTCCGGACGTCGAGGTGGTGGTCAATAACGCAGCAATTTTCAGAACATCCACCCCGCTGGATGATGATGCCATCGATGCGCTTGAAGAGGCTATGAAAGTCAATGTCTTCGGCCTGGTTCGCATGGGGCAGGCATTTGCTCCCGTTCTCGAGAGGAATGGGGGAGGAGCTTTCGTGCAGATCAATTCGATCGCTTCGTTGAAGTGCTCTCCCAATTTCGCCACGCACTCCGCTTCCAAGGCGGCTACCTATTCGATCACGCAGGCATTGCGTGAATTGCTGGGGCAGCGGGGTACAGCGGTGCTGAGCGTTCATCCCGGCTTGATTGCCACGGATATGGCCGACCTCGCTTGCCTGGCCGGAACTGCCGAGCCTCCCTCCGTCGTGGCGGAGGGTATCGTCGCCGCGTTGAAATCAGGTGAATTCCATCTGTTTCCGGACACGATGGCCAAGCATATCGGCAATGCCTACCGCAGCTTTTCACAGGAGGTCATCGAGGTCGACATTGAGGAATACAGGGCTGAAAAGCGAGAGTAAACTGGCGCGGAGGCTGTTGTCCGGCTACTGGACTCATCCTGAT